>JASHOJ010000047.1 GCA_030041155.1 Candidatus Binataceae bacterium | reverse complement strand
GATGACTGCTCAACCGGCTGAACCCGTTCGCCGTCGCGCGCGGCCTGCCCTACGTTTAGCGCCACCATGTCATCGGGTCCGACACCGCTCGGAACTTCAACCGTAACCCCGTTGTCATAGCCGAGTTCGACCTCGGATAAATGCAGCCGATTGTCGCTGACGATCGGAACGTAGACCTTGTTGTTGCGGAAGATTAGCGCCTCGTCCGGCACGGTGGGCGCACCCGCTGGAACCGAGACGACGAATTCCGCGCTGCCGTACATCCCGGGGTAAAGGGCGAGATCCTGGTTGGGCAGATCCACTTCGACCAGCATCGTGCGAGAGTCGGGCGCGAGCGCCTCGGGATGGCGGGTGATCGATCCGATGAACTTGCGCTGAGGATATTCGTCCACTCGAATCGTCGCCTTGTCGCCGTTGCGGATGAACAACGCGACGTTCTGCGGCACATAGGTGTAGACCCTTAGCGGCTTCATCCGCGCGATCATCAAAATGGCGTCGGTTGTGCTGGTGGATGCGGTTGCCTCGGGAATCAGATGGCCGGGATCGACATTGCGCGCGGTTATGATCCCGTCGAACGGCGCGACAATTCTCTCGTACGATTGGGTCGCGATAAGCTGTTCGAGGGTCGCCTTGGCCTGCAACATCGTCGCGTGCGACTCGTCGGCGGTCTGCTGCGCGATAACGCTTTCGCTTACCAGGGTCTGATTGCGCTCGTCGGTGATTTTCGCGATTTCGTAAGCCGCCCGCGCATTTCGCACCTGCTGGTCGGTTTCGGGTGACTCGATTACCGCTAAAAGCTGGCCCGCGCGGACTCGATCTCCCTTGTCGACGAGTATCGACTTCAGATAGCCGGGAACCTTGGCGTAAATCTCGGTTTCGTCGAACCCGCGGGTGTTGGCGGGCAGTTTGACGTCGCGGATTCGGGGCGAATGACCGACGCGCGCCACCAGCACGTGCGGGCCGAGATCAGCCTGCGAGGTTAGTTCCGAGGTTTGGCGGCTGATCCAGATGCCTCGCGCCAGAACCAATCCCGCGGTCAGAATGACCAGAATAACGATCGCGCCGATCCATCCGACAACGAAGAATCGGCCTGGTTGCCGCGCCTGAAACTGTTTGGGGTCGTCTTCTTCCATCCAAGTAATTCCGGATTACGCGCCTGGCAGGGTAATTTCCTCGACCTCGGCGTCGCGCTGATGCTTGCCGATCAGGTTGCGGCTGAAGATCGAATAGACGGCCGGCACCACGAATAGAGTGGAAACCGTCGCCGCGAAAAGTCCGCCGATTACCGCCCGCCCGAGCGGCGCGTTCTGCTCCGCGCCCGCGCCGAGGCTGAGCGCCATCGGAAACATGCCGAGAATCATCGCGAGCGCGGTCATGATAATCGGACGAAAGCGTATGCGCCCCGCCTCGATTGCGGCAGCGACCGGGCTGTAGCCCTGCTCGCGCAGTTCATTGGCAAACGTGATGAGCAGGTTTCCATTTGCCACCCCCACGCCGACCGCCATGATCGCGCCCATCATCGATTCCACGTTGATCGTGGTGCCGGTTATCACCAGGATCCACAACACCCCGGCAAGAGCGCCGGGAATCGCCATCATGATGATAAATGGCTCCAGCCATGACTGAAAATTCGCCACCATCAGCAGGTAGACGAGGATAATCGCGAGCACCAGCCCCTCGGCCAGAGTGCGAAACGAACTTCGCATCGAGGCGCTCTGGCCGCGAATCACGACCTGGGTTCCGGCCGGCATTTTTCCAAGCTTTGAGATCTGCGTCTCGACCGCGGATGTGACGCTGCCCAGGTCGCGGCCCGAAACCGCGCAGTCAACATCGATCACCCGCTGCACCGTGTAGTGAGAAACCACCGCCGGATCCCATCCATGACTGATCTGGGCCAGGTTTCCGAGCAATTGCGGCTGCGCGGGCACACTGGCGGGCCCGCTCACAGTAGGCGTGGCGGAAGGCTGTTGCACGCTTAGCGGAATACTCTGAAGCGCGCCGATCGAATTGAACAGATGCTCGGGCGACTGGCTTATGACGTTGTAGTTAACCCCGGTTATCGGATCGAGCCAGAAGTTCGGCTGAAGCAGTTGCGCACCGGACAGCGACGCCAGCACGCTGGAGGTAACTTCCTCTTGTGTGATCCCGAACTGCAGGGCCTTGATGCGATCGACGTCGACCTTGAAAGTCGGATAGTCGAGCGTCTGCGCGATCCGAAGATCGACGACGCCCGGGATACGCTGCATGCGTTCTCTCAGCCGCTCGGCGATATCGTAATCGGTATCCAGGTTGTTGCCATTGACTTGCGCGTCGATGGCGGAAGGCAATCCGAAATTCAGCACCTGGCTGACAATATCCGCGGCCTGAAAATACGACGTGACCTGGGGAAACTTCACCGCCAGCGCCTCGCGAATCTTCTGTTCGTACATCGCGGTCGGCTGATGCTTCTGGTTCAGTTGGATCAGGATGTCCGCATCCTGCGGCCCCGTGCTGTCGGTCTGATAGAACGCAAGATCGTACGAGGTAGGAAGCCCGATATTATCGCTGATCCCTTCCAGCTCTGACGAAGGCACGATGGTGCGAATCGTGCGTTCGATCTCATCGACCAGGTATTCCGTGTGCTCGATTCTGGTTCCGGTCGGCGCCCGCACGTGAAGCCGCATCATGCCCGCGTCCACGCTCGGGAAGAAGTCTTCTCCAACCACCATGCTCAAGCAGAATGAGATCAGAATCAGAATCGCGACGCAGACCAGCGAAAATGTGCGCCGCCCGATAAATTTGGCGAGCGCGAACCGGTAGCGCTCTTTCACCCGCTCGAACCATCGGTCGTACGCGCGCACGATTTTTGCCCATGTGCCATGGCCCAGATGATCCTCGTGATCGTCCGGGAGCAGGTACCGCGCCATCGAGGGCACCAGAGTCCGCGACAGCAGATAGGACGTAAGCATCGCGAAGACGACCGCCAGCGCGAGCGGCGTAAAAAGATACTTCGCGACTCCGGTCAGCAGAACCACGGGAAAAAAGACGATGCAGATCGAAAGCGTGCCGATGAAAGTCGGCGTCGCGATCTGCGATGCACCATCGAGGATCGCAACCAGCAGCGGTTTGTTCATCGCGTGATTGCGGTGGATATTCTCGATCTCGACGGTCGCGTCATCGACCAGCATTCCGACCGCGAGCGCGATCCCGCCCAGCGTCATGGTGTTGATCGTCTGTCCGGTGAGCTTGAGGCCGACAATCGCGGTTAGAATCGACAGTGGGATCGAAGTGATGACGATCAGCATGCTCCGCGGCGATCCGAGGAAGATCAGCACCATCAGCGCGACCAATCCGGCCGCGATGGCGGCTTCCTGCACCACGTCCCACAAGGCGGCGCGCACGAACTTCGACTGATCGAAGGTCAGCGATACCTTGAGCCCCTTGGGCGCGGTGGCGCGGATCAGCGGAAGCTTCGCCTTGACCGCATCGACGACTTTGAGCGTCGAGGCGTCGGCATGCTTGATCACCATCAGATAGGTCGCCTGCTGCCCGTCGACGCGCACCACGTTGGTTTCCGGCTGATGTGAATCTGAAACCGGCGCAATCTCGCCGAGCAAAACCGGAGCGGCGCCGGCGTACTTTACCGGCAACCGGTTAAAATCCGACACCTTGTTGACGCTCATGTTGAGGTCAACGTTGTACTGGTAGTTGCCGATTTTCTCCTCGCCCGATGGAATGACCACGTTGGAGGTCGCGAGCGCGTTGCCCAGGTCGTACGCCGACAGGCCATTGGCATAGAGCCGGGTCGGATCGAGATTCACCATCACCGCGCGCGAGACGCCGCCGAGCGGAGCCGGTGACGAGAACCCCGGTATCGTGAAAAGCTGGAGCCGGATGAAGTTGAGTCCGTAATCAAAAAGTTGTTCGGTCGACAGAGTGTCGCTGTAGATGTTGAGCTGCGCCACCGGCACGTTGGCAGCGTTATACGAAATAATTTGTGGCGGTTGGACGCCGCGCGGCAGGATGGTCAGGATCGTCTCCGAAACCGCGTTCATCTGCGCAATCGCCGAGCCGATGTCGACGCTCGGCTGGAAATAAACCTTCAGGATTCCGAGCCCGTTGATGGACTCGGACTCGATATGCTCGATGCCGTTGACGGTGGTCGAATACGCCCGCTCGCTGATGAACACCATCCGATGCTCGACGTCGAATGCCGACAGGCCGGGATAATTCCACACCACCATCACGACCGGGATGTTGATTTCGGGAAATATGTCGACGTTCATCAGGCTGAACGACAGCACTCCCAAAACCAGCATCAACAGCGCCATCACGGCGACTGACAAAGGACGGCGCAGCGCAAGACGAACGATCCACATATGTGGCGAATGGCTCTAAAGCCGGACTAATGCGAGACGGCTCACAAGTTCAGGAAAATTAACGGCCAGCATCGAGATGGCCCAACAACTGGGCTCAAGGATAGGTGGTGATTCCAGGGCAGGCAAGCAAAGCGCTGAAATCGATCGGTATTTTCAGATCGCGTCCGCAGTCCGAAAATCCCGCGCCCCTACCGAAAATCGGGTAGTGTCTCGGTCTGGTAGAGTCTCGGTCTGAAAGACTGCTTAAGCGTCTCTGATACGTTGCGCGATGTGCGGCATCACTTGGTCCAGCAGAGCCAGGCAGTCTCGATAACCGGCCATCCCAAGTTCATAGGGGTCCGGGATGCCGCCTTGATGCTCGTTCGCGACCATCACGGTCGCCGAGCCTGTGTTTAGGGCGGAACGCACCTGATCGGCCTCGTCGTGGCCGACACAAACGATCCATCGGTACTGATCGAGGTCTAGGTCCCCGATCCAGCGGCTGATATGGTCACCCAAATCTACCCCGCGTTCCTTCATACACGTAACAGAGCGGTAATTTGCGGGCCGGCCTGCCAAGTCCTTACGCAAACCGGCACTCTCAACCAAGAATGAGATACCAAGGTGCTGCTGAAGAACTGCCTGCATCATCGGGCTGCGGCTGATGTTGCCAACACAGACACAGAGAACCTTTTCCACCATCCTGTTAAATCACGACTGGCCGCGGTTTTGAACCTCTAGCGGCTGGTTCAATACAGGCTGGGCGGATAGGCGACGGTGGAGTCCTGATCTTTCAACGCCGCTGCGCAGAAACTGAAACTGAGACACTACCGAAAACCGGATCAAGTTGCTCCGCGGCGTGGAAAATGTAACAAAGGATGGTTAAGGCGGGGTCGTAGTTCAGCCCGGTTAGAACGCCGGCCTGTCACGTCGGAAGTCGTGGGTTCAAATCCCATCGGCCCCGCCAAAGCTTTGTTGAGGGCCCGGCCGATGCTTGGGGCGCAACCGGTGAAGTAACTTGAAGCTGACCGAACAAACCAAAAGCGTGTCGCGCGAGAGTGCGCTTAAAAACCGGCGATGGCTGGTTATCGATGCCGCGGACCGGCCGCTCGGGCGCGTGGCCACTCGCGCCGCGTCGCTGCTTCGCGGCAAGCATCGTCCCGACTTCACGCCCAACGAAGACATGGGCGATTTCGTAGTTGTGATCAACGCCGGCAAAGTGCGTCTGACCGGATCCAAGGAAACCGGCAAGGTTTACTATCGGCACACCGAATGGCCGGGCGGAATCCGTTCGACAACTCCGGCCAAGCTGCGTCAGTCGCGTCCCGAGCGGCTGATCGAAGGCGCGGTGCGCGGGATGCTGCCGAAGAATCGGCTGGGCCGGCGCCTGTTCACGAAACTCAAGGTGTACAGCGGCGCGGAACATCCCCATGCCGCGCAGAAGCCCGAGTCGGTTACGGTCTGACCGGAGGCGCGAGTTCAACACAAATGCCAGAGAAAAAGAACGTCATCTGGGCGACTGGCCGGCGCAAGTCCGCGATCGCGCGAGTGCGCCTGATTCCCGGCGCGGGCAGCATCAGCATCAACGCTCGCAGCCTTGAGGATTATTTCCCGCGCGATACTTCGCGGATGCGGATCATGGAGCCGTTTGAGATTACCGAGACCGGCGGACAGTTCGATCTGATCGTCAGCGTTGAGGGCGGCGGTATCTCGGCGCAGGCCGACGCGGTCCGGCATGGAATTTCGCGGGCGCTCGTGTCGTCGTCCGAGACGCTTCGCCCGGCGCTTCGAAAAGCCGGGATGCTGACGCGGGATCCTCGCGAGGTCGAGCGCAAAAAGTACGGCAAGCACAAGGCGCGCAAGCGGCCGCAATACTCCAAGCGCTAACCATACCGCGACCCGCCCGCGAGCCAGGCTGTGGTCTTCCCCCGCGCCTGCTAAAGTCATCCGCGAGGGAGAAGGCGCATCGCGATGCCGCCGCAATCACCCACGCGTTCGCGTTTTCGCATCACGCAGGCGTTCTCGTGGCGAACATTCATACTCGGCCTTGCGGTCACCGCCGCGGTGTTCGCCCTGCTGATCGAATACCCGGCCGCATGGCTCTTTCTTGAGCTCAAAATCTCAGATTTGCGGATGAACGCGCGCGCAGCGCGTCCGCTCTCGCACAAGGTCGTCATCGTCGCCCTCGATGACAAAAGTATCGCCGCGATAGGCCACTGGCCCTGGCCGCGTGACGAGATGGCGAAGTTCGAGAACGCGCTCGCATCATACCGGCCCAAGGTAATCGGATACGACCTGCTCTTCTCCGAATCTGACGCCGATGCGGCGGCGCGCCGGCAGATTTCCGCGCGGATGCATGCCGCGGGAGTCGCGGACGAACAAATCAAGGCGAGCCTTGGAGCGGATAACGATCAACTATTTGCCGACGCTATTCGAGCGCAGGGCAGCACGATCCTGGGTTATGCGTTCGGCGGCCATCACGCGGCAGGCGTTAGCGCGCCGATCGAAGCCGGATATCTGACCGAGGTCATGGATCCGCCGCCGATGGCATATAGCCTCGTGCATCAGGCGGCGGGCGCCACGCCGGGCATTCTTTCCGCGGATTCTTATCTGCCGCCGATTCCGATTCTGAACCGCGCCGCCAGCGGCACCGCGTATTTCGACGTTGATGGCGACGCGGACGGCGAATTCAGGACCGAGCTTACCGCGATCAAATTTCACGGCCGTTACTGCGTGCCATTCTTCCTGGCGGTCGCTCGTGCGGTCGAAGACAATGCGACGCTCGAACTGAATCTCGCGCCGGCCGGGGTTCAAAGCGTCATGCTTGGAGCGACCTCCATTCCGGTGGACGAAATGGGCCGCATGATGGTGACGTTTCACGGCTCGGCGGCAAGCTTCCCGCATTACTCGGCCGTTGACGTGATCGAGCATCGCATCCCGCCGGACGCGCTTGCGGGAAAAGCGGTGCTGATCGGAGCGACGGCGAAGGCGATTGGCGACCGAGCGGTGACTCCCGCGGGCCCCGAGTTTCCGCGGGTCGAGATTCATGCCAACGCGATCGAAAACGTGCTCACCGGCGACTTCATCGACCGGTCGCGAGACAGCACCGTTGTCCCGGAGCGGCTGGCGGCGCTTGCGCTTGGAATCGCGGCCTCGTTCGCGATTTCCTATCTGAGCGCGTCGATCGCCTTTGCCGCGGTGTTGGTTATGGCGGCGGGTTTCGTCCTCTACGCGCAATTCCTGCTCTTTCGCGAGGGGATTTTAATCGAAATCGTGCTTCCGCTCGGCGTCACGATCGCGACCGCCGGAGCGCTCGCGATCTATCGCTACTGGACCGAGGGGCGGGAGAAACGCCGACTGCGCCATGCCTTTGAGCACTATTTGCATCCGAATGTAATCGCGTCGGTAGTCGATAATCCGGGCGGGTTAAAGCTCGGCGGCGACCGCCGCGTGATGACGATCCTGTTTGCCGACATCGTGAATTATACCGGCTTGTCGGAGCGCACCGACCCGGCGGCGCTGGTCGCGCTGCTTAACGAGTACATGACCCGGATGACGGATCTAATCCTCGAAAGCGGCGGCGTGGTCGATAAAATTCGCGGCGACGGAATTATGGCGTTCTGGAATGCCCCGATGCCGCATCCGAATCATGCGCGCGCCGCGATCGATTCGGCGCTCGCGATGCTGTCCGAACTGGCAAAGCTCAGACAGCAGGACCCGAGATTTGCCACGGTCGATATCGGAGTCGGAATAGCCACCGGCGAAGCAATAGCGGGGAATTTCGGCGGTGCGCGCCGCTTCGATTATTCGGTGATCGGCGACACGGTAAACCTCGCTTCGCGGCTCGAAGGGCTCACCCGCCAGTTCAAAGTACATCTGCTGGTTAGCAAAACGACTTTTGTCGACGCGGCAGGCGCATACGTCGCGCGCGACATCGGACTGGTAAAGGTAAAGGGCAAGACCAATCCGGTGCCGGTGATGGAAGTCGTGGCGCGCGTTGGGGAAAGCGGCGTCGCGGCGGCATTCTACGATCAGTTTGCGGCGGCAGTGGCGGAATTGCGTTCGGGCGCCGGCGATCGGGCGCGCGCGCTCCTGGAAGGGATGCGGGCGCAATACCCATCGGACGGCGTAGTGGGCATGTACCTCGAAAAGCTCGCCGGCGGAGCGCCAGCCACTGAGCTGGTGTTTGAATTCGACACTAAGTAGCTATTTTGTTTGGCCCGGCAATTCGTGCTACACGGGTTGTATCGGCCAATCCCGGAGGTTTGAGTAGTTACCCGATGGCTCGCGACAGGGTAAGAGTCGCCGTTTTGGGAGCGTCCGGCTATTCCGGAATCGAGGCGGTGCGTCTCCTCACCGCTCATCCCTTCGTCGAGATCTCAGCGCTCACGTCTGAACATTACGCGGGACGCGAAGTCGCCGACGTTTATCGCCATCTGGCGGGAAGCGACCTGCCGCCATACGAGGAGCTGCGACCGGATTTCCTGCGCGGGCGCGCGGAGATCGTCATTTCGTGCCTGCCGGAGAAGACCTGCGCGCCGATTCTGGTTGAGCTGGTGAAAAATGGGGCGCGGGTAATCGACCTTTCCGCGGATTTTCGCCTCAAGGATCCGGCCGTTCATCGCGCCACCTACGCCGCGGAGCAAGCCGCTCCCGCGCTCTCTCGCCAGGCGGTGTACGGACTCAGCGAGTTTCATCGATCGGAGCTGCGCGAGGCGCGGCTGGTGGCGAATCCTGGATGCTATCCGACGGGCGCGTTGCTCGCGCTGATTCCGCTTATCAAGCGCGATCTCATCGATCCCTCCTCGATCGTGATCGACGCGAAATCCGGCACCACCGGAGCGCGCCGCACCGCGTCGATAGAGTATCTGTTCGCGGAAGTGAATGAGAATTTTCGCGCGTACAAGGTGGGGACTCATCGCCACACGCCCGAGATCGAGCAGGAGGTAAGCGCGGTTCTCGGCCGCGAGGTGGCGCTGATGTTCGTGCCGCATCTGCTGCCGATAACCCGCGGCATCCTGACCTCGATTTTCATGAAACCGCGCGCCGGAACGACCGAAGAAGACGTGCGCAATGCCTTTGAGGCGGCATTTGCGAAAGCGCGATTCGTGCGCCTGCTCAAACCGGGAGAGCTGCCGGAATTGCGCAACGTACGCGCGACGAACTTTTGCGAAATTTCCGCGGTGCTCGATCGGCGATCGCATACCTTGGTGGTCATCACCGCGATCGACAATCTCGGCAAAGGCGCCAGCGGGCAGGCAGTTCAGAACCTGAACCTGATGCTCGGTTTCGACGAGGCTGCCGGCCTTCTAAGCGCCGCCCCCGTTCCATAGCCGGCTCGCTCTGCAAGTCAGGGCAGATCGAAGAACAGGACTTCAGAGGCTGCCGCCGCCTCGATTTTCAGCCGCGCTTCGTCCATGATCGCCGCGCCGTCGCCGGCGGACATTCGGTTTCCATTGGCTAAGACCTCGCCTCTCGCCACCTGAAGCCATCCGCGGCGACCCGCAATCAACGGATGTTCCACCGTCTCGCCGGCGGCGAGCAAGCCCGCATACATCCTCGCGTCTTGATGGATCGTAATCGAACCCTCTGCCGCGTCGGGCGATACGACGAGCCGCAGCCTCGACTGGCGCTCCGCGGGCGGGAAGTTGCGCTGCTCATATTCAGGCATCAGGCCGCTCCGGTCGGGCAACAGCCAAATCTGCAACAGATGCACCTGTTCGTCGGCGGACGGGTTGAACTCGCTGTGGCGGATGCCGGTACCGGCGCTCATCCGCTGCGCGTCGCCAGGCACAATAATCGAACCGTTGCCGATACTGTCGCGATGCTCAAGCGCGCCAGACAACACCCAGGTGATAATCTCCATGTTCTGGTGCGGATGGGTTGGAAATCCAGCCCGAGGTTTCACCACGTCATCATTGATGACGCGCAGGACAGAGAATCCCATCGCCGCGGGATCGTAGTATTCACCGAAGGAGAAGGTATGGCGGCTGTCGAGCCAATCGAGCCTTGTTGCCCCACGATCATTTGCTTTTCGTGTCAATAACATGACCCCAAATCTAACCACGATTTGTCATCTTGACCGTAGGCGCCGCTGCCGAAGTCCATTCGGCTCCGCTCATAGCAGGCGCCACGCTGCTCGCAGTGACCAAGGGCGTTTCCGATTGCACAAAAAACAGGCAATCGCGGCATCGATTCATCGGTTTCGGGCCGGAGGCGTTTTGGGGACAGAGGCCGCTCTCAGGAATGGCCTTTAATCGCACGGAAACGGCCCGTCCTGCCGCTGTCAACGGCAAACTGGTATTCCATAGCGGGTCGGCTGGCAGAGAGGCGTATAAACGATTTGTGACGTAGATTCGACTTTCTGCTAACTGATCGGTTAGTTAGCGGAGCTCCACTATATGTTTAGCTCGGAAGACAAGCCGAAAAAAATTCGCGGAACGCGATTTCGCAATGGGCAAAAGAAGAACCCTTCAAAACGAAGGATTTTTCTACGTTTCACGTGAAACGTGGCACGCATCGGCACCCGCTTTGGCCCCGGAGGATGCCTTCAGAAGACGCACGGGCGCCGCGTTCTGCTCGCTGCGCTCGAACGACAGCCGTGCGCTATGCGACGCGACGCATCAGCTCCAGGATGTCGTAGCCGGTGATTTCCCGGCTCTTCGCCGACCACTCTCTGAGTTCGGCGTCACTGACCATCCCGGCCTGCGCACCTTTGGCGAGGTCCATCAGCGCAATTTTTATCGTCGCCTCATCGATCATTTCGCCGGTCTTCGGATCCGCCATCGAGCCGCCGCCTTTCTCATGGTAGAGCTTGATGACCCGGCGCGCTTCCTCGACCTGTTCGGAGGTCGGCGTGAAGCATGCGTTCGCGATTTCCGCCTGTTGCGGATGAATCACCCAGGTTCCGTCCATCCCGAGGTTCGCCGCGCCAGCGTTTTTCGCGCGCAGCTCGCTCTTGAGCTCAGCGATACGCTCAGGCGCGTCAGTGTTCTTCCACAGGCGCAGAAAGACGTTATCAACCGCGTGCAATCCCGCCGCTTTGGCCGCCACCACGCACGCCTGCTTGGAGTAGAGAAAATTGATGTTCTGGTTATCGACGATGTCGCGAATTCCGAGGTTCGCGGCGAAATCGGCGATTCCGAACACCAGCCCCGCCATCCGATCCGACGCGGTCGCGATCTCGTATGCATGAACCAGTGCGTGCGGGGTCTCGATCAGCGACTCGATCTGCACCCGATATTTCCATCCGCCGCGCTTTTCCAGATCGTCGAGCAGCTTTGACACCTGCTTGATCTCATCGGCTCCGCGGGTCTTGGGCAGCATGATTCCATGGAAGCGATTTGGCGCGCCGAGCATGATCGCTTCCATATCTTCCTTGAAAAACTTCGAATGAATGTTGTTCGGACGCACTGTGACGACTTTCTTGCCAAAATCGAGTGTGGTCAGCGCCTCGACCATCACCGCCCGGCTTTTGGGTCCTTTGAACTCGTATGGGCACGCGTCCTCGAAGTCCGCCATCACGTGATCGACCGGCGATTTCACCGGATCGGCCGCGTTCTGATGCAGCTTCATGCTGTGACCCGGATAGGTCATCTCGGTGCGCGGAATAACGAATCGCGTGCCTTGGTCGAGAACGAACATAGATTGATTCCTTCGCGAGAGCTTTGGCGCTATGGCGCGCGAGCTTCACGCGCCTTTCAGATAATGGGATTTTCGTTTGATCAGCACGGTGCGATCGATCTCGACCACTACCGTCCCGTCCGGCTTGAACCCTTCCAGCTTGAACTTCACCAGGCCGGCGTCGGCGCGATCCGAGTCCCGTTTTTCCAGCACCGTTGAACGCGCGTAAATCGTATCGCCGTGAAAGACGGGATTGGTATGCCGGCCGTTGTCCATCTCCACTTCGGCGATCGCGTTTTCGCTGGTGTCTTCCGACGCGAGCCCGACCGTAAATGCCAGCACCACTCCGCCATATACGACCCGCCGGCCGTTGTAATAGGTCTTCGGATCCTTATCGACCATGTTCTGGTTGAAGTGCAGCTCGGCCGTGTTCATCACCATCGAGGTGAAGATGTGATTGTCCGCCTCGGTGATGGTGCGGCCGCGCTGATGCTCCAGCGTTTCGCCGATATTGAAATCCTCGAAGTAGCTGCCGTCGCCGGTGATGCTCATCGCCCTAGTTCTGCTCCATGATACGCCGGCCGATTACCTCGTACTGAATTTCGCTGGTTCCCTCGAAAATCGAGAGCACTCGCGCGTCGCGCCAGAAGCGCTGCGCCTCGAACTCCATCGAATAACCGTAACCGCCGTGAATCTGCATCGCCTCGCGCGTCACCCGCTCGGCCATCTCAGCGGCAAACGCCTTGGCAAGCCCCGCCTCATAGTCGCATCGCTTGCCGGTGTCCTTCTGCGACGCGGCGAAATAGCAGAGCTGGCGTCCAGCTTCGATTTCAACCGCCATGTGCGCGAGCTTATGGCGAATCACCTGGAAGTCGCCGATTGGCTGTCCGAACTGGGTTCGCTGCTTCGCGTATTTGACGGCGCACTCAAACGCCGCCTGCGCGACGCCAACCCCGCGCGCCGCGGTTTGAATTCGCGCCGCCTCGTATGACGCCATCAACTGATAAAAGCCGCGGCCTTCCTGACCGCCGATAAGATTCGCGGCCGGCGCGTATGCGTCCTCGAATTGAAGCGCGTAGCTGCGCATCCCGTGATAGCCGATGGTCGGGATCGGCGAGCCGGTCAGATGCGGCGGCGCGAAATTATCACCCGGCTCTTTCTCGAACAGAATCAGCGACAGACCCTTGTGGCGCTTCGACGGGTCGGGGTCGGTCCGGGTCATCACGGTCAGCATGTTCGCGCGGTTCGCGAACGTGCACCACATCTTCGATCCTTTTATCAGATAGCCGTCGCCCTGCTTTACCGCTCGAGTCTTGAATGACGCGGTGTCGCTGCCGGAGTCAGGCTCGGTAAATGCCGCGGCGGTGAGAATTTCGCCGCGCGCGATCTTTGGCAAGTATCGCTTCTTCTGCTCCGGCGTGCCGTTGGCGCTGATAAGCGTGCCGGTGATGACGTTGCGCGTCATCACCGAGCCGACCGAGAGCCATCCGCGCGACAGCTCTTCGGTGACGATCGCCATCGAGATGTAATCGAGGCCAAGCCCGCCGTCATCGGCGGGAAAAATCACGCCGAAATAGCCGAGCTCGGCCATCTTGCTCAGAATACGCTCGGGAATTTCCTTGTTCTGCCGATCGAGGTCATTGGCGATCGGTTTGACCTCGGCCTCCACGAATTCGCGGACCGAACGGCGAATCTCTTCATGCTCGGGCGTTACCAGAGCCATCTGATGCTCTACTCCGACTTCACGTTGCGCTTGCGAATCAGGACCGGACGCTCGTATTCAAGCACCTTCTCGCCGCGCTGATTGTATCCGGTGGTGCGAAATTTGACGATTCCGCGATCCGGCCGCGAGCTGTCACGCTTGGAGACGACCAGCGACTCGGAGGTGAGCGTGTCGCCCGGATACACCGTCGCCAGGTACTTCATGCCCTCGTAGCCGAGATGCGCGATCGCGCGCTCGCTGAGATCCTCGACCGAAAGCCCGAACACCACGTTCATCACCAGCAGATGATTCACCACCACGCCCTTGTAGCCTAACGACTGTGCGTATTCCCGATTAAAGTAAATGGGATTCGCGTTCATCGTGACCGAGGTGAAGAACGAATTGTCGCCCTCCGTGATAGTCCTGCCCCAATGATGCTTGTAAAGGTGGCCGACCTCGAAATCCTCGAAGTAGTGGCCACGCTCGATTTTGCGCGACGGCATTTTACCTTGGGTTGAGGCTCTCCTGTGTATAGACTCGGATTATCGCACCGTGGCGGCAAGAATCGTTCCGGTTTGCGGATAGCGATGCATCCGGAGGCGCCGGTTTGCGCTTTTTTTATGGAATTACACACTACGCGTCAACCTGAGGCATCTTCGCGGCTTCAGATATCGGCAGTAGGGCTTGCCGATCGCTGGTGTTGTCACATGCGTGGCAAACATATACGTAATCTCTTCGCCCCCCATATTCTGATGTTTTATTGACTGGGGTTGGACTCAGGAAACCAAGGAGCCGACACGCAGGCAGTAAATTCGCGATGAGCAAGAGAGAAATCTTCGAATTAGGCGAGGTGCCCCCGCTCGGGCAGATTCCGAAACTCATGTACGCGCAGGTGATCCGGGCCGACCGCTTCGGACATCCGCGCAAGGCATTCAAAACCGAAAAAATCGCGATTCCCGAGTTGCGGCCGGGCGAGGTGCTCGTGTACGTGATGGCCGCGGGAATAAATCGCAACAACGTCTTTGCGGCGCTCGGCCTGCCTATCGACGTTATCGCGGCGCGCAATAAATCCGGATACGACCCGACCGATTTTCATATCGGCGGCAGCGACGCGTCGGGAATCGTGTACGCGGTCGGTCCCGAGGTAAGCAACCTTAAGGTCGGCGACCGAGTGGTAATTCACTGCGGTGTATGGGATCGCGATTGCCCCGCGGTCCGCAACGGCACCGATCCGATGTACGATCCCACTTTCAAAATCTGGGGCTACGAAACCAATTGGGGAAGCTTCGCCCAGTTCACCCGCGTACAGGCGCATCAGTGCATGCCGAAGGCGAAGCATCTCACATGGGAAGAAGCGGCAGCTCCAACGCTGGTCGGCGCAACCACCTATCGAATGCTGATGGGCTGGCCGCCGAACGTCGTGCGCGAGGGCGAGGTCGTTCTCATTTGGGGCGCGGCGGGCGGACTCGGATGCATGGCTATCCAGATCGTAAAAGCTGCCGGTGGCATTCCGGTAGCGGTCGTCAGCAGCGAAAAAAAAGCCGCATTCTGCATTAGGCTCGGCGCCAGGGGATGCATCAATCGCAAGAATTTTTCTCACTGGGGGATGATGCCGCACTGGACCGACACGGCGAAATACAACAAGTGGGCCGCCGAATGCCGCGCTTTCGGCAAGGCGATTTGGGACATCGTCGGCGAGCGCAAAAGCCCGAGCATCGTTTTCGAGCATCCCGGCGAAGACACGACTCCAACCTCGATTTTCGTGTGCGATACCGGCGGGATGGTCGTCATCTGCGCGGGCACCACTGGTTACAATGCGGTCGTGGATTTGCGCTATCTCTGGATGCGGCAAAAGCGGTTGCAGGGATCGCATTTTGCCAACGACGAGCAGTCGTATGCATTCAACCAGTTAGTTATCGACGGAAAAATCGATCCATGCCTGGCTGGCACCTATAAATTCGACGATATCGGCCACACCCACGGCCTGATGCACGACAACGAGGCGCCCGAGGGCAACATGGTCGCGATCGTCGGTGCGCCGCGCGAGGGCATGAAGGACATCGACCTCTAGCGCCGATTGCCTCGCTCATTTTCCGCGCGTTACCGCGGTTAGAAAGACCGCGAACTGGCCTTACGCGCGATATCCGCTTCGGATCGTTATCGCGATAGACTCGTTCTCCGCCGATGACGCCCGCGACCAAAGCGCTGGAACGCAAGCTTGCGTCAATTATCGAAGGCGATGTCCGCTTCGATATCGGCAGTCTCTCAGTCTACTCGACGGACGCGTCCAATTACCGCCAGGTCCCGATCGGAATAGTCGCTCCTCGCAATCGGGGTGACATCGAGGCCGCGCTTTCGCTCGCGCGCGAAAACGCAATCCCGATTCTCGCGCGCGGCGGCGGCACCAGCCTTGGCGGGCAATGCACCAACACCGCGCTGGTGCTCGATTTTTCCAAATACATGAATCGAGTGCTCGCGATCGATCCCGCGTCGCACACCGCCGTCGTCGAGCCGGGTGTCGTTCAGAGCGATCTCAACTCGGCGCTCTGGCCGCACGGCCTCTTTTTCGCGCCCGACCCGTCGACCAAGGATCGATGCACAATCGGCGGGATGATCGGCAACAACTCCTGCGGCGCTCATTCCGCGGCATACGGCAAGACCGCCGATAATCTCCAGTCGCTCGAAGCGATGCTCTACGACGGCACCACGCTCTCGCTCGGCGCGAATGCGAATCTCCCCGATAAATCAATCGTCACCGCGGCGCGCAAGCGCTCCGAGCGCGAGGGCGAGCTGGCCGCGGCGCTGCTCGCCTTGCGCGACCGAGTCGGGGACGAGGTTCGCGATCATTTTCCCCACATCCCGCGCCGCGTCTCGGGTTACAATCTCGACGATCTGCTGCCCGAACGCGGCTTCAATCTGGCGCGCGCGATGGTCGGGTCTGAGGGCACGCTCGGAATTACGCTTAAGGCGAGCTTGCGAGTCGTGCCGCGCCCGAAAAGTGTCGCCGTGATTGTCCTCGGATTTGACGATGTGTTCGTCGCGGGCGATCAGATGCCCTGGATGCTGGCGCATCGGCCCGAGGCGCTCGAAGGCTTCGATCACAAGCTGCCGGATATCGCGCGCGAGAAAAAGATGCCCGGCGTCCGCTTCCTGCCTGCCGGGAGTGCATTCCTGGTCACGGAGCTGGGCGGGTCGAATCCCGCTGAGGCGCGGGCGCGCGCCGAGCAGATGCTCGCCGAGGCGCGAAGGCTTCCCCGATGCACCGGCGCGGCGCTCCTGACCGATGAGCGCGAGCAGGACGCGGTGTGGAAAATTCGCGAGTCAGGTCTCGGCTCCAGCGCCTATATTGCCGGACGGCCCCGCACCTGGCCCGGCGCCGAGGATGCGGCCGTGCCGCCCGCGCGCCTTGGTGATTATCTGCGCCGCTTCGATGCGATGGTCCAGCGTCATGCGCTCACCGTCGCGACCTACTACGGCCACTTTGGCGAGGGATGCGTTCACGCGCGCATCAGCTTCGATTTCACGACTGAAAGAGGAATCGCGACGTTTCGATCCGCGATGCGAGAGCTCGGCGATATTGTCGCGGAGTTCGGCGGCTCGATTTCCGGCGAGCATGGCGACGGAATCGCCAGATCGGAGCTCCTGCCCGTCATCTATCCGCGCAAAATTATCGACGCCTTCGCGGATTTCAAACGCGCGTTCGATCCCGATTCACGCATGAATCCCGGCGTGCTGGTGAATCCGCATCCGATCGATTCGCATCTGAAGATTGCCGCCGCGTTTGCCGGGACTCGCAGGCCGCGCGAGATTTCCACTCATTTCGATTTTAGCGATGAAGGCGGCCTTGCGGGCGCGGCGCTCAAGTGCGTCGGAATCGGGAAGTGCCGAAAAACCGATGCTGGCGTGATGTGCCCGTCCTACATGGCGACCCGCGATGAAAAGCACTCAACCCGCGGCCGAGCCCGTATCCTGTTCGATGGGCTCACGACCGATTTGCTGCCGCGTGGATTCACCGATGACGCCGTGAAGGAAGCGCTCGACCTCTGCCTCGCGTGCAAGGGATGCAAAAAGGAATGTCCGTCCTCGGTGGATATGGCGGCGTATCGGGCTGAGTTCTTCTCCCACTACTATCAGGAGCATCGCCGCCCGCCCGCGGCGCTGTTCTTTGGGCGGCTGCACGAGATCGCGCGCGCCGCCGCTTTCGCCCCGCGTATCGCCAACGCCATCACGCACACTCCCGCCGCCGGTGCTCTGGCGCGGCTCGCGCTCGGCTTCGCCGCCGCTCGCGCTCTGCCGCGCTTCGCGCCTGAGACCTTCCGATCGTGGTTCGCACGCAACACGCGCAAAAATCCGCCGTCGGACGCACGGCGAGTCATCCTGTTTCCGGACACTTTCACCAATCACTTCGAACCGGAAGTCGCGATCGCCGCAACCCGCGTGCTCGAACGCGCCGGCTTTCGCGTCACGATACCCGCGCGCGATCTTTGCTGCGGACGGCCGCTCTACGATCAGGGGATGCTCGATCGCGCAAGGCATCTTCTGTCCTCCGCGATGGACGCGCTTGCGCAGGAAGCTGATGCCGGCATTCCAATTATCGGGCTTGAACCGAGCTGTATCCTCACGTTCCGCGATGAGCTGCCGGCGCTCTTCCCTCGCGATCATCGCGCGACCGCTCTGGGAGCGCGCGCAATGCTGCTCGATGAATTTCTTGCCCGTGAAGCATCGTCGTTCGATCCGCCGGCGATCGCGGGCAGAGCGATCCTGCACGGACATTGCCATCAGAAGTCTATCGCCGGAATTGAGACCGAGACCGCCATTCTTGCGCGATGCCGCGGTCTCAAGCTGGACGTGCTCGACGCCGGATGCTGCGGGATGGCAGGCGGGTTCGGCTACAGCGCCGATCACTACGCGGTATCGATCGCCGCGGGTGAGCGCGTCCTCGGTCCGGCAATCCGCGCCGCCGGCACAAACACAACGGTTATTGCCGACGGATTTTCCTGCCGGACGCAGATTCGCCATCTGTGCCCCGGCGTAGAGCCGCTGCATCTCGCGCAGGTTCTGGACTCCGCGCTCGCAACTCCACGCTAGCTATCGGCGGTTTCAGATCGGCATCACCCTGCGCTAGATTCGTCGCGGTGGAGCAATACCCGTCATGATGAAACTTGGAATTACGATCCCTTTCGACCCGTTTTCAAATTCGCATTTCCCCGAGCTGGTGCGCGCGGCCGACAGATGCGGTTATACCGAGGCGTGGTCGTATGAATCGTTCTCGACCGACGCGTTCTCGCCGATAACGGCGGCCGCGATGCTTTCGCCGAAGATGCACTTCGGATCCGCGATCGTGCCCGTGTTTACGCGGCCCCCGGCGCTGATCGCGATGTCCGCGATGACGGTGCAGCAGCTAACCGGCGGGCGCTTCGTGCTCGGCCTTGGCATCTCCACGCCCAACATCGTTCAGCAATGGATGGACGTGCCGTTTCGCAAGCCGGTCACGATGATTCGCGAGACGGTGGAGGCGCTGCGCGCTATTTTTCGCGGTGAGAAGGTCACGATGTCCGGGAAGATGATCAGGATGAACGGCTTCCGCCTTGATATTCCGACCGAAAACCCTCCGCCGATTTACATTGGAGCGCAGGGATCGCTCATGCTGCGGACCGCGGGCGAAATCGGCGACGGCGTGATCGTCAACTTCATCACTCCGGAGACGCTTCCGCCGATGCTCGATGAAACTCGCGCGGCGATGCGCGCGCGCGGTAAAGACCCGTCCAAACTTGACGTTGCGTGCAGGATCATCTGCGCGGTCGATGAAGACGACGCGACCGTCCGCGCGATGTTCCGGCGCTCTCTCACCGCTTACGTCACCGTGCCGCAATACAACAAGTTCTTCAAAGAAATCGGCTACGAAAACGAAGCCTCCATCGCCTTCGATGCATGGGCGGCGGGCGACCGCAAAAGAGCGCTCGAATCAATTCCCGACGGGATGGTCGAAAAGATTTTTGTCTTCGGCACGCCGGAGGCGTGCGCGAAGCGGCTCAAGGACTATGAGCGCGCCGGAATAACCGCCAGCGCGATCCAGTTCTCGTGCTTTGCTCGCGAGCCGGAGGAGCGGCGCAAACGCGTGCTGCGTGCTATCGAGCGGCTCGGCGACGCGTGGCGCGCGCTGTAGCTGGACAGAAGAAGAGCCGGCAATCGCGCGGTCCCCGATCGGACGAGCAGAGGCGGCCGAAAGCCGACCGCCTCCGTGTTAAAGACGATTAATGTCGTGGCGTCGATAGTCGATGCGCGAGTGTTCTCAGCCGTGCGCCTTGTGCAGCGCCGCATGGGTTTTGCCATGCGACTTTGAGTGCGCCTTGGCGTGAACCGCGGCTACCTGATGCACCGGCTTATGACGAACCGGCGGCATCGGCTTGGCCGCTATCCGGCTGGGGCTCGCAGGAGCCACGGCAGCCGGATGTATAGCCACCGCGGCAATAGCGGCGGCGGCCTGCGGATTTGCCAGCGCGAACGCGGCTTCAGCTTCGATCTCGGCGCGGCGCCGCGCAATCAGGTCAAGCTTTTTTTCCTTCCACCGGCGCAAGCCCACCCGCATGTAATCGGGATTGATGTCGAGCATGTCGCAGACATTGTCGAATGAGAAGACCCATTTCTTGTCTTCGTGATTGATCCATTCGTCGGCATCGCGAAACAGCCGCTGCCCCTTATTGGTGCCGGCGTCGATGCACTTCATGAAGCATTCGACCGCATCTTCGAGAACGCTAAGAATGAGCCGTTTTTCGCCTTCGAGCAGATGCTTTTTGCGCATCGCCTCGAAATACTGGATCGGCAACAGAGTGTCGGGCTCGAAAAGACCCGGCAACTTCTCGTCCAGGGTTTCCTTTTCCTGCATTTTTTGTCCCTCGGCCGCCCTCAAGCTCCCGCTAGCTGCTTCCACCGCACGCCACCTCCTCGCTTAAATTAAAGACGCCTGTCCCCGGGCGTCTATTCAATCTTCTTCGCTCTGTTCCTTGTAAATTTCGTTCCAAGCCATCTGGATTGCCTCCAGCTTGGCTTCATTGGATGCCTTTGGATCATCGCCGAATTCGTCCAGGTCAACCACCCACTGGCGAAGATCCGTAAAACGCACATCGAGCGGATTGAGGCCTGGATGATTTTCGGCCAGAACTTCCGCCAGTTCTTCGGCCTGCTCCCACTTGAGACCCATGATACTGTTGCGTTCTCCTGTTCTGTCCGCGTGCTATGAAACCTGCTCGACCGATTTCTTTTCCAGCGCGTGCTTGATCGCGGCGTCCATAATCCGTTCGGCGAATGGAGTGCTCTGGTCGTTCAATTCCTCGACCAGCCCCGCGATTAGCTGCCGATCCTCGCCGACGCGCGCGGCCTCCAGCCGCGACATCAACTCCTCAATTCGAGCACGCTCGCTCCGGTCAATCAGATTGTGATACTCGCTAAGCTGTTTGTGAAGTGCGGCCAGAATCTGATCCGCGTCGTTGCGCGCCACGATCAGCATCCGCCGCTCCAAATCCTGTTCGCCCAGATCGATCGACTCTTCGAGCATCCGCTCGATTTCCTCTTCGCTGAGGCCATAGGACGGCTTGACGTCCACCGAATGCTCGCGGCCGGTGCGCTCGTCGCGCGCGCTGACGTTCAAGATTCCATTCGCATCAATAAGAAATGTCACCGCCACTCGCGCAAGCCCCGCCGGCTGCGGCTCAATCGGACCGAGTTTGAAGCGCGCCAGACTGCGGCAATCGGCAGCCATCTCGCGCTCGCCCTGGACCACGTGGATATCGACGTGAGTCTGATTGTCCACCGCCGTCGTGAACTTCTCGGTCACGCTGGTCGGTATCGTGGTATTGCGATGTACCAGCCGCTCCATCACCCCGCCCATAGTCTCTATACCCAAAGACAGCGGTACCACGTCAAGCAGCAGCATATCCCCCTGGGTGCCCATCAGAACGCCGGCCTGGACCGCCGCGCCAAGCGCAACCACCTGATCGGGGTCGATCGAGCACAGCGGTTCGCGCCCGAACGCAGCCGCAACGTCCCTCCGGACGATCGGCATCCGGGTCGACCCGCCAACCAGCACGACCGCGTCGATATCGGCGGCGGCCAGCTTCGCGTCGGCCAGCGCCATCGCGCATCGCTCAAGCGTGCGCGCGACAAACGGACGCGCGATCTCCTCCAGTTGCGCGCGCGAAAGCGTCTTTCCAATGGTCCGGCCGCCGGGCAATTCCAGCGCGATTTCTGCCTCGGCCTTATCGGTCAGGATTTTTTTGGCGTTCTCCGCGGCCGCGCGCGCGCTATTCCATACCCGGCGCTCGCGCCGCAATTCATCGGGAAGCCCGGTCAGCAGCCAATCGACGACGGCATTGTCGATATCGTCGCCACCCAGATGCGTGTCGCCGTTGGTTGCAAGCACCTCGAAGATGCCTTCCTTGATGTTCAGGATCGAAATGTCGAAGGTGCCGCCGCCAAAATCATAAACCGCGACTTTGCCTTCGGCCATCTTGCCCAGCCCGTACGCGAGCGAAGCGGCGGTCGGCTCATTTACCAGCCGGACAACTTCAAGGCCGGCCAGCCGCCCCGCATCCTTGGTCGCCTGCCGCTGACCGTCGTTAAAATATGCCGGTACGGTGATGACGACGCGGTCGACGCTCTCACCCAGCGCGCGCTCGGCGCGATGCTTGAGCGCCTTCAGAATCTCCGCCGAAATCTGGGGCGGCGTGAAGATCCGGTGGCCCACCTGAAAGCGGACAACCGGTCCCGAAAGATCGGCGAAGGTGTAGCGCGCGCGGTCTTCCGGCGCGATTTCCGCTCCGCCAAGCCCCATGTAACGCTTCACCGAGCGAATCACCGCGCCATGCTCGGCGCCTGGAAATCCAACCGCGCTCACCGCGCCGTTTTTCTCGACCGTAAGGTGAGGCTCCATCTCGACTGCGCGCCTTCCTGTCTCCACGCTTCCATCCGGCGCGATGGCAACCACCGACGGCAACAGCGTGGCCGCACTGTCTTTGTTGGCAGTCGCTTGGTCGGCAATCACCCGCGGCGAGGAGTGGTCCATCACCGCGATCAGGCTGTTGGTGGTTCCGAGATCGATTCCCAGAATTGCGGGCATCCTTATGCCGCCTTCAACTCGACCAGTCCATGATCCACATCGCGCATCAGAGTGCGCAGGTATGCAATATTGGACAGGATCAATTTTAATTCGGATATGAGTTCCTGCTGGCTCTGGCGGTCCATATCCCACATCACAAAATTTCCGCGCAGCGCGGTCTGATAGCCGTTCATCGCGGTCTGCAGAACCACGCGCCGGTCTTCCAGACCCGCGGCCAGGTCGGCGCTTTCCGCTCGATGCTCGCGCTTGGCTTCGCGCGACTCGGCTAATTGCTCCTGCACCTCGAACACCATGTCCGCGATTTCCGGCGGCACGCTCTTGTTGTCGTCGGAGAGCTTCTGACCGCGAAGCTCCAGCCAATAGAGTCCGCGCGAAACCGGATCGCGCAGCGTGCGATAGCTGCGGGTCAGAAGCGCGGTTGATCTCATGCTGGCATCGCGCGAGCCGGCCGGCGCCTGCGCATAGCGGTCGGGATGAATGCGGCGGCTCAGATCGTGATAGACGCGCTCCAGCGCCTCATCCTCGATTGCCAGCCGCTTGGGCAGGCTGAGCGCCTCGAAGCAGTCGAGCTCAACCCCAAGCGGCGCGGCGCAGCTCGCGCAGGTTAAATGCGGCTCTTGCCGCCGTCCGCATGACGGACATTCGACCATAAAAGACCCGCCACATCCTTTTCGCCCGTCATACGACGAACGACTCCCCGCATCCGCAGCTTCGCTTGGCATTGGGATTAACTACGCGAAAGCCCGAGGACATCAGCTCTTCCGCGTAATCGAGTTCGGAGCCGTTAAGATAAAGGAAGCTCTTCTTGTCCACTATAAGTTTAGCGCCATCGCGCTCGAAAATCTTGTCCCGCTCTTTTGCCGCGTCGATTTCCATCCGGTACGACAGTCCCGAGCATCCGCCGCCGACCACTTTCACTCGCAGTCCCGCGTCGACGCCCTTGTCGGCGACCAGCGTCTTGATCTTGTGAACCGCGTTTTCCGAAAGCGAAATCATCGTGATGGCTGGATGAAAGACGCGCCAGACGGAAGTCAGTCGCGCCGCGCGATCAGCCTTGTTGCGCCTTATCAGCCGGAGCCGCCGGGCTTGCGGCGCCCCTGCGCTTCTTCCAATCGCTAATCGCGGCCTTGATTGCGTCTTCGGCCAGCACCGAGCAGTGAATCTTGACCGGAGGCAGGTTCAGCTCTTTGACGATGAGAGTGTTCTTGATCGCCATCGCCTCATCGATTTTCTTGCCCTTAACCAGCTCGGTGACATAGCTGGAACTCGCAATCGCGCTGCCGCATCCGAAAGTCTTGAACTTCGCGTCCTCGATTACCCCGTCATCGGTGATCTTAAGCTGCAGCTTCATCACGTCGCCGCATTCCGGAGCGCCCACCACGCCGGTACCGACATTGGCATCGTCCTTGGCGAAGCTGCCGACGTTGCGCGGGTTATTGTAATGGTCAAGAACCTTGTCCGAGTATGCCATAGCGCCTCCGCGCCTAAGTTCGGCTTACGACTTCCACTGCACCGATTTGAGATCGATTCCTTCTCGCGCCATCTCGTACAGCGGCGACATTTCGCGCAGCCGCTTGACCTCCCTGGTCACGCGGTCGGATACATAGTCAACTTCCTCCGCGGTATTGAAGCGGCCAAGGCCGAATCGAATCGAGCTATGCGCCAGCTCCTCGTTCACACCGAGTGAACGAATCACGTACGACGGCTCGAGCGTAGCCGAGGTGCACGCGGAGCCAGAGCTCACCGCGACATCGCTTATCCCCATCAGCAGCGATTCGCCTTCCACGTACGCAAAGCTGACGTTCAGGTTTCCAGGCAGCCGCTCGGTCGGATGACCGTTTAGGTACACCTCGTCGAGCCGCTCGAAAATTCCCGCCTGTAGCCGGCTGCGCAGTTCCTTCAACCGGGCGGCCTCTTCAGGCATCTCCTTGCCCGAGAGCTCGCACGCCGCGCCAAAGCCCACGATACCGGTGACATTCAGGGTACCGGATCGCATCCCGCGCTCGTGGCCTCCGCCGTCGATAATCGGGCTAAGGCGAACCCGCGGCCCCTTGGAGCGAACGTACAAAGCCCCAACACCCTTAGGGCCGTAAATCTTGTGACCGCTCATCGAAAGCAGGTCGATTTGATCCAGCTCAACATCAACCGGAATTTTTCCGACCGCCTGCACCGCGTCACAATGAAAGATGATGCCTTTTTCCTTGGCAATTTTGCCGATCTCGCGAATCGGATGAACCGTGCCGATCTCATTGTTCGCGTACATGATCGTGACGAGAACGGTCTTGTCGGTAATCGCGTTGCGGACCGCATCGGGATCAACCATCCCGTACTTATCCACCGGCAAATAGGTCACGCTCGCCTTGCCCAGGCGCTCGAGCGCGCGGCAGCTATCCAGCACCGCCTTGTGCTCGGTGACGCAGGTGATTACGTGATTGCCCTTTTCGCGATAAAACTCGACGATTCCCTTGATCGCGAGATTATCGGACTCGGTTGCGCCGCTGGTGAAGATTATTTCCTTGGACTTTGCGCCGATCAGGGCCGCAATCTGATTGCGCGCCTTATCGACCGCCTCTTCCGCCTGCCATCCAAAACTATGATTGCGGCTCGCGGCGTTGCCGAACGTCTCCGAGAAATACGGCAGCATCGCTTCGACCACCCGCGGATCGCAGCGCGTGGTGGCTTGATTGTCCATGTATATGGGAGTCTTCAACATCGATTTCCATCACCGCTCGGGGATCGCAGGTACCCCGCTTCGCCGACTCAAATTAGTGGACCAACTAAGTCCACTATAACCACCTTTACCCCGCCGGTCAACGAAAAACGCGCCCGATTTGGGCCGACCGAAATTCCCGACCCATCAAGTCTAGTATGAGAATTCTCTTGATTTGTCAAGGGTTATTTGCGTGCTATCCGCCGTCCCAGTGTGTGGGGCGGATGCTCATTCATCAAGCTCCCGGGAAGGTGTTGCCCCATCTCTCCGAGAAACAGACATTACGCATATCGCGGCGGCCAGCATAAAGCTTGTCAGGGCCTTTTCGTTTGCCAATCCCCAATAGAGCTACGACGCGTATGGGGTCCGGGATGCTGAGCGCGGACTTTACCTTGTCCTCGAAGAACCCCTCCATTGGCGCGGTGTCGTAGCCGAGGACCTCTGCCATCCACAACATGGTTGTGAAAGCAATCATCACGTGGCGATTGACCCAGACGGCATAACTCGGAGCGAGACCCAACGCAGTTCCGGGCTGTCCGCCGAAGATCTTGGTTACAGTCTCCCTGACCCGCTGATTCTGCTCTTGAGTGAAGCCATGCTTTGCGGCTTCCGCCAGAACTTCTTCCAGACTTCTGCCACGCGGAGCATCCGGATCGCCGCAGCACACGATGACCGCGCCGGCCTCTTCGACCTTCGACTGACCCATCGCGGCGGCGCGCAAACGACGTTTCTGTTCGGCGGCGCGCACCACAACAAATCGCCACGGCTGAAGGTTGTAACCGCTGGGCGCTTCGATTCCAGCTCGGATGATTTTCTCGAGCACCTCATCGGGTACCGGTGAGCCGTCGAAGCTGGGTGTCGCGCGACGTTCAGCGATCGCTTCGCTAAAGGATCGTTCTCGGTCCTGACCTCGTACATTCAAGGCTGACATCTTGAACCTCTACAGATTGATTGCGTGAGCTTCTGCCCGATACGAGAAATGTCACACCGACACTGGGCCGCCGTCAACGGGCGGATCGATGCCCCTGTCGTAATATTAGCGGCTGGAGGCGCAGACGATCATGTCGTTGCGCCGCTAAGTCCGCGTGATTCGGGCCGACCGCGCCTCCGGCATGGCTCTCGCGCTCGTCTCCTGTGCGCAGGTGATAATCACAAGTAGTGCGGCGCCTCGAACTAGAGTTCTCGGGGGAGGAGAGAGCCCGGGGCGCCGCAGCGGTCACTAACTTCAAGGTGGGGGAACTACATTTTTTCACTCATGGACGTTGATTCGCTAAGGTCTAGAACTAGTCGCCTGCATCAAGTTTGGCCATTAAAGCGTCAGACTGCCACTAGACCGCCATCGACGGGCAGATCAATGCCAGTGATGTAACTGCTTTCTTTTGAGGCCAAAAACAACGCGGCCGAAGCGATTTCCTCCGGGCGCCCCATCCGATGCAGTGGAACGCTCGCCTTGAACTGCTCGCGCAGCGCGTCGGCGGCTTCTTTGGTTGAGAACTGCCCCTCAAAGATGGGCGTTTCTACTGGCCCCGGGCTGATTACGTTCGCGCGGATTCCGCGAGCCGCGAACTCCGCCGTCCAAGTCCGAACGTATGATCGAATAGCGGCCTTGGTGGCGGCGTAGGTCGAGTAAATGGGCATCCCTTTCTGCCATACTGCCGACGCGGTCAGTATTATTGAGGCGCCGTCATTTAGCAGGGGTAATGCTTTCTGGACGGTGAAGTACGCGCCACGAGCATTGGTGTTGAACGTTCTATCGAAGTGCTCCGGCGTCACTGCGGGTGTGGCTACGGTTTCGACCATGCCGGCGTTTGCAAAGAGAATGTCAATTTTGCCTTTCCTGGCTGCGACTTCCTTGTAGAGGCGATCTAGGTCCTCCAGCTTGGTCACATCACAGGCGACCGCGACTACATTCCTGCCGATCTCTTTCGCGGCTTTATCGCACTCCGCCTGGCGCCGTCCCGCGATAAAGACAAACGCCCCCTCGGCAACGAAACGCTTCGCAGTAGCGAGGCCAATTCCGCTGCTACCTCCAGTGATAACCGCTGTCTTACCTTCTAAAGCTTGCATTGCTGACTCCCTCTTATCTCCGCGCATTCAAGCGATTCTCGCCCTTGTATTAGGCGGCTTGTTTACTGTGTCTGAAGAAACGGACAGCTCATTCTCGCTAACCAGAGGCTTTTCGATCGATAGAAATTCCCTGTGGACGTAAAATCATGACGGTTATAACTCCTTTGGAATGCGCTTTATCGCGCCGGAACGTTAGCCAGTAACTGACTTAGCCCTTCGGACATTGTTGGATGAGTCAGGATCGCGTCGCGCAATACCGTATAAGGCAGGCGACCGAGCATCGCGGTCTGCATCGCGACCATCAGCTCGCTCGCTTCGAATCCGAATGCCGCGAAGCCGAGAATCTCGTCACTGTGTTTCGCAACCAGCGCCTTCATGAAGCCGCGCGGCTCAGAGATCGTTTTCGTGCGGAGCACTTCGGCCATCGGCAGCTTCGCCATTCGGTATTCGATACCGTCGCGACGCGCTTCGACTTCGTTCCTGCCGATCCGCGCCAGTTCCGGATCAGTAAACATGCAGAAAGGGATCAGGCGATCGCGGTTGGTGCGATTGCCACCGTTTAGGTTAGCGCGAACAATGCTGTAATCATCCAAGCCTACGTGCGTGAATTGCGGACTGCCGGCGCAATCGCCCATCGCCCAGATATTTTCCGCGGTGGTTTCCAGCCGCTCGTTAGTCCTGATGTATCCGTGCTCGTCGAGCTGAACGCCGGTTTTGTCGAGCCCGATTCCATCGGTGTTTGCCTCGCGGCCAGTCGCGACGAGAAGATCCGTGCCCTCGAGCGCGCGATCGCTGCGTGGATCATTGACGTAGAGTCGAATCCGATTGCCGGAATGTCCCTCAACGCGGCGCGTCCTGGCATCGAGCACAACCTCGATTCCTTCGTCGAGGAACAAATCCTTCAGTGCGGCGCCGACGTCGGGATCTTCGCGGCTAGCCAGTTGCGGGCCGTGTTCAATCACCGTCACCTCCGAGCCGAACCGGCGGAACGCCTGGGAGAGTTCGAGGCCAACGTAGCCGCCCCCGAGCACGATTAGATGCCGTGGCAGGCGATCGAGTTCCAGCGCCTCGACATGGGTCATCGGCGTAGCCTCGGCGAGGCCGGGCACTTCGGGGATTGCGGCGCGCGAACCAAGATCCAGAAACACGCGCTCGGCGTGGATGATTCTTGTGCTGCCGCCGCAGAGTTCGATTTCGACCGCTCGCGCAGCGACGAATCGCGCAACGCCGTAGATCAATTCCGCGCCGCTCGCTCTGGTATGATCCTCATGCGCCTTGCGCAGCTCTCGGACCATCGCGCGCTTGCGCCTTTGGACAACTACCATGTCGACGCCCATCGATTCAGTAGTAAGCCCAAATTCCATGCCGCGCCGGGCAAGCGAGATTACCTTGGCAGACCAGATCATGTTCTTGCTCGGCAGGCAGGCGACGTTGGGACACGCACCGCCGAGCAGCCCGCGCTCGACAATTGCGGTCCGGCGACGGCTATCGTGATTCCATGCCGCGAATTTGCCTGCGATTCCGCTGCCGATAATCAGGTCGTCATATTTCTCCACATTCGGCATTTCATTCGCCTCCCTCGCCCGACGTCTCGCGAGATTCGCTCTTGGGAAGGTCGATTGGGACACTTGCAACGTGGCTCATGTAGTTCTCGAAGATGTTCAGAGCAACGTTGGCGACTGTCTCGACGATCTCGCCGTCGCTCAGGCCCGCGGTTCGTGCCCACGCAAGGTCCGCATCGGAGAGTTCACCACGCTGGACGACTATGCCGCGCGCGAGCTTGAGGATGGCATCGGTTCTGGCATCGTCCGCACTCGCGCGAATGGCGTCGCCGATTTCTTGCTGGGTCAGCCCGATTTTCGCCGCCATAGCCCTGTGCGCGCTCAGGCAGTAAGCACACAAGTTGCTCTCGGCGATAGCGAGCGCGAGCCTCTCGCGAGTCTTTTCTTCAAGAGATCCGCCGGCAAGTGCGGCAGCAAGGCTCATGAGTCCTTCAAGCGCCGCCGGCTCATTGGCGAGAACTCGGAAGAGATTTGGCACCAAGGCGAATTTCGCTCGCATCTCGGCGAAGAGCCGCCTGATCTCGCCGGTTGCACAATCGGGATCGACCAGCTTAATGCGATTCTGGCTTTTGGATTCACTCATCGTGTGCTAGCCCGCCAGTTGCTTTGTACAAAATCAGCTTTCGTGCCAAGTGGTCCGTTGTGAAAACCATATCGAGTACAAGTTTTTTCGAATCCGTGACGAAGTGTCGGTTACCGAGAAATCGTAATCTTACGATTCTTCGCTAGTGAGGTTGCTCGAAGAGTTCGAAAGGAAGAATATTCGGACCAGCAAGTGAACCATGACCGAGCGACAGGGCGAGTGACAATCCGCGGCCGGTGACCGGCCCACTAGAGTCAGTTGTCGCTCGGGCGTTGGTGCCATGAAGAACGTGCTCCCCGACAAGGAAGCTGAGCGCTTGAACGCGCTCCGGCGCTACCAGATCCTCGACACGCCGCCGGAACCGGCCTTCGACCGCATCGCCGAGATGGCAGCCGGGTTCTTTCACGTGCCTATGGCCGGCATCAGTCTGGTCGACGAGGACCGGGTATGGTTTAAGTCCCGGGTCGGCATTGACGTTCATCAGGCGGCGCGCGACGCAGGATTGTGCGCCACGGCGATGCTCTCGCAAGGAGTTTTCCACCTGAGCGACGCCGCGAATGACGAGCGAGCAGCCGACCGCTCCCTGGTCGCGGAACTCGGCGTCAGATTCTATGCGGCCGCTCCGCTACGTACCCACGAGGGATTGGATCTTGGAACGGTGTGGGTCCTTGACCAGAAGCCGCGCGACCTCGCATCAGGCGAGGCTGAAATGTTGCGGACGTTGGCCGCACTCGCCATGAATCAGATGGAGCTGCGACTTTACGCGGAGAAGGTCGAGCGGCTGGAACGCGCCGAACGAGCAATTGGCGAGCAACTGCGTGAGGCGAACCAGCGGCTTGCCCAGAGCGAAGAAAGATTCCGTGATTTTTTTGAAGAGGCGCCGATCGCCTATGTGGTCGGTTCTGACGCGGGAATTATCCAAGTGAACCGCACCGCGGCACGGCTTCTTGGCGTCAAGCCCGAGGAGATAGCCGAGCTGCATTGGCGATCTCTGTTCTCTGATACTTCGGAAGCCCAACACCATCTGCGCGAAGCTTTAAAGCTGGTTGAAAGTAGAACCGAGGCGTCCGGGTCCGGTCTCGAGTTGCGTCGCAAGGATGACGGTCGTTCGGTGTGGGTTGAGTGGTGGTCGAAGCGGGAGGCAGACGGTAAGTACGCGCGCGTCGTGCTTGTCGATATCACTGACCGGGTGCTACTGGAGCAGGATAAGGCGCGGCTCGAAGCTCAGAACGCGTATCTGCTCGACGAAATCCGCACCGAGCAGAGCTTCGGCAATATAGTCGGCGGGAGTTCCGGCCTGCGAAAAGTCATGCAGCAGGTTCAACTAGTCGCGCCGACCGATGCTACCGTCCTGATCACCGGAGAAAGCGGGACCGGAAAGGAGCTCATCGCGCGAGCTATCCACTATAAGAGTGCGCGTCGCGAGCGCCCCGTGGTCAAATTAAATTGCAGCGCGGTGCCGGAAGGTCTCTTCGAAAGCGAATTCTTCGGCCACGTGAGAGGGGCCTTTACCGGCGCGCTCAAAGACAAACCGGGGCGTTTTGAACTCGCCGACGGCGGAACGCTATTTCTTGATGAGATCGGCGAAGTGCCGCTGGCGATGCAAGCCAAGCTGCTCCGCGTTCTGCAGGAGCAGGAGCTTGAACGGGTCGGCGACACTCGGACGCGCAAGGTCAATGTTCGGGTAATCGCAGCATCGAACCGAGACCTGAAAAAGGAAGTCGATGAAGGCCGCTTTCGCCAGGATCTGTTCTATCGTTTGAGCGTTTTCCCACTCGAAGTTCCTCCGCTGCGGGAGCGCCACGAGGACATACCGCCCCTGGTCGCACATTTCGTCAGACAAAGCGCGCGGCGGATGAACCGCCCGGAGCCGAAACTCAGCAAGACAGCACTGGACCAGCTCGCGACCTATCATTGGCCGGGTAACGTCCGCGAGCTTCAGAACATGGTTGAACGCGCCATCATTTTGTGGCGCGAAGGTCCGCTTACCTTCGATCTCCCTCCGTCACAGCCGACGCAAAGCAACGGAAGCCGGGCGAAACCGCCAGCAAACAGTGCGCTGCCCACGCGCAACGAATTAAAGCATCGAGAGCGCGAGGCCGTCATAGATGCTCTAAGACGTACCAATGGAAAAGTCTCCGGGCCAGGCGGTGCGGCGGAACTGCTCGGGATGAAACCATCGACTTTGTCGTCGCGCATCACGTCGCTGGGAATCGATCGCAGAACGCTGAGCTAAGAACATCTAAGCGGACTGGTAGTGCGCGGATAATCTCCAAAGCAGCGCCGCTTCGTTGACATCGCTCAGATAGCAATGGCATCTTTGGGTCCACGGCGTCGGGCCGACGCCGAGCCCGTGAGGAACCTGCCCCAGCCGGGACCTCCAAGGCGAAGGGGAATCTACCCTCAAGGTCCTTGCCATACAGACCTGTTCGAGTGCCGCGTCGCTGGGGGACGGGGGCATGTCGAGGAGGTTTGCTATGACCAAGCAGGGCAGTTTCAAGCGTGCAGTCCGCAAACGGGCACGCGAATCCGGACAGCGATACACCGAAGCGCGCGCCGCGCTGGAGGCGGGCAAGTCGGCGGAGCGGCCCACCCGGCCCTTCGAGCACGAGGCGCTCAAAGCGCATCTCGAGGCGCACTACGGGATTTATATCAACTCGATGGCGCCGATCGACGACCCCAGATCGCGTCCCCGCGGCTCCTGGCCCGGCCATTATCCCTCGACGTTGCTCGTCAAGCGCAAGAACGGTTCACCGTGGGTGGCTCGAATCTTCTCCTCGCCTGCGGACAAAGTAAGCCGCGTCGAGGGCGACGCGGAAATTCTGCGGTTCCTGGCCTCGCACGACTTTCCCGCCGAACGGCTCGCGCATGACGAGGCCGTATCGGTGCTCAACGGGAGCGCCCTGATCGTGACCGAGTTTGTCGAAGACGGACGTCCGACCGATGCGCATGGCCGGATCGAGTCGCCAACGGTGGAATACGAACTGGCGAGCCTGCTCGGGCGACTGCACACGCTTCCCGCGGCGGGCGGCGCGGTTGCGAGAGATGGAGGATCGGAGGAACACGACGGCGGCTTTTACGTAGGTCGGCCGAAGCAGGATCTCGCGGCGGCGATGAGCTTTCTGGCGAGCGTCGAGGACGCCGTCGCTCCTGAAGGACGCGAGGGCTTCGAGTGGCTCCGCGACCAGGTCGAGAACGCCGACGACGCGGAAGGCCTGCCCGAAGCGCTCACACACGGCAACTACCACGCGTGGGCCGCGGTCGGCGCGCCGGGCAATCTCGTGATCGTTGGATGGGCTGGGTCCGGACGCGGGCCGCGATTGCCTGCACTGGCGTGGCTACTGAGGACCGCGGCGGAAGTTGGCGCAGATTACGTCGACGCGGTTATGCGCGGATACCGCGAGCACGTCCAGCTCACCGACGAGGAGCTGGACCGGCTCCCCGGAGTATTGAACATGCGAGCGCTGTGGTTGGCTTGCTTCGAGTACCGCCAAATAGTGCGCAGCGGGCGGACGCCGAACTTGGACGAGGGGTGGACGAGATGGCGTCCCGACTTCGCGGAGCGTCTGGCCGCGCAGGCGATTGCATCGTTGCGTAGCTGACTGGCGGGCTACTCGCGCGCGGGCCGAATCCCCGGCTTGTTCGCCGCAATTCATCCTCGCTCAGCCGAGGCTGCCGGCCGCAAAAGGACCCGGATTGGAGGCGTCAAAGACGACTTCATAAAGGGAGCGTTCGGTGCGAATCGTCTTGAGCGCGGACTCGCGCGTCATCTCGAACTCCCGCTCGATCCAACCCGCAAGCCGCCCGATTATTGCCGCGGTATCGGCGTTCGGCACCAGAGTGTCGGCGATCCGGCATCGAAACGCGATTCGCTCGATTCCATCGGCCCGCTCGATCGCAAGCGTAAGCACAAATGCGCCGCCTTCGTGTATCGGCGCTGCGCCCTGGCTCAGGTAATAGGGACCGCGGGCGGTTTTCAGCACGGCTTTCACGATTTTTCACGTCGAGCGCGCAGTGGCCCGGACGTCGGAGAATCTTATTCGAAAACTCGCGCTGTCAGGCTGCGCGCGACGAGACCGATCCGATCTTGTGCCGGCCTTCCCAGAACAGGACAACCGGGCCCGCGATATAAATCGAGGAATAAGTCCCAGTGATAATCCCGATCAGCAGCGTGAAAGCCGAGGGACGCAGAATCGGTCCGCCAAACGCCAGCAGCGCGACCAAAACCACGATCACGGTGCCGGAAGTAAGTAGAGTTCGCGACAGGGTCTCATTGATCGCCCGGTTCATGATTGATGCGATCGGTTCCCGCCGCCGCTTGGCCGCGTCCTCACGAATCCGGTCGGAAACAATAACCGTGTCATGCACCGAGTAGCCGATAACCGTCAGCAGCGCCGCCAGAGTCGTTAAATCGAACTGGAATTGGCTTAGCACCAGTGCGAGCGAGACCACCAGCACGTCATGCACCAAGGCGATCACGGCGCCCGCGCCAAAGCTCCAGCTCACGTGGCGGAACTGCCAGGCGATAAACACGCCCATGAAAATGGTTGCAATAATGACCGCCGAGAGGCCTCGCTGGCGCAGGTCGCTGCCGACTTTCGCGCCTACGCTCTCAACCCGCACCACCTTCGCGACGCCGTCGCCATAGACCTTGTTTAGCTGCCCCTCGAGTTTGGGGCCGATATGGCCGATGTTTGCGACCTTCTCAAACCTTAGTAGGTAGGTATGGCTCGAAGCGGCGCCGAAATCCTGGACCGTTATTTCGCCGAGATCGAGCGGCGCGAGTGCACGGCGAATCGCACCGCCATCGGTCTGCTTGGTAAATTGGATCTGAACAACGCTGCCGCCGACGAAATCAACTCCGTAGTTGAAGCCGACCAGAATGAGCAGGATGATAGCCGCGATATTAATCGCGGTCGAAAGAATTACGAAAAAATGGCGCTTTCCGACGAAATCGAGATTGATATTCGGCCGGATCAGTTGCAGAGACATCGGTCCTGTTTATCGTTTCCGTGATTCACGAACAAGCGGCATCAGGAGCCGCTTGGGCTGGGCGCGGTTTGCGGGTGACTTTCACCTTCCAGGCTAACAGACATCGCGGAGGAGTTGCGACGTTGCGAGTCAGCTAGCCGCAGCCCGCTTCTTGCGCGACGGCGCTTTGGCGCGTGTCTGCGGACCGGCCGCTTCGCGCGCGGCATGCGCCTCTGCCTGGGCCTTCTGCTTGGCGCAAGCGCCGCATAGGTTCTGCTGATTCGCGGGGTCTTCGGTAAGGCCGTCGTCGAGCGAATGGCACACTTTCATGCAATTGGCGCAGATGAAGTAAATCCCCTCGATCGTCTTGTTGATCCGCTCGCGATTGAGGATTCTTCCACGCAGCTTCTCTATACGGATGCCAAGCAACTCGGCGTACTGGCGCTTTATCTTGCGGCGACCGGCTTCATCCTTGGGAAGATCCGCATCTTCTTCAGCGTCGTCGGCCATGTCGGCGAAGCCGGCATACTTGTCGCGCTTGGAAGTTTTGCTTTTGCGTGCCCTGCCCATCGATAATTCCCTCGAAAACTCAGCGGGTCTTTCCGATATATCCGCAGGCCTTCTCGCATACCAGGTAAAAGCCCTTGCGGCCGTAGCCAGCAAATCGGGTCACCTTGCTCTCCGCGCCACAGTTGGGGCACAGATGCTTGTGCGCGGCGTCGCCCGACTTTTCCGCGGTTTTTGCCTTCTTCTCAGCCATCGTGGAAGCTCGCTTCTGTCAGATTTCTGGATCAGATTTGATCTTCGGGCGGCGCGCTCGACTATGAGCACGCTGCGCCGCAAGTTCAGCCCTCATAGTGTACACGAAAAGCCCGCCTGGAAGAATGCCATCCCCGCGCGCAGGTTGCACAAGTGACGGCAGCCGCATATGGCTAAGCCAGCTTGGATCCCCATCTGAAAGCGGGCGACGCGGTCGTCTTCATCGATCGCAAGGGTCGCAGCTACCTGAAGACACTCCATCCCGGCCGGAAAATCACAATCCGCGGCGAGGTTGCGGCCGATGAGATCATCGGAACCGAAGAGGGATCGCGGGTCAAGTTTTCCTCCGGCGAGACTTTCCTGATCCTGCGCCCGACCTATTCCGACCTCATTCCGCTGCTGCCGCGCGGCGCGCAGGTGATCTATCCGAAAGACGCGGGAACGCTGATTATCTGGGGCGACGTTTTCCCCGGCGCGACCGTGGTCGAAGGCGGCGTGGGCACCGGCGCGCTGACGATTGCGCTCCTGCGCGCTGTCGGTCCGGCAGGACGGCTCATTTCCTACGAAATTCGCGAGGACTTTGCGGCGATCGCAAAGCGAAATGTGGCTACATACTTCGGCGAGGCGCCCAACTGGACGCTCAAGCTGGGGGACTTGTACCAGGGCACGGATGAGACCGGCGTCGATCGCATGTTCCTGGATTTGGCCGAGCCGTTTCGCGCTCTCGACGGCGCCGCGCACGCGCTCCGGCCGGGCGGCGTGCTGGTCTCCTACGTGCCTACCGCAATTCAGTTGAAGGAAACGGTGGACGCGCTCAGCGCACGGCCGGAGTTCGGACAATTCGAGAGCTTCGAGACAATGCTTCGGCATTGGCAGGTGAAAGGTTTGAGCGTGCGGCCGGTGTTCCGGATGGTGGCGCATTCGGCGTTCATAATCGTGGCGCGCCGGCTCGCCTCAGTCGCTCCGGAGCCGGATTCCGCGGCATAGCCGAGGAACCTGGTGCGCCCACCGCCGGTTTTCGATCATGAAGGGCGCGTCAGATCCCGCGCCCGATCCGAGGGCATCAGATGCTATCGCGGCGAAAGTTCATCTCCCTTGCGTCAGCCGCCGTGATCGTGGCGGGCATTCGCGGGGTTGACCGGATCGCTCACGCCGCCGCCTCGGACGCAAAATTTGGCGGGCCGACTTCAAACTCGAAGTTCTACATTACGACCTACAGTCGGACGCCGCGTGTGGACGCCGAGTCATGGCGTTTCGCGATAAGAGGCCTGGTTAAGAATCCGCTGGAACTCTCGTACGCGCAGATTCGCGCGATGCCGCAAATCAACGAAGAGCTGACGCTCGAATGTATCGGCAATCCGCCTGACGGCAGCCTTATCAGCAATGCGATATGGCAGGGCGTGCAGCTTTCACCGCTGCTCGATCGCGCGCGAATCGATCGCCGCGCCGAGTGGGTCATGATGCGCGGCGCGGATGGTTACTTCACGAGTCTTCCGGTGGATGAGATCACGCGGCGGGAAAATTTCCTGCCGTGGCGAATGAATGGAGTCGCGCTGCCGCCGAATCATGGTTTTCCGCTAAGGATTTTCATTCCCGGCAAGTACGGGATGAAGCAACCGAAGTGGATCACCGCGATGGAATTCATCGACCATCCGGCGAAAGGATATTGGGAGATGCGCGGATGGAGCAACAGCGCCTGGCGCAAGATCAATTCCGGATTTTTCTCGCCGCACGTCGAAGGCGGGATGCGCTCGCTCTTTGACCGAAGCGCGCGCGTGACCGCGCCCGCCGATATCTACGGATGGGCGCTCGCGGGACCGTCGGGAATCAAGCGCGTCGACGCATCATACGACGACGGCAAGAGTTGGCACGCCGCCACGCTGATCGATAATCGGTCGCGCTATGTCTGGACGGTCTGGAAGTACCGCTTCGCGCCGCCCGAGCCGGGCAAATACGTGATTCGAATCCGCGCGACCGACGGCAACGGTGTCGCACAGCCGCCGACCGATCCGCAAACTGGCAGCGGCATGAGCGGTCAGGCGCGGATGTCGATCGAGGTCATGAGTATCGCGTGATGCGCGCGCGGCGTGTCACTTCACGATCTGCTCGGCGTGCAATCGGCTGATTTCCGGCGCGCTGAAGCCAAAGTCGGCGAGAATCTCATCCGTATGCTGCCCGAGCGACGGCGCATGACGCCAAAACTCGGTTCTGGTCTCCGAAAATCGTGCCGGCGGACGCACTCCCCGCACCATCCCGGCCTCTGGATGCTCGTACTCCACGAAGGTTTCATTCTCGATGAACTGCGGATCGTTCCAAATCGTATCGAAGTCGTTGACCATCCCGCAGGGAACATCGGCCTTCTCGATTCGTTCCAGCCAATACGCCGAGGTCTGAGTCGGAAAAAGATCGATGAGCGCCTTGATCGATCGCTTCACTCGTTCGGGCCGAGGTTCGTCGCCCTGGAACCATTCCGGATGGCCGATAGCGTCGAGAATCGAGGTCCAATGCTTGTCGGTCAGCGGTGCGATCGTGATGTATCCGTCGGCGGTCTTGAACGGATCGAGCGTGCCCATCGAGGGCGGCACGCCGGGCTTGTGCGGCAGAAAAGTATGCCGCGCCATCGTATCGCCCATCAGGTAGTACGCGACCGCGTCGATCATCGCGAGTTCGATATGCTGGCCCTTTCCGCTCCGAGCCTTATTCAGCGCGGCCAGAATCGCGATCGCCGCGGTCATCGCGGTGACCTTGTCGCCGATGATGTTCTTGACCGCGCGCGGACGGCCTTGGGTGCGCTGCGTCGCCATCACGCCGGCGAGTCCCTGGATTATCGGGTCGTAGGCGGGCTTGTCGCGATACGGCCCCTTGAAGCCATAGCCCGCGATCGAGCAGTACACGATTTTTGGATTTCGCGCCGAGACTGCCGCATAGCCGACGCCCAGCCGGTCGACCACGCCGGGCCGCACATTCTGCACCACTACGTCGGTCCGCTCCGCCATCTTGAGGAACACGTCGGCGGCGCCGGCGCGCTTCAGATCCAGCACCATCGCGCGCTTGCTCCGATTCCAGTTGAGGATTCCAATCGGCACGCCGCCGCGCTCCTGACCGACGACGATGCGCGAGACATCGCCCTCGGGCGGTTCGATCTTGATAACGTCGGCGCCGAGATCGCCTAAGATCATGGTGCAGAACGGCCCCGCGACCACCATGCTGAGATCGAGGACGGTAATTCCCTTGAGCGGACCCATGCTAAGTCGCCTCCGCGTTTGACTTGGTTATAGTCACAGCGGCGCCGCGCTAACAACGGCGGGTTTGAAATCAATCGCGCGCGCGGGTACAAAAGTTGGCGCGCGTTTCGCGATGACTTTTGGTCACGCGCGGATGGGGACCGCGATCGCGAGGCAGCCGTCAAAACAGGGCTAATTGAAATACGGCTCGAAGTCGGCGCGGCGGAGTTTGACTTGTATTTGCTCAAGCTAATCGCACGCAACATGCGGCGCAGCCTCAGGCGTACGGTCCTGACCGCGCTGACGATTGCGCTCGCAACCTTCGTCTACCTGATTCTGATCTCGGTGCCCGGATCGATGGACCGGATTGTTCACGACGCGTCGGCAACCCTCCGGCTGATCGTGATAAATCGGAGCCTGCCGTTCTATGGGATGCCGGCGCGCTACTGCGATCAGATTCGTGAAATTCCCGGCGCCGCCGCCTGCGTCGCGATCTCCTCGTTCCCCGCGACCTACCGCGATCCGAGCGACCGGATCCTCGCGGTCGCCGAGGGCCTTGAGATAGCCGACGTGTTTCCCGACTACGACCTAAGCGGTGAGGCGCGGCGCGCGCTCTATCGGGAACGGCGCGGCGCATTCGCCGGGCGCGTCCTGATGCGTAAGTACGGATGGCACGCGGGACAGGAAGTGACGCTGCGCGGCACCGGCCCGGGACATCTCAAGCTGACGTTCGTGCTGCTGGGCGAGATGCCGTCGGGACGCTATCCCAATGTTTTCGCCTTCCGGCGCGATTACCTGGAGGAGGCGCGGCGCGAGGCGGGATTGCCCGACCCCGACCTCGCGATGAATCTTGTGGTTCGCGTCGATCGCGCCGACGAGGTCGCGCCGCTGATTCGCGAAATCGATGCGACCTTCCACAACTCCGATTTCGAGACCCGCACCCTGACCGAGAGCGACGCGCTGGCCGGCGGCCTTTCGATCCTCGGCAATGTGCGCGCGATCATCCTGAGCCTGTGCGTGATCGTAATCCTCACCGTGCTGCTGATAGCCGCGAATTCCACCGCGATGACGGTGCGCGACCGGCTGAGCGAAGTCGCGGTGATGCGCACGCTCGGCTTTGGGCGCACCGCTATCGCCGCGATGCTGCTCGGCGAATGCGCAGCACTCGGAGCGGCGGGCGGCGTTTTCGGGGCGGGAGTCGCGCTTGCGATTTTCGCAGCCGGCACCACGATGGGCTCGATCGGATATATGAGCGCGCTGTGGGTCACTGGCGCCGGCGCCGCGCAGGCAATCGCGGTCGCGGTCGCGGTCGGAATCTTAAGCGGAATAATTCCGATTATCGCCGCACTCAGGATTCCCCCCGCGCTCGCGCTTAGGCAGGTTACCTGATCGCTCGGCGCGGGCCGCGGGCGAAATCGCGATGGTACCGATTCGCTACAATTTGCGCAGCATAATGGTGCGGCGCACCACTTCCGCGATGACCGCGCTAGGAATTGCGCTGGTCGTGATGATCCTGTTCCTGCTGCTTGGATTTGTCGCCGGACTTCGCGCCACGATGACGCGCGGGGGTGAAGCGGACGACTGGATCGTGCTGAGTCGCGCCGTAACCGCGGAGGCGTCGAGCACCGTCACTCGCGAGCAGTACGAAATAATCCGCAGCCGTCCTGAAATGGCCTCCGACCCGGCGGGACAGCCGCTGGTCTCGCCCGAAACGGTAACCGCCTTCAATCCCACGCCCGACGGGCCGATCGACGCAAGCGCTTTTACCTATCTGCGCGGCGTCTATCCGATCGCGTTCAAGGTTCACCGCGGCATCCGAATTGAGACCGGCCGCATGCCGAGCCCCGGCAAGGCGGAGATGATCGTCGGCGCGCGGCTCGCGGCGCGCTTTCCCGCGCTGACGCCGCCGCACGTGATCCACTTCGGACGCCGAGACTGGACCATCGTCGGTACGTTCTCCGACCACGGCAGCGCACGCGAATCGGAAGTATGGACCGATCTCGATCTGCTCGCTCAGGATATCCACACCGGCGGCTTCTATTCAGTGCTGCACGTCACGCTCAAACCCGGAATGGGCGCGCATTTTCAGGATGCGCTGACCCGTGACGCGCGGCTCGATCTCGACGCGACGCCGGAGTCGCGCTTCTATGCCAATCAATCGAACCTCGCCGATCAGCTTCGCAACATCGGCGTGGTGGTCGCGATTATCCTCGCTATCGGGGCGGTGTTCGGCGGGATGAACACGATGTACGCGGCGGTCGCGCGCCGCTCGCGCGAGGTCGGCGTTCTGCGCGCGCTCGGTTTCAGCCGCGGGCATATTCTTGCCAGCTTCATCATCGAAAGCGCGGTGCTGGGACTGGCCGGCGGAATTGCCGGAGAAATTCTGGGCGTCGCCGTGGCGTATGGGTCCGGGCTCGAAAGCCGCCTGATGAGCGTGGCGACGTTTATCTTCTCGTTTCGCCTGACTCCGTCGGCGTTTGCGTCGGGACTAATCGCGGCGCTGATAATCGGCGTGCTTGGAGGAGTATTGCCGGCCTGGCGCGCCGCACGGATGGGCGTAATCGAATCATTGCGCGAAGCGTGATAGCCGCCCACGACTGCGCCGGCAAATCTGATGTGGCGCGCCCTCAGGCCGCCGGAGTTCTGCCGCACTTCCGCGCAAGCTCGCGCAGTTTTATGATTCGCGCCGCGACCCAGGGGTTTTGCCGGAGCCGTTCTATCGTGAGCGGAAGACGATAGGTCCAGTTGGACTCGTTTATCGTTCCGGGCCGATTAATCCGCGCGGTCCATCCGAAGAAATCCTGGACCGGCAGAATCACGTATCGCGAGGGCGCCGCGTAAAGCGTTTCCACGATCGCGTCGAGCGAGCTTTCGTGCAGCCTGGGACAGTCGGGCCTCATCCGGTCGCATATATGGAGCGCGGAGCAGAACTTCTCGCGACTGGCGGCATCCAGCTCGCGCCACCATTCGGCAACCGTTTCAGTATCGTGGGTTCCAGTGGTGGCAACTGAAAGCTCGGGGTATGCGGAGGGGGCGACGAACCGCTCGTGCGGCGTGTCCCACCCGATGCGTTCCCATCGCATGACTTTGTAGCCGGGAACATTCATGCGGGTGAGCGATTCGCGCACCCATTCCGGCACCGATCCCAAATCCTCCGCCACGAACGCGCATGGCGCGGCTGCCGCGCTCAGCGCGCGCATCATCCGCTCGCCCTGCTCTATCTGATCGTCTCGATCCTGAGGAGAAAAATGTCCCTCTGCGTCGGAGTCGTTGCCGAATGAGAACGTTCTATACAGGCCGACTACGTGATCGATCCGAATCAAATCGAACATTGCGCCGGCGCGCCGCGCGCGCGTTTCCCAGAGCTTGAAATTGCCGGCGCGCATCGCCTCCCAATTGGGCAGCGGCAGTCCCCATCTTTGGCCTTTTTGGTTGAAAGCATCGGGGGGAGCGCCCACTGTGCGAGTGAGATCGAACATCTCCTGATTCGCCCACACCTCCGCGCTTTCGCGCGCCGGTGAGAATGCGATATCTCCGGCCAGCCACACGCCGCGATCGTGCGCGTACGAGCGCATCGCGTTCCACTGCGTCGCGGCAAGGTATTGCCACCACGAGTACATCGCGATTGGCTGTGCAAGTTCGCGCCGCGCCGTTTCCACCGCGGCGGGCTCATGATGCGCCAGGTCGCGCGGCCACTCCTCCCAGCTCTCCCACGAAAAGCGCTCCTTCAGCGCGCGGAACAGCGCGTATTCGGGCAGCCAGTCGCGATTCAAGTCCTGGAACTTCGCAAATCCTTCATCCGACTCGAGCTTGCGCCCGCGCCGCGCCGATCTGAACGCCCGTTCGAGCAGCGGCAAAACGACCGGCCTCAGAACGCCCCGCGAAACCCCGCGTCCCCGGCCTACGCGCGACCTTGCGCGAGCCAGCGAGATGCGTCCGATGTTCGGCACCCCGCGCATCGCTATATAGATCGGATCGATCGCGAGCACGCTCATCGCGCTGTAAGGGCTGTTCTCGTCGGGTGCGGTCTCGTCAAGCGGCAGAAGCTGAATGATGCTCAAGCCGGCATCGCGAGCGAAATCGATCATCGGCGCGAGATTCAGGATGTCGCCGCGGCCCAGATCATCGCCGACGCGCGTTGAAAACAGCGGAATAAGAACACCGGCGGCTCTCTGACCCATTTGTCCGCGGGAATGCAGCCATCGCTCCCGTCGCGATAAGAATTGCAGAACCCCAGGCCGAAGTCTTGAGAAATCGCGCCGTTTGGGCGCGGCGAGCGATCTAGAAGACGGCTACAGCTCGACCTGCGCGTCGATACGGCGCACCCTCGCGTCGGCAATCGTCGCCTGCTCGTCGCGAACGAGCGCCAGGCCCTCCGGTGATCGGTAAGCGTCGCGCAGCGCGTCCAGCGAGTCGAACGCCAGCACCGCCATCCGATGCCGATCGCCGCCGGCGATTTTCCCGATCACGTAATGGCGCAGGCCCGGCAGCTTGCGCGCGAGCTCAACGTGGGTCTCGCGGTAATGCTTCTCCGCGCCCGCCAGATCGCGCGCGCCGTCGGTAAAATTGAACTCCGCGGCCATTATCAGGCAGCGGTCACCCTGGCGCCGCTTCTCGAACGGCAGGACGACCTCGCCGCTTATCGCAACCGATGACAGATCTTTCAGATGCGCTCGCGAGTCGGCAATCAGTTCCGCCGTCGCCTCCGGAGTCATCGCGGCCGCGGCGGCCTCCGCGCTGTCATAGCCCAGGATCGCAGCGCGGAAGCGGTCGGGGTCGCGTCCCTGCACCTTCATCAAGCGCCCGGTGTAGTAAAACTTGAGGCCCGCCAGACGCCGCGCGAGCGGCACGTGGTTCGAGAAATAGTTTCGCTCCTCGGCGTCGGTGTCTGCGCTGCGAAAATTAAAACTCACCAGATTCAGGTACATCGCAGTTCCCTCCTGCCCGCCGCCATGGCGAGGCCGCTAGATCACGAAACCGCCATTCGGACTGACCACCTGACCGACCATGAAGTTCGATTCGTCGCAGGCAAGAAACAGCGCCGCACACGCGATATCGCGCGGCTGGCCGAAACGCCCGATCGGCGTGAGCATCGTGAAGTACTGCTTCATCTCATCCGTGATCGGCGCCGTCATCGGAGTCTCGATAAAGCCGGGAGCGATACAGTTGACCAGGATTCCCTGCTGCACGACTTCCTTGGCGAGCGCCTTGGTGAACGAGATGATCCCGCCCTTCGCGGTCGAGTACGCAACCGCGCCGCCAAGCCCCGTCGTTCCGGCTATCGATCCAAGGTTGATGATGCGGCCCGCGCCGCGCGGGATCATCAGCTTCAGCGCCTCGCGGGTGCAATAGAACGTCGAGTCGAGATGCGTCGCCAGCATCTTGTGCCAATCTTCGTCAGGCAGATCCTGCAGGCCGCTTAGCTCATCGGTTTCGCGTGTGCGCCCGATACCTGCGTTGTTGACCAGCACGTCAATTCGGCCAAACGCCGCCACAAAGTCCGCGAACATGCGGCGGACCGCCAAGCTGGACGACACGTCCGCGACAAACGGACGCGCCTTGCCGCCCGCGCGCTCGATCTCAGTCGCGACGTTCTGCGCGGATTCGGGATTGATGTCGTTGACCGCGATCGCCGCGCCCTCGCGCGCGAATGTAAGCCCCATCTCGCGTCCGAGACCCGATCCTCCGCCAGTGATCATCACGACCTTGTCTTTGAGTCTCATCTCCCCTCGCTTTCGGCTTCGCGCCCGCGCGTTTCAATCCGGCACTTACGATTTCGCCTTGCCCTCGCGCAATTGCCGCTTCCAATCGAGTCGGCGCGCCTCGGCGCCGGCGGCTTCTGCTTCCTTAATTTTTCCCTGCTTCTGATAGAACATGCTGAGATTGGTGAACGCCAGGATGTCCTCGGGATCCTGCTCGATGTGGCGCTTGGTCACTTCGATCGCCGAGTCGAGATCGCCCAGCGCCTGATAGCACATCGCAAGCCCGTGAACCGCGTCGGTGTAACTGGGATCGATTTCGAGCGCGCGCTTGTAGACCTCGATCGCGTCGGCAAACTTGTCGTCCGCGAAGAGGTCGATCGCGTCGTCGTAAAGTTCTTCCTTGGTGCGGTCCGCCATGCTCGATTCACTCCTCGTTGACGCGCGACAATCCGCGGCGAACGATCCTCGTCATCTTTGCACTGGTTCAGTCTGACCCGATGCCCGTACCAGGACAGAGCCGGCCATGACCACACCTATCGAGGCTAGCGCGACCGCAACAGAGGCGACCTGGTTTTCTCCGGTCGCGTGAGCTGCGATCAATATCGTGAGGCAGCACAACAGCGCGCCAACCAGCAGGATGACGATTCCGAGGTTCTTCATATAACTGCCCTCCTGATGCATTAAGAGTTTCGCGCCGTCTGCTATCCGACTATCGGCGCGCATGCCGCGATTTGGCTGCGTATGCCTCGACGGCAGTTCTTTTATATAATACCTCGCACGCCGATGGATAATTCGCTCGCAATCACCGAGGCCGACGTTTACGAGGTGCTGCGCGAATGCTACGACCCCGAAATTCCGGTCAACATCGTTGACCTGGGCCTTGTCTATGCGGTCACGCTCGACGGCGCGAACATCAACGTCACGATGACGCTGACCGCGCCCGGATGCCATCTCGGCGCGATGATCACGCAGGAAATCCAGGACAAGCTGCTGGGGCTGCCCGGATGCGGCGACGCGAACGTGGAAATCGTGTGGGATCCGCCATGGACGCCGCATATGATGAGCGAAGAGGCGCGCCGCAAACTCGGCATCGACGACTAGCGCCGCAACTACGGATGCCCTCGCCCGCCGGGAGAGGGAGAGCGGCGCGATTCCTGCGCTCCTTTGTCGCAGGAATCGTGACGCGAGGGTGAGGGTGCGCGCCTCGTGATCTTATCCCGAGCGAGCACCGCGCGCCGAGGCCCTACGGATCGATCAACACGCCGGGATTCAGGATACCGCGCGGATCCAGCTCGCGCTTGGCCGCTTTCAGAGCGCGTGCGAAGGCTTCAGGACGCTGCCGATCGTACCATCTGCGATGGTCTCTGCCGACCGCGTGATGATGCGTGATCGTGCCGCCGAGATCGATCAGAAGATCCGAAACCGCCTGCTTGATTTCGCCCCACTGCTCGATCTGCGAGTTCTTTTTGCCCGGCGCAAGCACCGTGTAATAGGGCGCGGGCCCGTCGGGATAAGCGTGGGTGAAGCGGCACGTCACCGTCCCCTTGCCGCACACGCGCCGCACCATATCGGTCGCGCATTCCATCAGCTTAGCGTGAAAATTCGGAAATCGATCCCACGTGATCGAGGTCTCGAACGTCTCGCTGACCATCCCCATCGCAACCACCGTGTCGCGCAGGTACGGCGCGTTGATAAACGCGTTGCGCCATGCGCCGGCGGCGCCTTCGTGAGTCGCGGCCGAATCGGTTCGTGTGCGGCCGGCCTCTTGCGGAACTTTTCCGCCGTGATCGGCGCAGCACTCGAGCGCCCGTTTCATCCACGGCTCCAGCGCATGGTCTTTCGACTCGAACGCGAGCACCAGCACCGCCGTGCTGCCGTCGCTCGCGCCCGAATTCTGCGCCTCACCAGGATCGAGCAGGCGGCAGTTGGCGGGATACAGACCCGCCTGCGCGATCTGCCGGACCGCCGCCGCGCCAGACATGAAATCGGGAAACGCGACCGATGCACTGGCGCGAAACTCGGGCCGATCCTGCAAGCGCATCCAGGCCTCGGTGATGATGCCGAGAATCCCCTCCGATCCGATAAACATCCGGTCCGGACTCGGACCCGCGCCCGAGCCGGGCAGCCGCCGAGTTTCGAGAGTTCCGGTCGGCGTGACCACGCGCAGCGACTCGACGAAATCGTCGATATGCGTGTACAAGGTCGCGAAATGGCCGCCGGATCGCGTGGCAATCCATCCGCCCAGGCTCGAAAACTCGAACGACTGCGGAAAGTGCCTCAGCGTATATCCGTGCGGACGGAGCTGGTCTTCCAGCGCGGGACCGAGCACGCCGGCCTGAATCCGTGCCGCGCGCGAGGTTTTGTCGACCTCCAATACGCGATCGAGTTTGCTCAGATCGATCGAAACCGCGCCGCGCAACCTATCTCCCTTGGGAGGCTCGACGCCGCCAACCACGCTCGATCCGCCGCCGAACGGAACCGCCGCAAGCTTTGCGCCGTCGCACCATTCGAGCAGGCGCACGATGTCGCGCTCGTCGCGCGGATATGCAACCACGTCGAACGGGTTCGAAAAATCGCGGCGAAAGGCGCGCACGATATCGCCGAATCCGCGTCCGTAGCTGTGCAGTGCGCGCTCATACGTCGAAGACGAGCAGATTTCGCTGAGCGCCGCAGGCGCAGCCGCGCGGGGCGCGCGCAACTTGAGCTCGCTTTCTGTGGGCGGCGGAGTGATTGGAAGCTCGCTCAATCCGAATCGCGCCGCCATCCGCTCCGCCATATGCTTTTGCTGCTCGGGATTCGGACCCTGGTCTTCGTAGCCCCATCCCCAGAATTTGCGCCTTCGCTCCGCCATGATGTTCTCCTGATGACGCTCTTACGCACGGCGGCTGATTGCCGGCTGCGGCGATCTTGCGCCCGCTCAAACTGCGCGCGCAAGCGGCGCGATTTCAGGTTGCGTGCGCTACCACAACGCCGTATTAATCGGTTAAGTTTCCCGACTTAACCATTATCCGATCGCTATTCTCCCGGAGCATCCTGCTATGAGCACCGGCGAAATTTCCGCAACCGATCCCTATCCCCGCAAACGCGCGGAAGTGCTCGGCACCTCGATGGCGTATGTCGATACCGGTCACGCCGGCGACGGCCGCGATACCATAGTCCTGATCCATGGCAATCCGACCTCGTCGTACCTGTGGCGCAACGTTATCCCGCGTCTTGCCTCGCATGCGCGATGCGTCGCGCCCGATCTGGTCGGAATGGGCGCGTCGGGCCGCACCGTCTCGGAGACTTACCGCTTCGCCGATCACGCGGTGCATCTGGACGCTTTGCTTGCGGCGGCGGCGCCGAACGGACGAGTGACGCTGGTGGTTCACGATTGGGGATCGGCGCTCGGCTTCGAATGGGCGCGCCGGCACTCTGACCGCGTGCGGGGAATCGCGTACATGGAAGCGATCGTGCGGCCTCTCAAATGGTCCGAGTGGCCTGACGCCGCGCGCGACTTGTTCAAGACGCTGCGCAGTCCCGCGGGCGAGGACTTGATTCTGAATCGCAACGTTTTTGTCGAGCGAATTCTGCCCGGCAGCATCATCCGCAAGCTCAGCGCTGAAGAGATGGACAATTACCGCAAACCGTTCGCTGAAGCGGGCGAATCGCGCCGCCCAACTCTTACCTGGCCGCGCGAAATCCCGATCGATGGCGACCCGGACGACGTGGTCGCGGTGGTGCAAGGCTATGCGGATTGGCTCGCGGCGAGTACGATTCCCAAGCTTTTCATCAACGCCGATCCGGGCGCGATCCTGACCGGTGTGCAGCGCGATTTTTGCCGCGGATGGCCAAATCAGCGCGAGGTGACGGTAAAGGGAATTCATTTCGTGCAGGAAGACTCGCCGCACGAGATCGGATCGGCTATCGCGAACTGGTATGGTTCGCTTCGCTGAAAGATAAACCGAAAAGAGGATCCTCATGAACTACGCGAAACTCGGACGAACCGGCCTGACTGTCTCCCGCATCTGCCTGGGATGCATGAGCTATGGCGACAAAAAATGGCGCGATTGGGTGCTCACGATGGACGAAGCGCGCGATCACTTCGCCGCCGCGATCGAATTGGGGATCAACTTTTTCGATACCGCCAACGTTTACTCGATCGGGGTCAGCGAGGAGATCACCGGAAGATGGCTCGGCGAGATGATGAAGCGCGAAGACATCGTGCTCGCGACCAAGGTTCACGGCCAGATGTCGCCGAAGCCGAATCGCAGCGGCCTTTCGCGCAAAAATATCCTGGAGGCGTGCGACGCTTCGCTGCGCCGCCTCAAGATGGACTACATCGACCTGTACCAGATTCATCGCTTCGACTTCTCGACTCCTCTGGAAGAAACCCTGGACGCGCTCGATTCGCTGGTGCGCGCGGGCAAGGTGCGCTACCTCGGCGCAAGCTCGATGGCGGCGTGGCAGTTCCAGAAAGCGCTCAACTTGCAGGAGCGCAACGGATGGCATCGGTTCGTCTCGATGCAGAACCATTACAACCTGGTCTATCGCGAAGAAGAGCGGGAGATGAATCCGTTGTGCATCGATGAGGGCGTCGGCCTGATTCCGTGGAGTCCGCTTGCGCGCGGGTTCCTGGCGGGAAATAGAAACGCTCAGAAGAGCGGCGACACCGCGCGCGCGAAATCCGACGATTTTGCAAAAAATATGTACTTCGCCGAAACCGATTTCGAGGTGCTTGGCGAGGTCGAAAAGCTCGCCAAGGCGCGCGGCGTTACGCCCTCGCAAATCGCGTGCGCATGGATCCTCCAGGCGCCTGGTGTGACAGCACCGATTATCGGCGCGACCAAGTTGAAGCACCTCAAAGAGGCTATAGACGCGGTGGACATCAAGCTCAGCGCGGAGGAAGTCGCGGCGCTCGAGAAATCTTACCGGCCGCATCCGATTTTGGGCCATCAACAGCCCGACGCCCGCCGGATGCTCGCGCACTGAGGCGCGCGCGCATGCTGAATTAAAGTATTACTTTAATTTGGCAGCGAGCGAGTTTGGCCGACCGAGAAGGCGCAAGAGATGGAAATCAACGGAACTGCGCATGTGATGCTGACCGTCAGCAACTTCGAGGCGTGCCTGCCTTTTTACGAGAAGCTGCTGCCATTCCTCGGGCTTAAATTCGTTGTGCGCAAGACCGATTCGCAGTTTTACTGTATTGGGGCGCGAACCGGAGTTGGAATAATCCGCGCGGATGCCGCCTACCGCGGGCAAGGCTTCGCGCAAGGCCGATCCGGGCTGCATCACCTGTGCTTTCGCGCGCGCGAACATTCGGATATCGACGCTGCGTACGAATTTCTGAAGCAGATCGGCGCGAACATCATCCATCCGCCCGAGGTCGGGCCGTGGGCGCCTGGATATTACTCGGTCCTGTTCGAAGATCCGGATGGGATCCGGCTCGAGATCAACCACATTCCGGGCAAGGGACTGCTCGCATAAAATTCAGCGCCCGTTCTCGATCCGGCGCATCAGCTCGCGCCAGATGCGGCGCCCGATCTCGTCGTATTCGATCATCGCGCTCACCAGCGCGCGAAAATGATGCCGCGGCATCATCTCTTCGGGCAGCAACGGATCGAGATTTATGTGGCGAATTACGTCGCGGCCCAGAAGCATCGTTTCGGCGGCGGCTTTGTCGAGCGGCAGCGCCTCGACGCTTCGCCGGCTTTCCGCAAGCGCCCGTGCAAGCGCGCGATACGATGCGAGCAGCGCTGCGGCATCCCACAGCCGCCGGGCTCGGGTCTGAGTTTCAACATCCAGCTCGTCCAGCGCGCCGACCAGAGCCTCGGGATGCAATCCGAGAGCGTGCATGTGTTCGCGCAAGCCGCCGATACTCTCGCGCAGGTTCGCCGGGCGCAGCCACAGGTCGGGCGTAAGCGGGCGAAACCCGCGCAGATTCATCGCGCCCTCGTGGCGGCGAATGGCGCTGCGATCGCTCCGAGCCGCGCCGGCGTTGTAGATCGCGATCCATGCGCCCGACCACGCCCGTGTTGCTTCGGTAATCGTGCGCCACTTTCGCACCTCGCTGCGCATCGCCTCGCCCGAGCTCGCCAGCGCGTACTTGCCGCGGCCGGTGCTGCGGGCCAGTCCCTGCTCGACCAGCCGGGCCAGCGCCATCCGCAGGTTCTGCTCGGAAAACCCGAAAATCGATCCGGCCGCGAGCACCGCCTGCACCGACATTTCGCGCGGAGCACGGTTGGACAGAAAATCCAACACCACCGTTCTGGCGGGCGGAAGATCGGGAAGTTTATAACTGCCTCTTGCAATCATCGCATATTTCTGTTACATTCTTTCTCGATGCGGCGGTAGCGAGCCGCGTCGAGAGATTGCAAAAGCGATGTTATTCAAAGCCAGCAACATCTTCACCCCCGATGAGCTGCTCGATCTGAAGCGCAAGTCCGATTTGCGCGGCGCCTGGATGGTGTTGCACGCGTGGGGAACGATTTTCCTCGCGATGGCGCTGTTCGTATGGTGGCCGAATCCGATCACGTTCGTGCTGGCGGTGATGATTATCGGCGCGCGGCAGCTCGGACTCGCAATCCTGATGCATGACGCGGCGCACGGGCTGCTGTTCAAGAATCTCAAGCTGAATGATTTTGTGGGCGCGTGGATTCTCGGCGATCCGCTGATGTCCGACATGTACGCGTACCGCAGCTACCACATTCTGCATCACCGCTTCACTCAGCAGCCGAACGATCCCGACCTCGCGCTCGGCGCTCCGTTCCCGATCACGCGTTCGAGCTTCAAGCGCAAAGTCATTCGCGATTTAACCGGACAGACCGCGTACAAGCAGCGCGTGGGGGCGCTAAGACGGGCGTTTTCGGCTCCCGGCAAATCGATCGCGTCGCAGTTCGGCAGAGGATGGACGCGCTTTCACGGATTCTTCATCACCAACGCGGTCCTGTTCGCAGCTCTGGCTATCGCCGGGTACTGGTGGCTGTATCCGCTTTTGTGGGTCGTGCCGCTGCTGACGTTCAACGAGCTTATCACCCGCATCCGCAGCATCGCGGAACATTCGATGGTGGCGGACAATGACGACCCGCTGCGCAACACTCGCACCACGCACGCCAACTGGATCGAGCGCGCGTTCATCGCGCCCTACTTCGTCAACTACCACCTCGAGCATCACCTGCTGATGTCGGCGCCGTGCTACAACCTGCCTGCGGCGCATCGGATCCTGCTGGCCAAGGGATACGGCCCGCGAATGGAAATCCAGCCTGGATATCTCGCGATCCTGAGGCGCGCCGCCTCGAAGCCGAATACCGTCGCGGTTCGCGCGGCGGCCTAAGCGCATCTACCGCTTGAGCGTGGATGAAAGCGACGCGCCTTCGCGCGCGCGAAACTCCACCGCGACCCGCAGCCGTTCAAGGTGCTGGTCGATAATTTTCGCGCCCAGGCGCACGCGATGGGTGGTGAAAAACGTTTTCACCTCATCCTCGCGATCGATCAACGCGACAATCGCCTCGCACATCCGCGGCAGCGCATTGTCGGGATATTTTTTCGCCATCTCTTCCCAGTTGCGGCGCAGGAAATCCCACGCGTCGTAGCGCGAAGTCGTGTTCAAAAGCAGCGAGTGCATCAGGTAGGGCGCGTTCTGGGTGCGCACCTGCCCATCCAGCGTCATCGCCATCGTTTTCGAGAGAAGCGCGCTGTCGCGAAAGCCGGTCAGCGAAAAAAGATAGCGTTGCTCCTCCTGAGGGGTGCGCGCCGATTTGAATTTCCGAAGAAACTCGTCGTAGCGCTTCGCGTCGCCGGCGTGCGCGAGAATCGCGACCAGCGCCGGTGCAAGATCCCGATCAGCTCGCGCCGGATTATCCTCGAACTGCGCGTAAGTCGCGGCGGCGCGGCGCTGAACCTCCGGATCGTCGCCGACCGTGCCTAGCGCGGCGATTATTACTCCGCGGAGCTGCCGCTCGAGCTCGCTTTCGCCGGTGCGCGCCTCCCATCCGAGACGGTTTGCCGCCGGTCCCGCGATTTCGCGCACCGCCGCCGCCAGCACCGGCCGATCGGAGTCTGACGCGATCATGTCGAGATAGTTGAACGCGCCGAGCAGTGCGCGCCAGACGTTCAGGTCGGTCTCGCCGGTGAACAGCCGCGCCATCCTGATGAATTCGGCAAGCGGTCCAAGCCCCGCGACCGTTGCCGCCCAGGTGTCGCTGACCAGCGAGAAGCGCTCGATCGGCCTGAGCGCCGCGAGATTGCGCGTGAGTCCGGCCAAAAGCTCCGGTGCGTAGTGCACGCGATAAAAACCGTGGCCGCCCTCGTTCAAAAGCGCCCACTCGATCTTGCCGCCGAGATCGATTGCTGTCTCGCGATCGGTCAGCAGCACCTTTCGCGCAACCTCCTTTCCTCCGGCGCGCGCGCGGATCATCACCGGGACGTGCCACACTTGATCGGATTGTTCGTTCAGATAATAGAAGCGGCGCTGCGAGATTCTGAGCGACGAACCGCCGGATGCGAGCGCGGCCTCGACGATCGGAAAGCCGGGCTGAAAAATCCACGAGTCCATCATCTTGCGCACCGGCTGGGCCGATGCGGACTCGAGCGCGTCCCACAGATCGCCGGTCTCGGTGTTGGCGAACTGATGTTTTTTCAGATAGCGGCGGATACCGTCGCGGAAAATTTCGGGCGAGAGATACTGCTCGAGCATCCTGAGCACCGCCGCGCCCTTCTCATAGGTCAGGATATCGAACATCGCGCGGCATTCTTCGGGGCTTAACACCGGAAACTCGATCGACCTGGTGCTGCGCAGCCCGTCAACCGCCATCGCCGCGGCGCGCGAGACCGAAAAGCTGTCCCATCGTTTCCACTCCGGCTTCCACGCGTCGACCGCGAGCATCTCCATGAAGGTCGCGAACGCCTCGTTCAGCCAGATGCCGTTCCACCAGCGCATCGTGACCAGGTCGCCGAACCACATGTGCGCATTTTCGTGGGAGACGACGTCGGCGACCCGTTCGAGCTCGGCGCGCGAAGCGGTTTTTTCATCGGCGAGGAGCGCGGTTTCGCGAAACGTGATCGCGCCGAGATTTTCCATCGCGCCCGACGCGAAATCCGGAATTGCGATTAGATCGAGCTTGTCGCCGGGATACTTGATTCCGTAGTAATCGGCGAAATACTTGAGCGAGAAAACGCCAATCTGCCGCGCCCATCCGGTCAACTCCGCCTTGCCGGGCACGTGCACGATTCGAAGCGAAGTGCCAGCATCGACCGGCGCGGTCGCCTCGAACTCACCCACGATAAACGCGACCAGGTAAGTTGACATCCGGATCGTCTCAGTGAAGACGACCTCTTTTTTCCCGCCGCTTATTTTGCGCTCGGACTTGATTCCGCCATTGGAGACCGCCGCGAGCTTTTCATCGATTATCAGAGTCACGCTGAAGCTCGCTTTGAGCTCCGGCTCGTCCCAGCATGGAAACGCGCGGCGCGCGTCGGTGGATTCGAACTGAGTGGACGCGACTGTGTGGGATTTTCCGGCGGAATCGGTGTATTCGCTGCGATAAAAGCCGTGCAGCTTGTCATTGAGAACGCCGCGGAACACGATCTTGAGCGCCCACGCGCCGACGCCAAGCTCGTCATCGAAGCGAAGATGAGCACGTTCCCGCGCCGGCTCCATCTCGACAGCAGCGCTGAGCAATTTTCCGGCGCGCTCGGCGGATGCGCTATTGATTTCGAGCTCGAGCGAATTCAGCACGATCTCGCGGGTCGGCTGGTTGACCGTCACCTCCACGGTTTCCGATCCGACGAAGGTAAACGATTTCAGATCCGGCTCCAGCCGAAGCTCGTAGCGGTTGGGCGTTACATTTTTTGGCAGTCGATATTCGCTCACAGAGGGAGTTTGCGGCGCGCCTTCCTGATCGTGCATCGCGATAATCCTTTTTGATGGAAAACTCCGCGTCCGATGCGGAGCATCAGCGTATCGCCGTTACAGTACGTCAATATCCGCAGCCGCGCGAGAGAATTCACATCCCGAGCGCGCGAGGACGCTCCATCCAGAGCACATCCCAATAGCGGCCGAACTTGCGTCCAACCTGCGAGAACGTTCCCACCGGCGTGAAGCCAAAATGTTTGTGCAGTGCGAGCGAAGCGTCATTTGGGAGCGTGATTCCGGCAACGATACGATTAACGTCCTCGCGCTTGATCGCGTCGAACAGCGCCGCATACAGCATCGTTCCGATTCCCGCGCGGATGTTCTGATGGGCGCAGTAAATGCTTGTCTCGACTGTCGTGCCATACGCGGCTCTGGGGCGAAAGCGTCCGCTTCCGGCGAAGCCGAGAATCTGACCGCGATCTTCGGCGACGAAAAGCTGATAGCGCCCGCCTTCAGTATGCGCGTGGAACCACGGGGCGTGCTCTTCAACCGTGAGCGGGTCGATAACGAACGTGATCGCGGTGTTGATGACGTAGTAGTTGTAAATCTCGGTGATAGCGGTCAGGTCGGAGAACGCCGCGGGTCGAACAATGATCGTGCTCATGCGCAGAGGTTAGCGATCGAGCACTTGACCGGCAAAACTGTGGTCCGGCGGGCGACGGATAGGCGCACCGTCGCGGGCGAGATCGCGAAAGGTGGTAAGCCGGACCCCGCGCGCCTTGAGCGCCGCGCGCACCCGCGGGCTGGTGAGAATCTCGACCTCGATCTGCGCGCCTGGATCGGGCGGCGTGCCGCCGATATCCGCGGCGGGATGAAAGTACAGCTCGGTGGTGCCGTCGCGCAGGCGCTCGATGACGCCGAGCACATACCGCTCGCTCAAGTGTCCGCTCTGATGCAGCCCGTAGAGCCATTGGGACGAAATGATTCCCCGCTCGCGCATCATGCGCCGCGTTCGGCGCGACAGCGCGCGAAAGATGGCGGCCTCCACCAGCTTGCGCGACGCGTGATCGCGCCGGAGTTTCAGCGTGGTGAAAACTTTTTCGCGCGGAAGGCGGATGCAGGCGACCTTATACTCAGCCGCGAGATTAATCAGGATGTCGGCCATCACCGGATGCACATGGAAGTTCAGATGACCGTCGATATGATGCAGATAGCCGACCAGTTCGAGATGGCGCTCGACCTGCGCGCGCAACTCATCGGCAAGATGAGTGCGAATGCGGCGATTGAAAAACCATCGCATGCCCGCCATGGTCGGATTTTGCGGAAATTGACCGAACAGATTGACCGCGCCGCCAAGCTTGTCGGCGGCAAGCACGCTGCGCCCGCGGCATACGACCACGTGCAGCCCGATATCGAGCTCGGGAATGTCGCGCGCGGCGCGCACCGCATCTTCACTTGCGGCCTCGGCGACCATCAGGCTAGCGCTGGTGAGAACGCCGTGCCGATGCGCCCGCAGGACGCCGGCGTTGGTTTCAGGACTCAGCCCGAAATCGTCGCCATTGATGATAAGCTGCTTCACAGACGGTAACCGTGTCCAGCAGCATCCAAGAGTACGGTAGCAGCTTGACGTACTTTCATCTCCGCGCAATTTTGCTTGTATCCGGGGTTCTGCTCAAGACTTTGAGGCATCGCCGGGACAGTTGACTTGATCCTGATCTTCTATGCGTTCGCTCGGGAAGTCGGCGCGTTCAGACGCCGGATAAAGCCGACGCTTGCGCTGGGCGATCCGCATTTGAAGGGATTTCGCGCGCAAATTGGCGGCATTCAGATTGCGGCGGTCGCGACTGGAATGGGGTTCGACCGCGCGAGCGCCGCCGCGCGGCGCGCGTTCGATCTTTTTCCGGATCCGGAAATCGTGATTGGCACTGGCGTAGCCGGTGCTCTGTCGAGCGGACTGGCCGCGGGCGATTTGGTGCTCGCCGACCGGATAATCGCCCGCGACCACGATGCTACGGTACGGCACGTCGCGGTGATCGCGGATCAGAATCTGGCAGAACTCGGGCGCTTTCTGCGGCTCGCGCGGGTCGAGTACTCGACCGGCGCGATCCTCAGCTCGCGCCTGCTTCTCGGCACCGGAGCCGAGAAGCGGGCCGCAAAAACGCTGACCGGCGCGATTGCGGTCGATATGGAAACCGCCGCGATCGCGCTTGAGGCCGAAAGACTGGGGCTCAGGTTCGCGGTGATGCGCGCGGTGATGGATGCGGTCGATGAAGACGTGATTGGCGGAGATATCGCCGGCCCGGACGGCAAGGTTCGCGGACGCGACGCGGCCAGATTTATCGCAAGCAACCCGGGCGTCATATTGCGGTTGCCGCGGATGATGCGAAATCTCGGACGCGCAACGCGCACGCTTGCCGACGCGCTGGAGGCGGTGGTCCTGCGCGGAGAAACTCCGCGCGCCAGGCTTTCCGGCCGCCGTCATAGCCGGCGCCGCAGCGGGGCGGTTTCACCCGATTCGCAGGTAAACACCGGAAGATCCCGCTCGTAGTGAAAGTCGGCCAGATGACGCTCCCGGTCCGCGGCGTCACCATACGAGCCGCTCCGGGTCAGAATATGCGCGACCAGGGCGGCGAACGGCAGATAGATGAAGACGCTGGCCCATGCGATTTCAGCCGCGCCGATCCAAAACAGCATCGTGATTCCGAAGATCGCTATTCCGGCGTAGAGCAGCGGCCCCAGAATCGCGCGTGACGGCAATCGCTCCGCCACTCCCGCGGGACGCGCGGCCGATCGATTCAGGAGCTGATCGAGCGCGACAAAGATCGCGATCGTGATCGCGCCGACGAAGTACCATCCCAGGTAATTGCTGATCGGAACTCCAAAGTGCGGTCCGGCCGGGTCGTACCAGAATATCCTGCCGAGAAACCATTTCTCGCCGCGCACGCTCAGCGGATCGACCACCATGTCGATCATCACCATGAACAGCGCCGCCATCAGCCACACGCGCGGCGAACGGCGAATCTTCCAGGTGTCCAGAATCCGCAGATCCCATCCGCGGCGATAAAGCGGCGAGCTCAAGAGCAGCGCGACGGTGTAACTGGCAAACGCAAGAAAAGTGAACGACAGAGAATCGAACACCGGCACGCCGGCGGCCCACAGTTCGCGCTCGCGGGTTGCGTATACATAATGATAAAGGCCGAATGGGAACCCGTTATGCACCGATGACCATTCGCATCCGAGCGCGACGCCGTAGGTGAGAATCGAAAACAGGATCGTGGTGCGAACGCCGAAGTTCACGATCGCGATGAACAGGAAGCTCACCAGGAATACGAACACATACGGCCTGAGCAGGATCGTGCCTATCAGCAGATGCATCGAAGGTTTCCGCTAAGCCGCTCGCGAGGGCGCGGAGTTGCGAAAGAACTCGATCGCGCGCGCAAGCGCGCCATCCACCGGGCCCGGAGCGTAGCCAAGTTCGCTGCGCGCCTTCGACGAATCAAAGAACATGTGCTTGCGCGACATCCGGACCTCGGTGACGCTGGCGCGCGGAGCGCGATGGGTCACCGTGCGCGCTAGCGTCTCCGCGCCGAGCGCAAATCCGAGCGCGACCGCGTATGGAATTCTGTGCTTCGGAGCCGGCACTCCCGACAGGCGCTCAAGACGCTCGAACATCTCCTTTAAGGTCAGGTTTTCCCCGCCCAGAATATATCGCTCGCCGATTTTCCCGCGCTCGGCGGCAAGCAGATGGCCGCGCGCGCAGTCTTCCACGTCAACCAGATTAAGCCCGGTGTCCACGTATGCCGGCATCCTGCCACTTATGAAGTCGCGGATGATTCGTCCGGTGGGAGTCGGTTTCAGATCGAGCGCGCCCACCGGGGTTGATGGATTCACGATCACGACTGGAGCGCCGGCGCGCGCGGCCTCGCGAGCAACCTCTTCGGCCATGAATTTCGATCGCTTATATGGTCCGGGCATGTCCTGAAGCGACGAGGGCGTCTCTTCGGTGCCGGGCGCGCCATGCGGAATCCCGAGAACGCCGACCGTGCTGGTGTAAATGATACGCTGGACGCCCGCCGCCCGCGCGGCTTCTATTACATTGCGGGTTCCATCGACGTTGCTCGCGTACATGGCCGCCGGATCCGGCACCCACAGGCGGTAATCGGCAGCGACGTGATAAACCTCGCTGCATCCCGCAGCAGCGCGCCTGACCGCATGGGCGTCTCGCAAATCACCGCGCGCGAGATCAACCTGAAGGCCGGCAAGCGCCGTGATGTCGGCGTGCTCGCGAACCAGCACCCGCACCCGGCAGCCCTGTCGAAGGAGGGCGCGCACGACATAGCATCCGACAAAGCCGTTGCCGCCGGTTACCAGCGCGAGCTTCGGATCCATCATTGCGCCTGAAGGGATGTTGATCGTGCGGCCACCGCGGACGCCGCCGCCATTCCGGAGATGACCGCGCTTTCGATAGTCGCGGGAAGACCGGTCTGCACCCAGTCGCCGGCAAGAAACAGATTTTTGAGCGGCGACACGGTTCCCGGGCGGAGCTGATGAGAGCGCAGGTCGGGCGCCATCGTGGCCCGCTTCTCCTTGAGCACCAGCGCTTTCACGACTTTCGCATCGCGCGCGGCGGGAATCATGGCGCAGAGATCGGCCAGCACCAGGTCGAGCAGCGCATCATTGGAGCTGTCGACCAGTCTGCGCGCTCCGCTGATCACGAAACTCAAATAGCCGGGATGCCGCTCGCCGTGCCGCTCGAAAATCCTGCGCTTGTTGAACATCCACTGAGTGGTGGCGCCGATAAAGCCGACGAACGCGGAGCGGGTAATCTCCCGATCGAACCATACGTGGACGCAGATGATCGGCGAATCGCCAAGCTCCGCTAGCCGCGAAAAATATGGATCCGCGCCATCCTCCGCGGGCAGCATCCGCGTGAGGCTCTGCGGCGGCACGGCGGAGATGAAATTGGCGGCGCCGAGCCTGCGGCCGTCCCGCAGCCGCGCGCAAGCAACCGAGCCGTCTTCGCCGCGATCGAGGGAATCGACAATCGCGCGAGTGGATACGACGCCGCCCGCGTTCTCGATAATCGCGCGAGCGCCGGTGCAATAAAGGTCGCTCAGTCCAACCCGCGAATAGACGAAAGCCGAATCGCGGCGGCGAGAGAAAAACGCGCGTTTGAGCACCTCGGCGAGCAGCGCCGCCGAGGATAGCCGCGGCTCGTCATTGAGCGTCGCAATCGAAAGCGGGAACCAGAACGCGCGGCAGGCATTCGCGCTCTGCCCGAGCGATTCCATCAGAGCCGTGACAGTCATCTTTTCCAGCGCGCGACGATCGCGGCGGCGCATCGCGAGCAACCTTAACCCTCCGCGCACGACCTGAATCCGCTCGGCGACGCTGAGATGCCGATAGCGCATCAGGGCGGCGCTCATATGAAGAGGTCCGGGCAGCGGCGCGGTGCGCAAGGTAGCGCTGTTGCCAGGCCCCGCCAGCATCTCGATTTCGAGATCCTGGTGAAAGACCAGATTATCCGCCGATCCGATTCTGCGCAGGAAATCCAGCGTGGCCGTATAGCATCCCATCAGCACATGCTGGCCGTTATCGACGAAGTCGCCGGTATCGGGATCCTGGAACGAGTAAGCGCGCCCGCCAAGCGACGGCTTTCCTTCCAGCACCGCGACCCGAAAACCTTTTTCGGCAAGCGCCACCGCCGCGCTGAGTCCCGCGAATCCGCCGCCGATCACGACCACATCTTTCGGGTCGATCATTGACATCGTGCCGGCGGCTCGCGCTCACCCATGCTATTAGGCGCGCGCCTGGCCGCGCAGCGCGCCGAGCCTGGAACTGGCCCATACGCGCCCGACCAGATAGAGCTTGCGCGTCGCGGAGAGGCTGAGCCGCTTGTCCAGCACGCGGTAATTCGACTGGACGATCAGGTTCAGCAGCGAGCCGTAAATCTGCCGCATCGCCTCGGCCGTGCGCAAGCTGGACCGGTCTTCGTCGGGAAGCAGGCGATCGGCCTGATCGTAGAAATCGCGGGCGCGCGCGGCTTCGAATTCCATCAGGCGCACGAAGGCGTCGCTATAAATTCCGCGCAGAATTTCATCTTCGCTCACGCCGAAGCGGGCCAGATCCTCAAGCGGCAGATAGATACGGCCGCGCCCGGCGTCTTCCTTGACGTCGCGCAGGATGTTGGTGAGCTGGCACGCGATTCCCAGATATTCCGCATACACCCGCGCGTTCGGATTGCTGTAGCCGAAAATTTCGATACAGATGAGCCCGACCGCGGCAGCGACGCGAAAACAATAGAGCCGCAAGTCGTCAAAGGTGGCGTAGCGCTTCTGCGAGAGGTCCATCTCGACCCCGGAGATCACCTCGTCGAAGTAGCCGCGCGGGATCGCGAATCGCGCCGCGGTATCGGCAAGCGCGCGCGAGATAGCGCGGGTCGGCGCGCCGCGGTAGACGCGATCGAGCTCGTCGCGCCACTGGCGAAGCAAATCCGCCGGCGAGCGCTCCGCGCCATCCGGGCCTGCGCCGTCGTCCGCTATATCATCGACGAAGCGGCAGAAGGCATATACGGCGTAGAGCGCTCTGCGCCGCTCGACGGGCAGCAGCATGAACGCGTAATAGAAGTTCGACGACGAGCGCCGCGTTATTTCAGCGCAGTGCTCGTAGTCAGCCACCAACGCCGCATCGGGCGCCGAGTTATCCGCATTAGCCGGCACATGTTCAGGTTTCAAGTCGTCCTCTCAAGGCATTCCAGCCAAGTTTGAAATAGTCGAGTTTGGAAAGCTTCGGACGGTTGCGGAACACATCGCAGCCTGCCTGTTCAATCAAGCGCAAAATCGCCAGTCCTCCGCCGGCGAACATCAGGATGTCGCGGCGCAGGCGCCGGTCCACCGATCCGGCGAGAGTGAGTCCTCCTTCGCGCAGCATCGCGCGCGCGACGCCGATCTCGTGGTCCATCAGAGCGGTGAATTGCGCGGTCACAGCTCCACTCTGGAGATCGGACGGGGTTACGCCAAAGCGCGCGAGGTCAGCGCGCGGAAAATAGATGCGGCCCTTTTCGAGATCGATCGCGACGTCCTGCCAGAAATTCGCAAGCTGAAGGCCGCTGCATACCAGATCAGACGCGCGCTGGCGCTCCGCGTCGCGGTAGCCGAACAGATAGAGCACCAGACGGCCGACCGGATTGGCCGAGTAAGCGCAGTAGCCGCCCAGCAACTCGTCCATCGTCTCGAAGCCTTTGAAATCGACGTCGGAGCGAAACGCGGTCAGCAGATCGGCGAATGGGCCGCGCGGGATATCATACTTTCTGGCGGTATCCGCAAGAGCGACGAATACCGGATGCCGCGGCGCGCCGGCGTACGCGAGGTCGAGCTGGCGCTCCCAATCGTCGAGCTTTTTGAGATCGTGCTCCTCGTCGGCGAAGTCGTCGGCAATTCGCGCGTACGCGTAGATCGCGTGCATATGCTTGCGCATCGCCGCCGGCATCAGCCACGACGCGATGGTGAAGTTCTCGTAATGCGAGCGCGCGAGTTTTCCGCACCAGGCGTAGGCCTCGTCGAGCCTGAGGGATTGCGCGCCGAACGCATCAGCGGCGAGATCCGATCCGGCACCTAAGCCTTCCGGTCCCGCCTCCCGCGTCCGTATCGCATCCATCGAAGTACGACCTCGTATCAGGCGGCTTTTGGCGTGCCGCCGATTAGTTGGCGCGCCTCTGCACGCGCCCATTCGTCAACTTCGAGCAGATCTTCCAGGGTTCGCGCCGGAGAATTCGGATGCCGCCGCATGATTGTCTCGATATGCCGCGGGATATCGATAAAGCGCGTTTTGCCGGCCAGAAATCCGGCGACCAGTTCCTCATTCGCGGCGTTCAGGCACGCGGGCATCGTCGCGCCGGCGTCGAGCGCGTCGAATGCGAGCCGCAGGCACGGAAAACGGTCGAGGTCAGGCTCCTCGAACGTCAGCCGCGAGCACTCGGCAAGTGATAGCGGTTTAAGATGAGGCAGCGGCAGACGCTCCGGATACGCGAGCGCGTAGGCGACCGGAATCGCCATATCGGGAATCGCCATCTCGGCGATAACCGAGCCGTCAACCATCTCGACCATCGAATGGATGACGCTCTGCGGATGGATGACAACGTTTACCCGCGCGCGAGATACATCGAACAACCACCGCGCCTCGATCACTTCCAGCCCTTTGTTCATCAGGGTCGCCGAGTCGATCGTGATCTTGCTGCCCATCCGCCAGGTGGGATGCTTGAGCGCCTGCTCGACCGTAATCGCAGCGAAGCGATCGGCGGAAAGCTCGCGGAAAGGACCGCCCGACGCGGTAAGGATGATTCGCTTGAGCGAGTCGCGGCCGCGCCCCTCAAGGCACTGGAAAATCGCGTTGTGTTCGCTATCGACCGGAAGCAGGCGCACGCCGGACTCGCGAACCGCGCGCGTGACCATCTCTCCGGCGACAACCAGAACCTCCTTATTGGCAAACGCGATGTCTTTGCCCGCCTTGATAGCGGCCAGGGTGGGACGCAGGCCAAGCGCGCCGACCAGCGCTGAGACCACGAGCTTCGCCTCGGGATGAGTCGCGACGGCGCACGCACCCTCAAGCCCGTGCGCGATCTCAACTCGGCTGCCGGCTGTAAGCCGAGCGCGCAGCTCCACGGCGAGGGCAGCATTGGCAACCGAAACCAGCTCGGGCTTGAAATCAGCAATCTGGCGAACCAGGAGATCTAGATTTCTTCCGGCAGCCATCGCAACCACGCGAAAGCGATCTCGATAGCGCGCGACCACGTCGAGGGTGGTCACTCCAACCGAGCCGGTGGTTCCGAGAATCGAGATTGCCTTTGACGCCATCTGCGCAACCAGTTACGGCACGCGGTTTCAAGACGCCCGCGTTTCAGAGATGCGTTTTCTGAGCCGGCCCAGCGCCATCAACGGGAAATAATGGGAATACATGTAGTATCGGAGATAAAAATGGTTTGGGAAGCCGTTGCCGGTAAACTCCGATTCGTCCCACGCGCCATTGTCGTTCTGCCGCTCCCAGAGCCAAGACGCCGCGCGCATCGCGCTATCAGAAACACCATCTTCGCCCGCGACGAGACCGATGAGCGCCCACGCGGTCTGCGAGGCGCAACTGGTGCCGCGTCCGCGCCAGGCGGAATCCCTGTCGGCCATCGGGCTCTCGCCCCAACCACCGTCTTCGTTCTGCTTTGACTTGAGCCACTCGACCGCGCGGCGAATCCAGGGCTCGCTCATGTCAAAGCCTATCGCGCGCAATCCTGACAGCGCGGAGAAAGTTCCATAAATGTAGGCGACGCCCCACCTTCCCCACCACGCGCCCTCGGGCGTCTGATTTTTTCGGAGCCAATCGATCGCGCGGCGAGCGACAGGATGGTCGGGCTTGTAGCCGACCGCGCCCATCATCTCGAGCACGCGTCCGGTCAGATCCGCGCACGAGGGATCGGTCACCGCTTCGACATCCGCGAGCGGCAGCGAATTGAGCCAGTGCGAATCATTATCAACGTCGAAGGCGGCGAAACCGCCGTCCTTCGATTGCATCCCCATCACCCAGTTCGCGCCGGCGCGAATCGAACGATCGCGCTTCTCCTTATCCGCGCCTTCGCACTCCGCCATCGCGGCGAGGATCACGGCGGAATCGTCCACATCGGGATAGCAATTGTTGTAGAACTCAAACGCCCAGCCGCCCGGCTCGAGCTTCGGCCGTTTTATCGACCAGTCGCCGCGCTCGAAGATCTGATGATCGATGAACCATTCGGTGCACTTCGTAAGAGCGGGATGACTCCGATCGAGTCCGGAATCGAGCAGCGCCTTGGCCGCAAGCGCGCTGTCCCAGTTGGGCGAGACGCACGGCATATAGAGCGCGCGATCGCCGAACTCCCAGATAAGCTCCTTGGACGCCTCAAGCGCCTTTTTGAGCACCGGATGATCGAGCTTGTAGCCAAGCGCCTTCAGCGCCATCGCGCTCAGCAGGTAGCATGGCTCGATACCGCCCCATGAACCATTGGCCTCCTGATGCTCGACGATCCAGCTCTCTGCCGCGCGAAGCGCTTTTGAGCGAAGACCGGAGGGCGCGTGCCGATTGTAGAAGCGGAGGCCGCGATCGAGCACGTTAAACATCGAGCGCAGAGAGAAAAGACGCGCCGCGGCCGGCTGTTTGAAGCGCGTGAAGTGCGGAGGCTGAATGTAAAGCTCCAGCACGCCTTCCTGAAAGCTCACCGGCACCATCGGGCGCATCGCCTGCAGAACCATCAGGCCGAAGACGGTGCCGCGCGCCCACGATGCCAGTTCATACACGTTGAACGGGAACCAGTTGGGCAGCAGCACGACCTCGGGGGGAATCGCCGCGGTAGCTTCCCACGGCACCTGCCCCATCGCGGCAAGATAGAAGCGCGCAAGGGTTCCGCACTTCTCGATTCCGCCGTGCGCGAGAATCCATCGGCGAGATTGGAGCAGCGGCTCGTCGCCGGCGCGCATCCCGGCAAGCTTGAGCGCGAAGTAGGCCTCAATCGTGCTCGACAGATAGCCCTCGCCACCGGCATAGAGGCTCCAACTGCCGTCGGCGTTCTGACTATCGAGCAGGAATTTCTTGAGTTTCGACTCGAGAACCGGATCGACATTCTCCATGAAGTGATTGAAGATGATGAACTCGGCGTTCATCTCCGCATTCGCCTCGAGCGGAGCGTGCCAGTAGCCCTCAGGATACTGCGCGGCGATAAGCGATCGCTGCGCGCGGTCGATGGTGAAATCGATTTTGGCCGCGAACTCGTCGCGTGATGCTATCGGCGCGGCTTGCGCCGGAAAATCAGTCTCTACAATCTGGCTCATACCAATCGCTTGCACCCGCTTAAATTCGCGCCGCTACGGAATTACCGCGCATTTGAGCACGGTCCCCTGCTCCAGCATCTCAAACACCCTCGCGAGATCGGCCAGGCTGCGGCGCGCGTTGATAATCCGCCCGGCTCCCAGATCTCGCCGCGAAAGCATCGCGTATGCCGCCTGAACATCACGCGGACGATAGTGAAACGGAGCGAGCAGTGTCAGGTTGTCGTAATGCATCCGGCGAGTGTCGACGCTAAGCGCGGTTCCCGGCGCGCATCCGCCAAAAAATACCACCCGCCCGCCGCGGCGTACCCGCGCGAACGCATCGCTCCATCCATCCACTTGCCCGGTGCATTCGATGACCAGGTCGGGGCCGAAACCGCCGTTTAAGCGCGCGATCTCGGAAGCTGCATCCTGTGCGCGCACATCGATTACGCGATCGGCGCCCAGGTCGGCCGCCCACCTAAGCCGCGCGTCGCCGCGTCCGGCGACCACTATCTGGCGAACACCGGCGGCGCGCAAAACAATCATGTGAAGCAATCCAAATGCACCGGCGCCGATGACCATGGCTGTCTCGTGCGCGGCAGGCGCGGCCATCGCTTGCGCATGCACGACGCACGAAAGTGGTTCCAGGAGCGCGGCTTCTTCGAACGGAAGATCGCGCGGCTTGATAAACGTATTGCGCGCGACGATATGCGCCGGAATCACGATCAGGTCCGCGTATGCTCCGTGCAGCATCCGCCCGACCGCATCGGGGCACAGATTTTCGTCCCCGCGCGCGCAGTAAAAGCATTCGCCGCATGGCGCGGTAGGCGCCGCCATCACTTCATCGCCGGCCTTGAAGGCGCTTACTCCGGATCCGGCTTCGATCACCACGCCCGAGAACTCGTGCCCGAAGGGCATCGGCAGCTTCCACAAGGGATGACCGCGGCGCCATGCCTTCAGGTCAGTTCCGCAGCTCAAAGCGCAACGCACCTGAAGTAGCAGCTCGCCCGGACCCGGGCGGGGCGGAGCGTACGCGCAAAGCTCCAGACGGCCCGGCTCGATCAGCATCGCGCGGCGCGCGGACCGAGTTTGATAAGCCGGGGCGGCGCTCATGATTTGCGCTCCACCATGAACGCTGCGATCTGGCGCAAAGGTTCGGCGCGATCGCCGAAGCCCGCAATCGCGCTGTGCGCCGTGTGCATCAGAGAGCGGGCGAACGCGTGCGATTCTTCGAGTCCGAGCAGTGCGGGGAAAGTCGCCTTGCCCAGAGCATCGTCCTTCTGCGTCCGCTTGCCCATTTTTTCGGTGGTCGATTCCACATCAAGGATGTCGTCGACCACCTGAAACGCCAGCCCTACGGCGCGCGCGAAGGCTTCCAGCGAGACCATCTCCGCGGCGCTCGCGCCGCCAAGCCGTGCGCCTCCCAATATCGAGGCTCGGAAAAGCGCGCCGGTCTTTTTGCTGTGCAGATGCTTCAGCTCGTCGAGCGATAGCTTCTGATTCTCGCTCTGAATATCGATCACCTGCCCGCCAACCATCCCAGCCGAGCCAGCGGCCTCGGAAAGCTCCGCGATAGTCGCGACCATAAGCTCAAGCGGCACGGCTTCCGAAACCGATCGGGCCAGCACCTTGAACGCGTCGGTCAGCAGCGCATCGCCGGCCAGCGTGGCCATCGCGTCGCCGTATATCTTGTGATTGGTTGGGCGGCCGTGGCGAAAATCGTCGTTGTCCATACACGGCAGATCGTCATGGATGAGCGAGTAGGTGTGAATCATCTCGACCGCGCAGGCGAGCCCCATCGCGGACTCGATTGCGCCGCCGACCGACTCGCAAGCGGCGAGCGCCAGGATTGGCCGAAGGCGCTTGCCGCCGCTGAGCAAGCTGTAGCGCATCGCGTCGGACAGGCGCGCATCGGGACCGGAGACCTCCGGCACGGCGCGCTCAAGGGCGCGTTCAACTGTCGCAGCACGGTCTTTCAGGTACCGATCAAGATCAAACACGTCTTCTGGCTCTGGCGGGCGCTGCCGGAACTAATCGGCAGTTAGTTGGCGCGACGGCGCGGATCGCACCCGCGGGGAAATCCGCGCGCCGTTGTGGCGCTTCAGGCCATGTAATGGCGAACCATCCGCCACGAATCCTTCAGGTTCCTGCCGAAATCCATCGCGACCGTCCCCTCGAAACCGGAATGCATCTTACAGTCGCGGCATCGGACATCCTGCTTGGTGCGATAGAACTCCCAATCGGTCTTCTCGTGCATATCCGCGAACGTCTTATAGTGGCCGTTGGTAATTAGATAGCAGGGCCCCTTCCATCCCTGAGGATTGCGCGTGACCGTGGTCCACGGGCTGCACAGGAGATCGCGTTCGCCGACCAGGTAGTCCAGATAGATGGGCGTGTTGATCACGTTGTAGTCGTGCGAGAGATCACGGACCCGGCGGAATTTCGCCACGCTCTGATCGCCGGTCAGGTACAGCTCATCGTTGGTCAGCACCTGGTAATGATAGCCGGGGCTGAGCAGCATCCCATCGACTCCGAGACTGCCGAGATACTTGACCATCTCCTCCAATTCTTCGGCGGTCGTTTCCCGGAACACGGTGGTATTGGTCTGGACCCGGTAACCCTTCTCTTTGAGCATCCGGATCATCTTGATCACGATATCGAAATGCCCTTTGCGATCGGTCACCCGATCATTGGTGTCTCGCATCCCGTCGAGGTGAAGATTGAAGCTCAGACGGGGCGAAGGCGGCACTTGCTTGACGAATCGTTCGAGCAGGATTGCGTTGGTGCAGATCATCACGTGCCGCTTCTGCTCTTCCATGAGCCGGGTGGTGAGCGGCACGATATGCTTGTACATCAGCGGCTCTCCGCCGCAGATCGAGACTAGCGGCGCTCCGCATTCCTCAGCCGAGGCGAGCGCCTCTTCGAGCGGCATCATGTCGCGGATGGTGTCTTTGTATTCGACAATCCGGCCGCATCCGATACAGGCTAGATTGCACGCGTGCAGCGGCTCGAGCATCAGCACCAGCGGAAAGTACTTCTCGCCGGCCTTTTTTCTGGCTCGCACATACCGGCCGAGGTCGATCATTTGCTTAAGCGGCATCCGCATTGTTGCTCTCCAGGTTCTGGCTAAGGAAGTTCAGGCGAAAGCTTTTCCCTCGCGATCCGCGGGTTTCAGGTCTTCGCCGAAAAGCCATCCACTGACCATGGCGGTCGCGCTCTCCGGATCGAGTGGATGGTTCTGGACGAAAAGATGTTCAATCAGAATTCCATTGAGCGCCGATAGCAGGAAGCCCGCCGCAGCCGCCGGCGTAAACTGCCGCGAGCAGAGATTTTTCTCCTGCGCGCGCGAGATCAGCTCGATAAGCATGTTCCGGTAGCCCGAGTAGAGTTTCAGAACCTGCTCGTTGAGTCCCTCCGCAAAGTGCTGATCGTGCAGCATTTGGGCGATAAAGAATCGCACCGAACTCGCGTTGTCGCGCACGAACAATAGATAAAATTCAACCAGCTTCCGTAGCTGCGCGCGCTCGTCCAGCACGCCGGCCTCTTCGGAAAAATCGATAAAGTAGGGTTCGAGCAGGCGATTCAACACCGCCACGAATAGCTCTTCTTTGGTCTTAAAGTGCCAGAAGATCAGCGCTTTGCTGACCCGCGCCTCCCGCGCAACCTCCGACATCGAGGTCTCATGGAAGCCGCGGCTGGCGAATAGATGCATCGCCGCTTTCAGGATTTCGTCGCGCGAGTCCTGAGAGCCCCCGCGCACCTCAACCGACCCAGCTCTTGCCGATAATGCACTCATGACCTGGTCCTGAAAGATGAAGATTGCATCAGTGCAACTTAACCGTGGGGTAGGAGCCGTCGCCGCTAACCCTTCGGTCAATAATTACTCTAGCGCCGCTAAAATCTAAGTCAAGAAGAGTACCGTCCAAGCGGTCAGTCGGTCAGGCAGCGAGATAAAGCTAACGACAGCCGTCGGACCGATGCTCAAATTGACCGACGGTCAGGAGCGCAGTTCATCGAGCCAGACTAATCTCGGAACCCGATGCTGACGATTCGCGCGACGCGATAGTTAGTGCCAGCGCGTTGCGCGCCTCGGCCAAATTCACCCGGGCAGATGGTGAGTCCGGACCCTCCGAGATGGCGCGCTCAAAAGCTGAGGCTACGCCTGCAAACCATCCCGCATGATAAGAGTCATCGGGGGCGTCTTCTGCCGAAAATGTCTCTATGCGTCCGTCGCTATCAATAAGCCGGACATTATCGCCTTCGATTTCCAGCATCCCGGTTTCGCCGTAGATAAGCGCCGAGGTGCGCCGGACGGGCGATCGCCACGACAGGTAAGCACGCGCAATCCGGTTACCGCTGAGCCGTCCTCCTGGAAACGAGACGCGCAGATCGGCGGTCTGTTCGGCTCCGCTTTCGCCGGCATCGCCGAGTTTCGCGGAAATCGCGAGCGCTGGTTCGCCACCCATTAGCCACTGCATAAGGTAAAAGACGTGCCATCCATGATCGATCAGGATGCCGCCGCCCGAGGCGACGGAAGCACGCCACTGCCCCCCCGAGCCGCCGGCTCCGGCAGGCGCGGTTCGCAGGCGGTCGAGAGAGATAAATCGCACCGCTCCCAATCGGCCTTCCGCGATAAGTTTGGCGGCTTTCGCATAGGCGGGCGCGTACTTCCAGTTGTGAACGCAGCACAGGACGCGGCCAGTCTGCCGCGCGATCGAGCACAAGTCATCAAACTCGTCCAGCGAGAGGCACATCGGCTTTTCGATCAGCACGTGCGCTCCCGCTTTGAGAGCCGTTCGCACCGCGGCAGCATGGAAGGCCGGCGGACTCGCGATATCCACGAAATCCGGCGCTTCGCCATCGAGCATCAGCTCAAGGTCGTCATAAACCCGCACGCCTTTGATATGGCGAATCGCCTCGTGGCGCCGTTCGGAAATAGGATCGTGCACCACGCGGATATCAACCGCCTCGCGTGCAAGCCATCCGGGCAAATGGGCCCGGGCGGCCACTTCGCCAAACCCGGAGATTGCGCCGCGCAGTTTCACAGCAAAAGTTGTATTTGTTCAGTCGCTCCTTTGGGAGAGGTGCGCGATCCAACTCGCACCGCTGCGCCGCCGCTTCATCCGCGCGCACACTCTCCCACCGGCTTCAGTCGTCGAACAATTCGCCGGTAGCCAGCCGCGCGCACATCACCAGCGTGATCGCGCCTAAAGTCGCCACGCCAATCAAGCTGACGAGGTGATGTGCATGAAATCCAACCGCGCCAAAGATCCAGCCACCCAGCACCGCACCCACCAGACCTAGCACAACGTCCGCCAGCATCCCATAACCGTTGCCGCGGACCGCCTTACCGGCAAGCCATCCAGCGATAAGTCCGATCAGAATCATGGAAATCATCCCTAAGCGTCCTCCGTAAGTCTCGCTTGAGACGCAACAGCAAGAGGATTGCCATGCGTAAAGCCGTGGAATTGATTGGATCTTGTGCACATCTGGATGCAGTCCCGCGACTGCATCGCCATCGCGCGGCTGCACTGCGGATTTGAGAAGTTTGGCGCGGAAAAGTGGCGACCTAAACGAACGTGGCGGCGAAACGCTCCAGCGTGTGTCCCATCGTCTCGGGGGTGAATTCGCCGAGGCCGATGACAAAGCGCGTGGCGCCCGCCTGCGCGAACTTGGCCAATTCATCCTGCACGGCGGATCGGTCACCGCGAATGTATCCCATCACGGTAATATCGAGCCGGGAGAAGTCGCGCCCCAGTTCGGCGCATTCACGCTTCAGCTCCGCGAGCTTGCCCGCCAGAAAGTCAGCCGAGATTCGGATCGGGCACCATCCGTCGGCCCACTTCGCCACTCGTTTCAGCGCGTTCTTATCCAGGCTTCCGATCACGACCGGCGGACCATCCTTGCGCAGCGGCTTGGGCGCACACTTGATTTTCGAGAAACGGATGTACTTGCCTTCGAACGATGCTTCCTCGCGGCTCCATAACTCGCGCATCGCGGCAACCATCTCCGCGGTCTGAGTCCACCTGCGCGGAAAGTCGACGCCGAAAAGTTCGGATTCCTCGCGCAGCCATCCCGCGCCGATTCCGAAGATAAATCGCCCGCCCGAAAACGCATCGAGCGACGCTATCTGCTTGGCTATCGCGATCGCGTTATGCTCCGGCACCAGGCAGATGCCGGTTGCAAGCTTGAGCTTGGTCGTGGCTCCAGCAGCCATCGCGAGCGCGATCATCTGATCGCCCATCGAAAAATAGATCGGCGGAATATCGCCCCCGGCGGGAAATTTCGACGCGGGATTAGCCGGAACCGCGGGATGCTCCGGCACCCAGATGGATTCGTAGCCGAGCGACTCGGCGATGCGTGCGAACTCTGCTGGATTTCCGTTTCGACCGCTGAATGGCGTAAGCAGACCGATTTTCATGATCGATGCACCCCGGGCGATTCCGAAAATATCGGGCTGAGTATCTCGCTCGCGCCGGCCAATTGTCCACCCGCACCCATCGGCGTTCCTCTGCAGCCAATGTCGTCTCAGACGCTGCATTCATGAAGGCCGCGCGCCATGCGGAATGCAATGACGCATCGCGTTGTTCAACAATGCATCCCGCGGCCGCGCTGGCAATTTGTGTGAAATTGCTTAACCGCCGCGCTTTTCCGATCCGGTCCAGTAATTGCCACTTGCTATATGCGTGAGCTTTCGTTCGTACCAACAATTGCCGCCAACCGGGCGCGCCCTGCGTCATGAATACGTGATTGGGCCAGTCCTGAACGGCGACGCGCAAGTGAGCCGAGGGACCCGGATTTACTTCTGCATACGATGCAAATGGGGCTTTCGGGTGGATCGGAACAAGATTGAAGCGCTCGCAGACGATGGAAAACAGTTGGATGCCGAGGAGAGCCATCGACGTCTGCTTACATTCGAATCGGGTCCCTGCCCCGCACTCGAAACCCTGGCCGCCTTCCGCGCGCACGCACGTTGAGTTCGGGCGCGACGCGCTTTCAGCGCCAGCCGAAGAAATCGCGAGCGTGGATGAATTTGACTCCGGCCGCGCGAGCCGCGCCCTCATCCGCGGGGCTGTCGCCGACCATGATCGAGTTCGACAAGTCGACCCCATAGAGGCCGGCCAGTTCAGTGATCATGCCGCATTTTGGCTTGCGGCATTCGCAACCGTCAGCATCGTCGTGCGGGCACACCTTCCAGGCGGTCAGGATGTCGCCGAGCTTCTGGTCAAGCACCCGGAGGGCGTCTTCGATTTGATCCATCGTGAAGCGCCCGCGCTTAATCTTGGACTGATTCGTGACCACGAACATCAGGTACTCGCGCATCGGGCGCAGGCGATCGGCGACATTATCGAGGAGTTCGACGATGACGCTGCCGTTTGAATCCTGCGGAATTTCCTGAGTCTCGTCGAGCTTGATAAGCGTGCCGCCGAGATCAAGGAACAGCGCCGCGTTTCCAGATGATTCGGGCATGGAGCGATTTTTGTCCTACGCGGCGCGCCAGTCCACGTGATCGCGTACGTGGGCGAAGACTTCATCCAGGATCGCGACTCCCGCCTCGGCCTGCGACTCGGTAATCACGAGCGGCGGATTGATTCGAATTCTCGGAAAATAGCCCATCGTGATAAGGCCGCGCCTCAGCGCCTCGACGAAAATCAGTTCGGTTATCTTTCGGTTCAGAAGTTCGCGGGTTTTCAGATCGCGCACCAGCTCGATTCCGATCAGCAGGCCGCGGCCACGCACGTCGCCGATAAACTCGTATTTTTCTTGAAGCTGCTTGAGCCGCGAGAGCATCTTGGCGCCCACCTTTCGCGAGTTCTCGACCAGCTTTTCGTCGCGAATCGTCTTGAGGGTCTCTGCCACCGCGACTGCCGCGAGCGGATTTCCGCCGTAGCTCGAAGACGACGCGCTGGGCTTGCCGAATGGCTCCGCCCTGCCGAGTTCATCGCTCAGAAGCACACCCGAGACGGGAAACCCCGACCCCATCCCCTTGCCGACCGTGATCACGTCCGGCTCGGTGCCGCTATGCTCCACTCCCCACATCTTTCCGGTGCGGCCGAAGCCGGTGATCATCTCGTCAGCGACCAAAAGCGCACCGAATTCCTTCGCGAGCGACTTGATAGCGGGAAGCCAGTCATCAGGCGGAATAACATTGCCCGCGGTTCCCTGCATCGGTTCGACCAGGATTGCGGCGACGTCGCCGGCCGACGAATTTTTTATCTGCTCGCGCGCGAAATCGACGCAGGCAAGCCCGCATCCGGGATGCTCGAGCTTAAACGGGCAGCGGTAACAATCGGCATACGGCACCTGATAGCGACCGCCCGGCAGCGGACCGTAACCCTGCTTTGATTCGTCGCCGATCAGGCCGAGCACGCCACCGGTTTTGCCGTGAAAACCACCCCAGAAACCGACCACCTCGTGCTTTTTGGTGACCGAGCGTGCGAGTCTCAGCGCCGCCTCTACAGCCTCCGCGCCGCCACTATAAAAATGCGACCGCTTGAGCTTGCCCGGCGCGGCCTGGCTTAGCAGCTCGAAGGCTTCGGCGCGCTCCTTGGTGGCGAAAGTGCCGACGATCAGGCGCGAGGCCTGGCGAGCAAGCGCCTGCGCAAGACGCGCATTTCCATGCCCGAGGCTCGCCACCGCGACGCCGGCGTAAAAATCGACGTAGGTGTTGCCGTCCGCATCAGTCAGCGTGGCGCCGTCGCCATGATCGAAGGCGACACCCGCCAGCAGCGAAATTCGCTGCCGACCGGGCGCGATGTTGCGCTGCTCATGAGCGAAGATTTCAGCCGATTTGGGACCCGGGACCGAGGTCCGGATTGACGGAAGCTTGCCGTTGGATGCCATCAGATAAGCTGTCTCTTCCCCCCAAGGTCACTCGGACCTAACTCGAGATCGATCTCGATCGACCCTGTTCGACTTCGTTTACTCGTAGGCGGTCTATGCCCGCGCCATCGCGGGCGTCCGGACCAGGGCTAAAGCCCGGCGCGCTATCGCCTGAGCGGCGCGCATCCGTACCCTGCTGTAACTTGGCCAATCGTTAAAATCGATAATAGCAAACCGATCGCCGCTCAATACCGCGTCGCCGCCCCACGCCTCGAGCCCCAGCATCAGCGCGGCTCTTTGCGCCGCCTCGGAAAGACCCTGCAGGATCGATTCGGGCAGCTCGCCGGAATCGGCAATCGCGCAGAAATAGGAACCGCCGCTTACTCCATAAAACTTGACCACGTCGCCGGCAAATTCCTGCTGCACATAGACCTGCGGAATACCTCGGCGCGCAAAGCTCGCCATGCGCGCCTCCAGGTCGGCGCGCCCGACCGCACGCTGTACATCGTCGGGACCAAGCGCGTGCAAGTCGCCACGCTTGACGAACAGCGGCAGTGACAGGTCCAGACCGCCGAGCGCGCCGGCGCTCGGCAGTACGCTGGTCGAGAGCAGCGCGCCCGCGGGTGTCGGCACTCCCGATTGTGCAAGCCCTGCCGCCAGAAGATCGCGATAGCAGTTGCGGATCGAAAGCGCGGAGTTGATTGCCACCGCGCCCGACCGCTCGATCTCGGCAAGCCGGCGCAGCGCGCCTTCGCCCTGGCACATCGCCATCACCAGGTCGGTCCGCAGATCGATTTCCGAGATAAACTGGTGCGCATCCATGGCAACGGTCGAAACGCCGGCGGCGGAGAGTTCGCTTAGAACGGCGTCAAGAATAGCCGCATCCGCTTCGACCTTGCCGGGAGAGAATTCCTTTTCACGGTAGACTCCAATCGCACGCATACTCATCGATTGTTCTCCGCCAGGCGGCGCGCCGCATCCAGGTCGGGCGCCTCGTCAACGTCGATTGCGTTCTTCACTTCGATCGCTTGCAGGCAAAATCCTTCATTCAGCAAGAGCGCCAGAAACTCGCGCATCGCGCCGAGCCTTTGGCGCCTGGCTTTATCCACCAGCCGGAAGATCAAGGCCGGCAGCACATAGAATCCGGCGGTGACCATCTCAGCAGACCGCGCGCCCAGTTCCGTGATCAACCCCGCCGATGTTACGGATGTGAAAAGCGGGTTACGGTCGCCGCGCCACCTGACCACTGCCAGCACTCCCGCATCGGAGCCTGTATTTGACGCGGAAAGGCGTACGAACGCGGCCTCGACGAACGCCCGCAGCTCGGATTCGGGCATCACCGCGTCCACTGTGGCGAGCAGAAAATGTCCGGCGGAAAGCCGCTCGCCCAAGGCGAACAGCGATTCCATCGAGTTCGGCGTGTCGCGAACCATCAGGCTGAGTTTCGGCGGAAATTTCTCCGGCTTCAGAAGCGCGGCCGTCTCGCTGTTGATAATCGCAAGCACCTCGCCTGCGCCGGCCTCGAGGAGCGCCGTCGCCTGCCGCGCGAGCATCGGAGATCCGCCGAGTTCGACCAGCGGCTTCGGCAAGAACGCGCCGCCCGAGGCACGCAGGCGCTCGCCCCGCCCAGCCGCCAGAATTGCCCCTTTGAAACCGCTCACCAGTAGAGCTCCAGAAGTTCATCGAGCGACGCGATCGTGAAATCCGCCGCCGCTTCGAGGCTGGCTGTTTTCTCCCCAAGAGGCCTATACAGTACGGTTTTCATTCCGAGGGCGCGCGCCGGGACGCAGTCTTTCTCAACCGAATCTCCAACCATCGCGGTCGTCTCAGGACGCGATCCCGCGGCGGCCATCGCGGTCGTGAACATCCGCGAGTCGGGCTTGCGAAACCCAACTTTGGCGGAATCGACAACGACGGCAAACAGCGCGCTCATCTGCACCTCGGCCAGTATTCGATCGAGGTCGCCATACCAGTTCGCCACTATTCCCAAGCGGTAGCGCGGCTTGAGCTTTTCGATCACCGCGCGGCTGTGTTCCAGGTCCCGACGCATCTGCACAACGAAACCCGTGCTCACTGTCTCAACCAAGCGGCTCCTGCCGCGCGAATCGAGCGGCAAGCCGCTATTCGGCGGATGTTCAGAGGCGAGAAGTTCCACCTGTTGCCCGGCAAGAAAACGCACCAGGTCCTTCATTCCGAAGCGAGAGATTGCTCGCGGAGCTCGGCCGGCAGCGGCGATCGCATGCGAGTAAGCCGGGTCCAGCCGGTCGCGCGAGATAGCAAATCCGGCGGCGCGGTACTGATCAACGAAGCGGTCCAACCAGTACACCGGTCCGTCAAGGGTGCTGCCGAAATCGAATAGGATTGTAGTGATCATCGGCAAGGCACAAAGTCTACCAGCGCCGATTCGCAGTCTCTAGGCGGCTTTCCCCCGCCTGATACATGATGCGAGATCGCGGTGAGCGCGATCCCGGAGGAAATGCAAGCGGAAAGCGGAATTTTGGCTCTCGCTCGATAAGCGTGCCGAATATTCGAGTCCAGTAAATCAGCGCCGCAAGCGGATGCTCAGGAGAGCGCGCAAAAGCTTAAGGAGAGTTCCGCAGAGGCTTGCGGGGTCGCGAAAAATTGGTGGCGCAATCTCCCCGGCTGCATCATAATCAATTGTCGAACGCGATCTTATCGCCGATTACACGGCAACCGTCAGTTGCATCAAAAAGCCCCTGAGCGCCTTCAGTCGGGCAAGTTCGGCGCGCTCCGACTCCCGCGCATCCAGTTCTGCGCCATTAACACGGTTGTACACAGATAAGGCGATTCATAAACAAACTTTATGGACTTTTCTCAACTCGACCTTCTAGCTCTCCGGTTAAGAGCATGTTACGTTGACCCGTCGGACAGTCCGACACGAAACCGGGTTCTAAAAGACCTTGCCAATAGAAACGGCCCTGATTGCCGCCCCTTCGCGCCCCGATAATCGCATTTTCGGAAGATCGTTGCTGGAGCGGCTTCTGCTCTCCTGCGAACGCGCCGGGGTGAAACGATTTTTCATCGAAGCTCCGTCTGACCGGCGCGCGCGAATCGAATTGTCGCTCGGAAGTTACGCGAATCATCCCAACGTGACCTTGGTGGAGCGGCTCGACGCGGCCACCATCGAGCGGGAGAGGCTGGATCCAGCCACAGTCTGCCTCTCGCTGTCCGGCAACCTGGTTTTCTTCAAATCGCATCTGCATCGCGTGCTCGACGAGGCAAAAGCGAATCCCGATTCGGTGGTTCGGCTCGCCACTACCGACTCGGATCAGAGCGGCGAAATAGCGGTCGGCCCGTGCGCCGAACTTCTGCGCCGCGGCGGCTTGAACTTGTCGCCGATCTCCAGTCCCGCGCGCGATTTGCCGTTCGCTCTCAACGGACGTCCGGAAGATCGCGAGGAAGCCGAGCTTCGGCTCGCGCGTTCTCTGCGCGCCGAGACCGCCGCCAAAGACGCCCCGATGGCGCGATGGATCGATCGCAAGCTTTCTTGGCACATAAGCCTGCGGCTCGCCCGCACCCGAATCACGCCTAATCAGATTACGATCGCAAACACCATCCTCGGCCTCGTGAGCGCCTGGATGTTCGCGATACCCAGCTACGGATGGCGTCTGTGCGGCGCGATCCTGTTTCTGCTTTCAATCACAATCGACGGTATTGACGGAGAGTTGGCGCGCCTCAAGATGTGCGAGACCGAATGGGGCGGCAGACTTGACGTGATCACCGACAATATCGTTCACGTCGCGGTTTTTATCGGAGTTTTCGCGGGATGCTATCGCGCGAGCGGCAGCGCATGGTACATCGCGCTGACGGCGCTGGTGCTGGGCGGCTTCGCGCTGTGCTCGTATGCGACTTATCGCGCGTTCTCGATGCGCGGCAGGTTGGCGGAGCAATGGCTCGAGAAGCTTGACCGCTGGAGCGGTCGTGATTTCGCCTACCTGCTGGTCGCGCTGGCTTTGATTAATCGCCTCGAATACTTTGCGTGGGGCACTGCCTTTGGCACTTACATCTTCGCGCTCGGACTACTCTGGCTTATCGCGCGTAAGCAGTCCAGAGAGCAATCGGGGGAATCGGCGTCTTAAGATTCGACGCCGCGGGGAGAGAGCATGAACAAGAAACCCAGGATCCTGCTGGTGCAGCCTACGACTGTCCATCTTGATGGCACACCGCATAAAACGAAATGGCGTTTGATCATGGGTCTGATGATCCCGCTGATGGGCGGCCTGACTCCTGACGAGTACGACGTAACTCTTTGCGACGAACGGCTCGAAGACATCGACTTTGACGGCGGATGGGATCTGGTCGGGATGACGACGACGATCGGCGCGTCCTTGCGCGCCTATCAGCTCGGCGACGAGTTCCGCAAGCGCGGCATCCCGGTCGTGTTCGGAGGCTTCCACGCGACGTTGCAGACTGAAGAAGCGCTGCATCACGCCGATGCGGTCGTTCAGGGAGAGGCCGACCTGATATGGCCCGAGCTGCTGCAGGATTGGCGCGATGGCAAGCTCAAGCAGGTTTACAAGGCAAGCAAACTCCACGATTTGAAGAAGCTGCCGCGCCCTCGTCACGAGCTTCTGAAACTCAACAAGTACCTGTTCAAAGCGGTTCCCGTGCAGGCGAGCCGCGGATGCCCGTATCGATGCTCGTTTTGCGAGATTCCGGTCTTCTATGACGGCGCGTATCGCACCCGCCCGATCGAGGACATCATCGAAGAGATCAAGGAAGTTATGCGGATAACCGGCTTCCGGCGCTTCCAGTTTATCGACGACCAGATAACCGGCAAGCACAAGTTCGCGCGCGAATTGTTCAAGGCGCTCGAGCCGTTGAACATCCGCTTCTCATGCCTGTGGACGATCAACTCGAATCATGACGACGAGCTGCTCGACTTGGCGGCGAAGGCCGGCGTCTTCCATGTTAATATCGGAGTGGAATCGATAAGTCAGGAAAGCCTGCTGTCGATGAACAAGATCCAGAACCACGCCAATCAATATAAGAAGCTGCTGAAGAAGCTCGAAAAATACGGCATTTACTATTCGCTCAATTTCCTCTTTGGATTGGAAGAGGATCGGCCCGGCATTTTCGAAGATACGATGCGCTTTCTCCATGAGGTGCGCGCTCCCGAGGCGTTCTTCAACACCGTCACTCCCCGCAGGGGTACCCCGATGCGCACGCAGCTCGAAAACGAGGGCCGCGTCATTATCCCCGATGCGGATCTCTACACCAACAATTTCCGATGCATGTTCGTGCCCAAGAACATGTCTCCGCAGGAAGTCGAAGAAGGCGTATGGCGCTGCACCAAGGAATTTTATTCCTTCAGGTCGATGTTCAAGCGCCTGCTGATGCCGCCGAACAAGTTCACCTGGCAGGGTCTGACCGAAAATATGCTGTTTTGGTATGGCGCCAAGCGCCAGATCGATCCGGTAGACTACTACTGACCGTCATTCTCGCGCGTGGCTGCCGCGCGAAAAATCCCGACTCTGTGACTGAGCGGCTCGCGAGCATAGAGTAATTGCGATGGCGGCGGAATCGATTCCGATCGTTGAGCTTCGCGGCGGTCCGAGGGCCCGGGGCCGGGCTCATGGCGAGGCGTTACGCGCTCGAATCGAAACGGTGCGTGAGCAGTGGCGCGAGAGCCTGACCATCCGCTTCGGCACGAACCCCAGCTTTTTTGTCGACGCCTTTCTGTTGGAGACGCGCTTCACTGACGCGGTTCGGCGATGGACGCCTGCGCTGATGGAAGAAATCGAAGGCATCGCAGAGGGCAGCGGGCGTCCGCTGAATGAAACCCTCGCCTTCCAGTACATGGATGAGGAGTGGTGGTTCGGCGCCTCCCGCTTCGCACGCGCGCCGTCCAAAGCAGGCGGATGCAGCATTATCGCAAGCCGTGGACGCGATGGCGATGCGCCGATCCTCGCGCAAAACATGGACCTGCACGGCTTCCTCGACGGCGGCCAAACCATCCTGCGAACCGAAGGCGCCGACTCTCCGCACGCAACCATCCTGACTATCTGCGGGATGATCGCGCTTTGCGGAGTGAACGAGTTCGGTCTCGGCGTCGCGGTGAACACTTTGTGGCAACTGCCGGGCTCGGAAGCCGGTTTGCCGGTAGCATGCGTCGCGCGCTCGCTTTTAATGCATCGAGATCTCGGCGCCGCGCGCGAGTGGATCAACTCGGTGCGGCATGCGTCGGGGCAGCATTATCTGATCGCCGATCCAACTGGATTCGCAAGCTTCGAGGCATCCGGCACTCGCGTTGAAGAGCTGCCTCGCGCGAGCGAGGCGCCAGCCTACGTCCACACCAATCATCCGCTAGCCGCGACCAGTAACTCGGCGCGAAATCCTGCGGAGGACAATTCGCGCGGCCGCTACCAGCGCCTATGCGGCGGTCTCGTCCGCGACCAGGCGCTGTCGGTTGATGAGATCAAAGCCGCGCTTTCCGACCGCGCCGGCGAACATCCGATTTCGGTGCGTCGCAACGAGAAGAATCCGTCCGCTCCGATGACCTTCGCATCGATCGTGATGGAACTTAAGCGCCCGCCAATCGTTCAGGTCGCCGGCGGACCACCGTGCTCGTATCCATACCGCGCGCTTGTGCAGATGAACTAAGGCGCAAGCACCGCATCATCGATCAGGCGCGTCGCGCCGCGCGGCTTACCAGTTCGCGAGCTGATAATTCGACGGCACGAATACCCTGAGCTGCTTGCGAACCCCATCGCGAACCACGCTCAGGTACACGATCTCACCGGGCTTCAGATCCCGCATCTGATCCTCGAACTCGATATCGTTCGTCACCCGCGACCCGTCCACACCGATAATCATGTCGTAGCTCTCGCCCACCTGGGTCGCATCGAGCAGCGGAACCGCCAGCACCGCCGGCCACGCCGCGAACGAAGCGACCACCGCCGCCACCTTGAGCGCGTCATGCAGCTTGTGCGCGTACGGACGCAAGCCGGCCTTCGCGGCCGGACTGCCCTTCATCACGTCAACTACCAAAAGGCCATCCGCCTCGATTCCAGACTTGAGCTCTCGGCGCGCCTCGCGCAACTCGACCCCAATCGGCGACCTGATCGAGTCGCCCATAACCGACATCACCATCATGCCGCCGCTGTCATGGTCCGACTGATGCTGCTCGTACTCCTCGATTGCCGGATTGTAGTCCTGGTCCGAAGGCTCCTGCCCGGAATCCGCAGGATTGGCGGAATCGGAAGGACCGGCAACATCGGCGGAAGTCGCGGGACTCGCGGAATCGAGCGCCGACGTATCCCGATCGAGCGCGTCAACGCCCGGCGGCTGAATCTCCTCCACCGCTCCGCTTTGATACGCGGCATTGGTATCGACCGCTGACTTGAGTAACGCGGGAGGAATTGTCGCGATCGGTTTGTCCTCAGAATCGGCAGGTGAAGCCGCGGTCGAATCGCCATCGGACGCCGCCGGCGTCGCATCGGCGCCCGGCGTGGCAGAAATTTCTGCGCCCGCCGCCGCGCTCGCGCTCGCATCCGAAGCGCTCGCATCGGGAGCGCCCGCAAACGCGCACGGATCAAACGCGACCGCCATCGACGCGATCCCGATCGCGCAAATCAGGTGCTTTAAGACTCCGAAATCCCTGCTAGTTGAGACTCCAGACCTGCTCATTCTCTTTCACCCGACTCTCCCTGCCGAGTTTCTTGAGATGCGAGCGAACCGAACGCGCCGCCGCCGGATGCAGATACTCCGGCACGTCGGTGTAAATCTTCTTAACGATCGCCGTCACGCCGAGCGGGCCGTCCGCCAGCGCGGCCAGAATCTGCCGATCGCGCAACTCTCGATGCGCTATATACTCGCGAATCTTCTCCTTAGGATTGCGGATCACAGGCCCGTGCGCGGGATAAATAGCCGCTAAATCGAGTTCCAGCAGACGGCGCAGCGAATTCATGTACTGACCCAAATCCCCCGTGTCATCCGGAATCACTGTGGTGCCCGCTCCGAGCACCACGTCGCCGGTGAAGAGCGCGCGCTCTTCGACCAGATAATAGCAGAGATGGTCGGGCGCGTGACCTGGCGAATGTATGGCGCGCAGCGTCACGCCTTCGCCCTCCACGATCGCGCCGTCGGTGATCTCGGTGATTGAATCCGCCGGCGTTTTGTCATGCCCCTGCCACGGCATCTTGAGCACCGCCAGATCGCCGAACCGCGCGCGCGCGTCGGCCACTCCGCCGTCGTGGTCCGGATGCGCATGAGTAACAACAATTCGATCGATCTCGCCGGTTCCCGACAGCTCCTTGAGCCCGCGCGCGAGCAGTTCGATCCAAATCGGCACCCCCTGTCCAGTGTCGAGCAAAAGCGGCCGCTTTCCATTCCCGACGATATAGGTATTGGTGCCGGGGCCGGTGAATGGACCCGGATTATGGCCGAGCACGGTCGCGACCCGCGGCGAATAGCGCGCGTAGTCCGGCAGCTTCATTCCGATCATCGAATCGGTAACGATCCGCACGGGCTGCTTATCCATCTAAGTCGTCTCCAGAATCCGAAGTAGTCTCGCGAAATCCGAACCGCGGCAAAGCAAACTCCGCCGCCTACCTTCGCTCTTTACCTTCGGTTGCGCTCGAATATCAACCGCAAACCTTTGAGCGTCAAAAATTCGTCTACCTCTTCTATGGTCTCGGACTCGGGCGCGATCAAGTCGGCCATTCCGCCGGTCGCGATAACCCGCGCCTTCTCGCCACGTTCCTTGCGGATCCGATTCACCAGCCCGTCAACCATCGCCGTGTAGCCGAAGATCAGCCCTGACTGGATGCTTGCTATCGTGGTGCGGCCGACCGCCTCTTTCGGGCGCACCAGCTCGACCCGGTAAAGCTTCGCCGCATGCTCGATCAGCGCGTCCATCGAGATGCCGAGCCCCGGCGCGATCGCGCCGCCCGCGTACTCGCCGCGCGCGGTCACGTAATCGAAGGCGGTCGCGGTTCCGAAATCGACCACTATACAGGCGCCGCGGGTCCTCTCGTATGCCGCTACCGCGTCGACAATCCGATCCGCGCCGACCTCCTTGGGATTTTCGTACAGGATCGGCATCCCGGTCTTGATTCCCGGCCCCACCATCAGCGGCGCGCATCTGAAGTAGCGCTCCGACAACTGTTCCATCGGCTGGTTCAATGGCGGCACCACGCACGCGATCGCCACTCCCTCCGGCTTGAATCCGGGCTCGATTCCCGCCGCCCACAACAGCGTGTTGAGCATCGCGCCGTGCTCGTCGGTGGTGCGATCGGCGTCGGTATGGATTCGCCAATGATGAGTCAGCCGGTCACCCTCGTAGATCCCGATTACGGTGTGGCTATTTCCCACGTCAAGCGTGATGAGCATGTAAGCACTCCCGCGCCGCCGGCACGAACCCATCGGCTCGGCGCGCGAACTTCAATTTCGATTGGATATTATCCGGCAGTTCAGCGCCGGCCAAACCCGCGCGAAAAGCCCCTGAACGGCATCCCGCGCGACGCGCGCGGCATCAACATCCGAGGCGGCTCGAATGATCTGGGATACCGATTCGGAATGTACACGGGAGCGTAAACCACCGGCGCCGGTGGAGGAACAATTATCGGCACCGGCGCGATATAAGCCGGGGCAATCGGCTCCGACGCGGTCGTTTCCGCCGGCACTGTGTACATCGGACTTATAGGCGTCTCCACAATTCCCTGGTTCTCGTAGTCCTGAAGATTCCCGAGCGTCGGATCATTGGAAGCTTCGTCGGTGTTGGTCGCACTCGCCGGGTCTGTGGCGGTGGTGGCCGAAGCCTGACTTGAATCGGCGTCGCCGCCATCAGTGCTGTCGTCGGAAACATCGGTCGAGCTCGACGGATCGACGCTGGCCTGTCCACCCGCGGCGTTACAGGTCAGGATCGGGCCGTCCGGCGTACACGCCTGCGGAATTTCGAGCACCTGGTCTGATGGCTCCCAATCCGCGGCAAAATCAGAAGGAAAATCGGCGGAAGTATCCGCAGCCACATCCGAAGGAGAAGTCGCGGTATCATCAACCGCGGAAACCGCCTGAGCGGCTACATATGGGGGCGCGAGCAGAATGAGCGAGAGCGCGGCGAAGGCGCCCAGCTTTGCGCCAAGCGAAGCGCCAGTTCCGCGGCGAATTACGCAGAGAGTTCCGCAGAAAATTATGCGAGCGAATTTCATCGTCGTCGCATCCACCTGTGACTGATGACGGGCGCCCGACCCGTTCTCTGTATAGAGGCTAGCATCGGACCATCCCCTCGCCAATGGCTCCGCATCGCGGGCCCCGGCCCCCGCTCAACATCGCCCTGATGTCCCGAGCGAGCGTTGCGCGAGTCGAGAGTTCCCGGAGAGCTTCGCGCAAGCGAAGCCGGTACCGGATTCGGCTTCTGAAATCCTCTCCCGCGGTTTGTTGCGGGGGAGGACTAAGGAGGGGGTGCCTGCCGATTCCTTCCGCCGAGCGCGCCTCCCCGCGCGCTCGGTTTTCAGGACCATCAACTCCGGTTAAGATTGCGCCCATGCCTGACGCAAAAGTCGCATTGGTCACGGGAGCCGGCCGCGGAATCGGCCGCGAAATCGCGATGAGCCTCGCCCGCGAAGGTTACGCATGCGGACTTATCGCGCGCACCAAATCGCAACTCGACGAGACTGCCGATCTGATCCGCAAGGCCGGCGGTAAAGCGCTAGTAACGCCCACCGATGTTTCGCGCCGCGAACAGGTGGTCGCCGCGGTCGAGGCGGTTGAGCGCGATCTCGGGCCGATCTCCGTTCTGATCAACAATGCCGGCGCGTACCTGAAAAAGCCGCTGACCGAAATCACCGAAGAGGACTTCGACTTTCAACTTAAGGTCAACACCTACGGCCCATTCTTCTGCACCCAGGCGGTCGTGGCGCGGATGGTGGAGCGCGGCGCCGGCACGATCATTTTCGTGCTTGGATCGGAGACTCGCGGCGGCCCCGCGCAGTACTCGGCCTACACCGCGTCCAAGGTCGCGCAGCGCGCCATCGCCGAGTCAGTCGCCTACGAATTCATGCATCGTGGAATTCACGCCGCGGCCCTAGATGTGGACGGCGCGGTCGACAGCCCCCGGGTGCGCGAGGCGATGCCTGACACGGATCCGTCGCACTTCGTCTCGCCCGAGCGGATCTGCGCCGAGATCGTGCATCTGATCAATCAGCCGAAAAGCTCCTGGACCTTCTCGGTCGATCTGCGATCGTTCGTGCAATGGCGGCCGCGGGTAGCGGCGAAAAAGAAGTCCTGATCCGCGCCGCTCGGACGGTAGCGGCGCATCTCGCATCGCGGCGAAGCGTCATCATATGCGGCTGTGGTCTGCGCGCATGCGAAATTATATTCTCGCTTTCGTCGCGACTTGCCGCGGATAAGATTTGTCCCACGGTCGGGGTGTGGCGCAGACTGGTAGCGCACTCGCTTGGGGTGCGAGTGGTCGCCGGTTCAAATCCGGCCACCCCGACCAATTCTTTATCTAGCGGTCATTCCTGCATCGCGCCGCGCTTGCGCGCGCCAGTCGGCGACACAAGCAGCTTGTCATTCCCGCGCGTCTGAGTTGCCTGGCGCGCGAGGAATCCCGGTTCTTTGGCCGTGAGCGGCGAGGTATCGTGATGCCGAGGATGAGGGATCTAGCTGCCGAATCCCACGCATCCGCTGCAATCTCCACGCGATTGCGCGATCAAGACAAATATTGTCCGATGCGGCGAAATCCAGTCGAGCCATGCTTAAGCCACTAACCCTTCCTCGCCAAGCAAACGAAAAGGTGAACGTGTCGAAATTTCAGGGCTCAATCGCCGCATCCCCGCGCGATGCTTGAGAATTTTCGATGGCCTTGGAATTGCTCCGATCGCCTTTCATGCGATGTGCTTGACCTATCGCAGGAGGCGAAGATGAAGAGAAGCTTGAAAGGAAAACTGATCGTGCCGGCGCTCGCGCTTGGCATGGCTGTTTCGATCCCTGCGTTCGCGCAGACCTCATCCAATTGGACCCCCGAAGCCAGCCAGACCACCAGCACGCCGTCAGCAAGCCAGGATTTTCGTCAGGCCGGTTCAGATGTCACCGCCGCTGGCGAATCGGCAGGCCAGAGCGCCAAGTACGGTTACGAAGGCACCAAGCGAGCGGTTGAAGACACCGCGACAACCGCCCGCGTGAAATCCAGCTTCCATCACAACAAGGACCTGCAAGGCAGCGACATCAGCGTCCACACCAAAGCCGGCATCGTGACCCTTAGCGGCACCGTGGCGTCTAAGAGCCAGGCCAGCCGCGCCGAGCAGATCGCGATGCAGACCAAGGGTGTGCAGAAGGTCGTTAGCGCGCTGCACGTCGGCCCGCAGCAGTAACGATCACATCGCCAGCGGCGCCTAGATAGCCTGGATTCGCCGCTGATGCTCCGCACAAAGGGCTCCTCTGGCGCGTTTGGCGCGCCAGAGGGGCCGGCGCTAGTATCCGGGCGTCCGATTCGTCAGTTCCGGTTTCGAACGCGAGGCTAAGCCTGTGGGTTCGATTCGAGTTGCGGCACTGATCTTCGCGGCGGCAATCCTAGCCGGATGCAGCACGGCGCAACCGAACCTGAATCAACCCAGGGCCTCACAGGCGCAGACTTCACACAGCCGATGCGCTCGCGCCGTCGTCGCGACTCACTCGACCATTAAGACCACATCCCTCGGCAACCGCCAGACCGCCTGCGCCAAAGTGGCTAGTCAGCAGAGTCGGCAGGGCAGCCTCAAGCTGATGGCGCTCGATACGCGCACTATCGGCGGCGCCCTCCTCCACTGACGGCTATCTTAGTGCGTAAGCGGCAGCGCCCTACCGCTACTTAACCTCACGGTTCGCCGGGCGGCGCAACAACCTGCGCCAGCGGCGCCAATGCCGTATCACTCAGAACCTCTGACAAGCTGTTTACCGGCCTGCCATCTACAAATCTCGAATACTTCCCACCACCGAATTTTTCGCCAAGAAACTTCAGCACAGACGTGTGATCGAACAGTTTCGAACAAATACTCTCTGGCTGAACGAATGGCGAAACCACGATCGAAGGTACGCGTACCCCAAGCGTTTTGAATCCGTCCGAATACGATGCTCTAGGTGGAGGAGGAGTGGGAATCGCCGGCGGCATTACATGATCGAAAATCGATCCGTGCTCGTCGTAATAGAGGACCCATACAACATTTTCCCATGTACCTGGACTTTTTACCGCTTCCCAGACCATCTTCAGAAATCTTTGGCCGCCAGTAAGCGGCGCTGCCGAATGGTCATCGGTCGCCTGCCGATTGTTACGCCGGTAGTCATCCTCGTACAGCGGCTCCACAAACGGGTAGTGGGTCAGTTTGACTTTTTCCGATTACCACGCGCCTGCGAGAGACGCTCGGCCTCTGCTAGGAGCGCATACGCTAAGAGTCTCGCTTCGGCAGGACCAAGTAGCCTGATCCGGCTTTTCCCTTGTTTCCCCACTTCGCCTAAAGTCATCCAGATGTAATCGTGTTCGATGCTGAGACTGATTGGCGGATCAACTTCCAAGATTGTTGACATCGGGTTCTCCTTTCCGGCGGACTTCCCATTCATCCACAAGCGCGACCATATCCTCAAGCGACCACAGACGGTCTGTTACGTGAGCTTCCATTGCTGGCGTGCATCGAAGCGTCTGATGGATGCGCACGAAATTGTAGTGCATGAAGTAGATCGAGAGCGCGTGCATATGGTTTTCGAGCTTCTTGCTGAACGCGTTCGTTAAGCGTGTGAAGCGGCGCATTCCCATGCGCATTGAGAGGTTCGCGCGCTCAACATACGAAGTGCTGATGTGATCGCGATCTGGATTGCCGTGCACTACCTTTCGCTCGGCTCCAAGGCAGACCGCCGGACTGTAGCGCTTCTCGGCCTCGATGGCCGTTCCGTATTTCTTCACAAGCTGCGCATAGTCGATCGCGTTCCCAAATGCGCCGACGACCGCATTCAGATATGCGCCATGCCCATCGGTCGTTAGTTGGATTCGATGCGCCAGCCGATCCGCTACGTCGAGCATAAATTCATAGGCCGCATCGGCATCGCGTGTTCCGACATGCCAAGTGATCATCAACTTGCTGTCGGCATCAAGCGCGGTCCACGTCCAAACATCGCCATAGCCAAAATGGCCGCGCTTATCCGCCGGAACATTTTTCTGTTTGGAATAGACAAAGCTCCAGATTTCATCCGCCTGAACACGCTCGCTCTGGAGATTGCGCAAGTGCTTGTTCTGATATTCGGCGCACGCGTTCCCTGCGTCTGAGAGCAGCTTTACAATCGTATTTTTGCTACTACCTGTCATTCGCGCGATTGCGCGAATTGAAACGCCTTCTACCATCATCTGGAGAATCTGAGCGCGGCGTTCGGGGGACGACTTGTTCATGCTCAAAGAATAGACCTTTCCGCGTGAACAGTCAAGCATATGAGTCTGTTTGCATGGTTCATTTCCTCCTTGGCCGATTACGTTGGCCTTGACGCCTAGAGGCAGTTAACTTATATGTTACCTGAATCTGAGATCAAGCGTCTATGTGATCATGGGCTTCTGTTCAAGACCGGACCTTTTGATTGGCGCGTACAGAAATCGGCCCGCACGATCTATACTCCGCAGAATCTTTATCAATTTCTCACTGAATCGAGCGCATCGGAACAAACGAACAATGAGAGGCGTAGCCTACAAGCGTTGTTCGATAGATTTATTTCAGGGGAGAGCCTCACCGTTGCGCTTCATAGGGACGTTGAGGGAACCCACATTAAGCGACTAGATCCAGCGAGCAACGAAGTATGGGAGTTTAAAGTAAAGCCCCCGAGACAAGAACAAAGCAGAGTGTTCGGCAGGTTCGCAGCTTTAGACACGATTATTCTCTTAACCGGACCAGAAACCAGATCGAGCATAAACTACAGGCGTGAAATCCTCCGATGCCAGCGAGAGTGGGAGCGATTCTGTAACGGTTTTGCCCGCCACGAAGGGAGAAGCCTCAGTGACTACCTCTCCGGAGCAAATGTCATTCTTGTCGGAAATCCTTGAATGGAAACCTATACCGAAGGACAAACTCGTGTACTTTCGCGAGAGGCTACGCCATAAACTTCACGCTACGATTCTCGATGCGTTCCTAGAACGTTCTCGCGAGCGCGGACTAAAGCAGTCGGATTTGGCGGTTCGAATCCATCGCAAGCGCGCCCAAATCACGCGATGGTTTGCAAGTACTAGCAATCTGACTCTCGACTCCATTAGCGACCTAATGGCGGGACTCGGGATGGATTTCGATTCGTTCCCCTTCTCACCAATCGAGAAAACTGTTGTTGCGCCAGAACAAACACGGAAGCAGGCTAAGGAGAACGCGCAAATAGAGAGGATTAGAGAGAAACTCATGGAAGAGGTTCTCAAGCCGCTATTGGCCGCTCAAGGTTCGTCTATTCTCAAAGCACCTGAACCACTAACGGGAGCCTTGCAGCTACCATCGGAGGATCGCACTCAGTTTCAAGACTTACAAAAGACTGCCAGCACTGGTTCGAGTAAGGTTGTGAATTTGATTCCACGACTCGAACAACGCAAATCGTTAATGCCGCAACAAAAAGTTGGTCAAACCAGAGGGTTCGGAACATGGGCGAGCCGCAAGTAGGATTCATTCGTACCGCTGACTACCGCGAGACCTACGCTAATAGCATTATCCTTGAGCAAACCGCTTGGGACTTAAAGATGACCTTCGGTATGCTGGATGGCGCAGCCGTCAACCAAAATTTAGGAATTTCAATCCCCTGGCCCCAAGCAAAGCTGATGTTGTTTTGGCTCCGACTTCAAGTGGAGTCAGCGGAGGCCACGGTCGGCGTTAAAATACCGTTGAGGTCCGATATCCTTCCACCTGAGCCCTCGGTCCTCACGCCCGAACAGGAAGCCGACCCCACTATAAGGCGTTTTCAAGATCTGTATGTAAAACTTCGAGAGGAGTTCCTGAAAACGATCTGAGTGTGCATGCATGCCTACTTCGACCAGCGCTTCTGCGCCGCGTTCTGGGCGATTTCCTTGCGCCGCTCTGGGGTGAGCTTGGCCGCGCGAGCCTTGCCGCCCTGTTGGCCGCCGAGTCGCCCCAGCGCAACGGCGGCTGGATTGCGCGCATCTGGTACCTTGTCGTCGGTCTGGCCTGTGGCGATATCTCCGATGAGCTTCGCGAGCGCGAGGGGATCGCGTGGACGTTTCTTGAGCCGTTTGGCCATGCGACCATTATCGCACGTTCGGATCGCAGAAGCATCGGTCATTCAAGAGCGTGGATTTTCAAACTGACCCACTACCCACAAACGTTACCTGAGCTACGTCTTCCTTCTTGAAATCGTCGATCAGTCTTGAGATCGGACGGAACTTGTCGTGATTAGAGTCGCTCTCGTACTTCTGCAACATGCGCGGCATCTGCATAAAAAAAAACGATCCTGAATAATACAAGCGCCAACTGACGTCCCTGGCCTTAAGCCAGTCATAAACCAAGTCGTCGGGGTCGTCGTAAAATAGATTCCGCGCCAATTCAAAAATCGAGTTCGGTGTCCGATCAACAAGCGCGTAGCCGCTCATCGCCATCAGTCTGTTAGGTAGTGTGCTTGCTGGCAAACAGGAATGCCAGTGATCGCACACAGCAAAATGCCGCGCCAGCGGGTCCGTTACATAAAGGTTCTTCGGCCCGCAGTATTCCATCACCGCATCGCCGCGCGCGTGAGGAAAAGCGTTCGAGTAGCTCTTGACGAACCCATCCATATGCTTACCGGGTGAATTAATTTGCGTGTCGATGTTCTCTCTCTCGTGTGGCGGATCCGGACAGATCTCGTCAGAGGTCAGCGGATGTGGGCGATGAACGGAAGCCGTATAGTATGCATCGCCTTCGTGATGCCCTCTATGTTGTCCCAGTGTGGATGATTTCCGGGTAGATTCAGATAACCGAGCAAGTGGTCGAACGACCGGTTTTCCATCAACGTGATCACGATATTTTGTATCCGCGTTAAATCCTTCATCTCTATCCCCACGATATTCTTCGGAGGCGGCGCTCAAGTCCGTTTGATTATCACCCTCGTCTCGAGGATTACAAAAGTGCGGCAACTCCTATATGAGACACCCCCCATCAGGTTTGCCCGGCGCGCCTGAAGGCGTTTTCCGTAGCAATCGTCGATGTATTTAAGAGAGATGCGGCAGCTCTGCGCAATGTCCTACGCTGGGTAAATCAGCGTTGAGGACCAGCAAAATCAGCCGGTGCCGAGGAAACCGAAGCCCCCGCGCACTTCGAAACTAGGGGCGGCGGCCCTGCTGGAGGGAGGCGACCATTATTCCGAGACGCGGACGATCGATAAGCTCGCAGTCATTTCTCGTAGCGAGCGCCCTCGCACCCTTTGTGAAATGGCTGTTTGTTACGACCATTGAGCTATCACAGTTGTAATAACGAACCGCCGCGACGGCTTCCTGCACCGCGGAGTTACTGACCGGACCCGCGTAACGCTTCAGTTGACAAACGACACGTCTACCCTTTCGCGCCAATATCAGATCGCACCCTTGATCGCCTGTTCTTCCTACATGCCTTACGCCAAACCGAAGATTAAGAAACACCTTCACCATGTAGTTTTCAAATTCAGGGCCCGACATCGAATCAATTTGGGCTAAGTCAATTGCGCGATACGCGCGCCGAAGCTGAAGCCGGCGTCGAATCGCTACGAAGATTGCCGCAGCTATTGTGACCAGGATCGCCGACCCTAGTAGTGCAGCCGCTGCCGGGTGGGCTTGGCTTGCTCCGACCGCTCCGACGAAAAGAAGACCCAGCAAGACTACGGCGCTAATAAGGGGATCCGCCGCTTTTTCGTTCGTGTGGCGATGCCTTCTTCTAGTCCGCGCGTAAGTTCGCCGGGCAGGCCATCGCCTATAATAGCGCCGCCCATACCCCATCGTTGTAGAGAGGATAACTGAGTCACCGGATCGTGACTAGCTGTTTGGCGCAAAAGACGCCCGTGTAGGAGTTTTTGCCTGGGCCTCAATGGGCTGAGCCCGCCCGAGGGTGCGG
>JASHOJ010000322.1 GCA_030041155.1 Candidatus Binataceae bacterium | reverse complement strand
CTTGGCGACATCGTTCGCGATCGAAAAGGTGGTGAGCGCGCCGCGGGTGATCAGAAGCTGCTTGCCGATCTCCACCACCTCCATGATCTTGGTCGGATTGGAATCGAGATCGATCATGTTGCCGGCTTCGCGCGCCGCCTGAGTGCCGGCGTTCATCGCGATTCCGACGTCGGCCTGCGCAAGCGCCGGAGCGTCGTTGGTTCCGTCTCCGATCATCGCGACCAGCTTGCCCTGAGCCTGCTCCTCGCGAATCAGTTTGAGCTTGGTTTCCGGAGTGGCCTCGGCGCGAAAATCGTCGACACCCGATTCTTTGGCGATCGCGGCCGCGGTGAGGGGATTGTCGCCGGTGATCATCACGGTGTGCATCCCCATCGCGCGCATCCGGGCGAAGCGCTCGCGGATTCCCTCCTTGATCACATCTTTCAGATGAATGACGCCGAGCAATCGCGAGTTCTCGGCAACCGCGAGCGGTGTTCCACCGCCGCGCGCAATCCGTTCGACAATGGCGTTCAACTCCTCCGATGCATCGCCTCCATTTTCTTTAACGAAGCCGATAATCTGCGCCGCCGCTCCCTTGCGGATTTTTCGTCCGCCCAGATCGACACCGCTTATCCGCGTCTGAGCGGAGAACGGGATGAAATGCGGATCGGTTTGCTCGAGCTCGCGTCCGCGCAGGCCATAGTCGCGCTTGGCAAGCACGACGATTGAGCGGCCTTCGGGAGTTTCGTCGGCTAGTGAGGCAAATTGCGCGGCGTCGGCGAGTTCGTGAATCTCCACGCCAGTTAGCGGAATAAATTCACTGGCCATTCGATTGCCGAGCGTGATGGTCCCGGTTTTGTCCAGAAGCAACGTGTCGACATCGCCGGCAGCCTCAACCGCCCGGCCCGACATCGCGAGCACATTGTGCTGAACCAGGCGGTCCATCCCGGCAATTCCGATTGCGGACAGAAGACCGCCGATCGTGGTCGGAATCAGGCACACCAGCAGCGCGACTAGCACCGGCATCGACAGTTCCGTGCCACCGTAGCGGGCAAATGGGTAAAGCGTGGTGCAAACCAGCAGAAATATGATCGTCAGCCCCGCGAGCAGGATGCTCAAGGCGATCTCGTTCGGGGTCTTCTGGCGCGCGGCGCCTTCGACCAGCGCGATCATCCGATCGAGGAAGGTTTCACCTGGATTGGCGCTGATGCGGACCTTTATCCAGTCAGAGATTACGGTAGTGCCGCCGGTAACCGCGCTTCGGTCGCCGCCGCTTTCTCTAATTACGGGCGCCGATTCGCCGGTGATGGCGGACTCGTTGACGGCGGCGACTCCTTCGACCACTTCGCCATCACCGGGAATCACCTCGCCCGCGCGGACAATCACGATATCGCCGCGCCTAAGCGAAGTGGCTGGTACCTCAACCTCCTGGTCATACCTGAGCAGCCGCGCCGAAGTCTCGGTACGAGTTTTGCGCAAGTTGTCAGCCTGCGATTTTCCCCGGCCTTCCGCCATCGCCTCGGCGAAATTGGCGAACGCGACGGTGAACCATAGCCAGATCGCGATCTGAAGGTCGAAGCCGACCAGCGCGCTGCGTTCTTCTATTAGGTCGCGGAAGAAGATCACGGTGACAGCGATCGCCGTCACCTCGACCACGAACATCACGGGATTGCGCGCCTGGATACGCGGATCAAACTTTCTCAGCGAGTCGACGAGCGCCGTCCTGACGATAGCGGATTGCCAGAGTGGCGGTGCCTTCTGTTCAGCCATTCCGCTGTTCCTCAGTACAGCCGTCCCGCGTGCATCACCAGTCCCTCGACGATCGGTCCGAGCGCATCGGCGGGAAAAAAGGTGAGGGCGGCGAGAATCAGGATCACCCCGGTTAGAAGGACGACGAAGATCACACCGTTGGTCGGAAAAGTGCCCGCGCTTGGCGGCGCCGCTTTCTTTGCGACCAGCGATCCCGCGAGTGCAAGCACCGGAATCTTCATCAGAAAGCGCCCGAACAACATCACGAAACCGAGGGTCGCGTTGTAAAAGAGAGAGTTCGCGTTAAGCCCCGCAAATGCCGACCCGTTGTTGGCGGCGGCCTCCGTGTACCCGTACAGAATTTGAGTGAACCCGTGCGGTCCTGGATTCGAAATGCCCGCCAGCCCAGCCCTGGTGACCACCGCGACAGCGGCGGGAATCAGAACCGCGACCGGAAAAATGAGCACGTATATCATCGCGAGCTTCATCTCGCGGCCCTCGATCTTCTTGCCCAGGTATTCTGGCGTGCGACCCACCATCAGGCCCGCGATAAACACCGCGAGCACCGCCATTATCAGCATCCCGTAAAGACCAGAGCCGACGCCGCCGAAGATTATTTCGCCGATCTGCATATTCAGCAGCGGTATAAAGCCGCCGATCGGCGAATAGCTGTCGAGCATCGAATTCACCGCGCCGCACGAAGTATCGGTGGTTATCGTCGACCACAGCGCCGAATCGACAATGCCGAATCTGACCTCCTTGCCCTCCATATTGCCGCCGCTTTGAGCCTGGCTGGCCGTCTGATCAATACCCATCGCGGCGAACTGAGGATTTCCGCTTTGCTCGCCCCAGATCGCGACCGACGCGCCCGTCAAAAACAGGAAAGCCATGACCGCAAACAGCGCCCATCCCTGGCGGCGATCTCCCGCCATCTCGCCGAAGGTATGAGTGAGCGCCGCCGCGATGACTAGAATCGCGAACATCTCGAACAGATTCGTAAGCGGTGTAGGATTCTCGTACGGATGAGCCGAATTGGCGTTGAAGAAGCCGCCGCCGTTGGTGCCCAGCTCCTTGATGATCTCCTGGGAGGCGACCGGTCCCTGCGCGATCGTCTGCTCGGCGCCCTCCAGGGTTTTGGCGTGAACATAGGGACGGAAATTGTCCGGCACTCCCTGCCACACAAGAAGCAGGACGCCGAGAATCGAGATCGGCAGAAGGATCCACAGGATGGAGCGGGTAAGATCGAACCAGAAATTGCCAAGGGTCTTGCCGCTGCGGCGAACAAAGCCGCGGATCACGGCAATCGCTACCGCGATACCCATGGCGGCTGAAACAAAATTCTGAAAGCTGAGCCCCGCCATCTGGGTGAGATAGCTCATCGTCGTTTCGGGCGAGTAAGCCTGCCAGTTGGTGTTGGTGGCGAAGCTCGCGGCGGTATTGAAAGCGAGAGCCGGCGCTACAGGTGCAAGCCGCTGCGGATTAAGTGGCAGGAAACCTTGCAGCCGCTCGAGCGCATAGAGCAGCAGCATCCCGAGCGCGCTGAACAACAGCATCGAAACCGCATATTCAACCCAGGTCTGCTCGGCCGCCGGATGGACGCGGCACAAACGATAGATAAGCCTTTCGATCGGAATCAGTATCGGATCGATAAATGTTCGCTTACCGGCGAACACGCGCGCCATGTAAAGGCCCAGTGGCACGCTGGCCGCCGTCACGATTATGAAGAACAGGGCTACCTGGAGAACGGCGTTACCGAGCAAGTGATGGACTCCGAGCTGTCACAAGCGTTCGGGATGAAGCATCGCGTAGATGAGGTAGATAGCCAGGCCAAGCGCGATCGCGCCGCCGAGCACCAGTTCCGACCAGGTCACAGTCGCGTACACTCTCTGACGAAGGCGATCGCGATCACAAAAAAGGTACAGGTAGCCAGAATAAAGGCGAGGTCAGGCACTGCGAGGTATAAAGCAGCATGCGTGCCCGATTGCTCGGCTGAAAAACCAGAGGCTTGGCCGACGCACCAGCATCCCGCATCGCAAGATGCAGCACGATGCAGTGCAAAATGAAATGAAAGATATTGAGTGAGCTTCAGGCGCGGCTACTTAACGCCCGCGAAAAATAACTTTATCGCGAAAATTTCGCGGCCCATGCTCCAATAGCGCCGCTGCGGCGCTTCGCATGTCGTCACTGTCGAACAGTGGCGGCGCTACCTCGCTCACAACCGCGTCAGCCGTGCGGACGCCACTATCGAGGTAGCTGCGCACCATCCGCTTGCCGGCGGCATAGGCAAGAGTGGGACCATTTGAGAGCTTTTGCGCGAAAGCCAACGCCTGAGCATCGAGTTCTGCATCAGGAACGATCCGGTTGATGATGTTCCAGCGTTCGAAGGTCGCCGCATCATACTGCTCAGCGGTGTAAATGATCTCGCGTGCGCGGGCTGGCCCGCATCGCTCTGCGAGGCGCTGCACGCCGCCCAGAAGAGTTGTGGTTCCGATCAGGGCCTCAACTTGGCCGAAGCGCGCGGACTCAGCCGCCCAGATGAGATCGCAAGCGAGCGCCAACTCCAGACCGGCGGCAAGGCACAGACCCTGAACCGCAGCGATAGTAGGGAAAGGCAGTTCCTCGATGCCGGCGATAAGCTCGAGGCGACTTGTGAAGCGCCCGCGCGCCTGAGTTGCCGATACCCCTTTGAAGACGTTGACATCGGCGCCTCCCGAAAAAAGGCGTCCTTCCGCGCGCACCAGCATCGCGCGAAGGTTCGCGTCGCGTGCTTGAGTGACGGCGGTGCCGAGATCGGCGATCAGTTCAGCGCTGAACAGGTTCAACGGCGGGTTTATCAGAGTGATGACACCGAGAGCGCCTGAAGTCTCAAAGCGTACCTTGTTCATGCGATGATCCTCCTTAGACTGGTGATAAGCGCGCTAGCTATTGATGACGATCGCCATCTTTGCTAGATTGATTACGTACGTAATCAAACGAGTCAAGTCCCAGGACTACAGAGATGCGCGTGTCACGACAGGAAGCCGCACTGAATCGGGAGAAGATCGCCGCCGCCGCAAGCCGCCTGTTCCGCGAACACGGAATCAGCGCGACCGGCGTCGACGCGATTACCGCCGCGGCCGGACTGACACACGGCGCGGTGTACAGCCGGTTCGGGTCGAAAGAGGCGATTGCGACGCAGGCTATCCGGGATGCGTTATCGGGTTCAGCTCACCTTTGGCGCCGGCTCGTGGAGCGTCACGGCCGTGACGGCGCGTTAGCCGCGATCGTGGCGGCATACCTCTCGCCGGCGCATCGCGATATGCCGGGTACCGGGTGCGTAGTTGCCGCGCTCGGCGGCGAAATCGCACGCCAGCCGCGCGCCGTTCGCGAGGCATTTACCGCGGCGCTGGAAGGCGCGTTCGCGGGACTTGCCGATCTGATACCGGCGCAAAGGGAAGCCGAACGTTACGATCAGGCGATCTCGACATTTGCCGCGATGGTGGGAGGGCTGATTTTCGCAAGAGTGGTCAGCGATGACCGGCTCTCGGTGAGAATCCTGCGCGCGGTGTCGGCAAGCGTTACGAGTTCCAAGTCGCTACGACACCCAAGATCCAGGTCAACCAGGTCGCGCCGAGAGAGGGGCTTTCGATGAAAAAGCGAAACGCCACGGCTGCCGTGATTGGTGCGGGCGATTATATAGGCGCCGCCATAGCGAAAAGGTTCGCAGCCGAGGGCTTCACGATTTTCGCCGGACGCCGCAATGCCGACAAGCTCGCGCCGCTAGTGCGGGATGTCGAGTCGGCGGGAGGACGAATCGTCGCGCGGGGACTTGATGCGCGAAAGGAGGATGACATTGTCGCGTTTCTGCGTGCGGCCGACGAGCACGCACCGCTTGAGGTTTGCATCTTCAATGTTGGCGCCAATGTGAATTTTCCGCTGCTCGACACCACCGAACGAGTCTTTCGCAAGGTGTGGGAGATGGCCTGCTACGCGGGATTCCTGTCGGCGCGAGAAGCGGCCCGATTGATGCTGCCGCGGGGCCGCGGATGCATCTTCTTTACCGGGGCGACAGCCAGCGTCCGTGGAGGCGTCGGCTATGCGGCATTCGCAAGCGCTAAGTTTGGCTTGCGAGCGGTCGCGCAAAGCGGCGCGCGGGAACTCGGGCCGCGCAACATCCATGTGGCGCATCTGATTATCGACGCTGGAGTCGATACCGCATGGGTCCGCGATCGAATTCGCGAGCGCGAGGGTGACGCCGCGCTGAAAAATCTGGCGCCCGGACGCCTGATGGATCCGGCGTCGGTGGGAGAGGCTTACTGGCAACTTTATCAGCAGCCGCGCGACGCGTGGACGTTTGAGCAGGAGATACGGCCGTACGGCGAAAAATGGTGAGCTCATGGCGCGAGTGGAATTTCATTTCGATTTCGGCAGCCCGAATGCATACCTGAGTCATCTGGTGATCCCGGAAATCGAGCGGCGTACCGGCGTCAAATTCGAGTACGTTCCGGTGCTGCTCGGCGGCGTGTTCAAAATGACGAACAATCGTTCGCCGGCCGAGAGCTTGCGTGGAATCCGGAACAAACCGGAATACGAACGGCTTGAGACGGCGCGATTTATCAAGCGCCACCGAATCACCCGGTTCAGGCCGAACCCGTTTTTTCCGGTGAATACGCTTGGACTCATGCGCGGCGCGATCGGCGCCCGATCGATTGGCCTTTTTGAGCGCTACGTCGACGAGATCTACCGTCACATGTGGGCGGATCCGAAAAAGATGGACGAGCCCGCTGTCTGGCGCGCGGCGATGGAAGAATCAGATTTGCCGGCCGCCAGGATAATGGAACTGGCCGAGCGTCCCGAGATTAAACGGGAGCTGCTTGAAAACACGCAGCGCTCCGTCGAGCGTGGAACCTTCGGATCGCCGACTTTCTATGTCGGTGACGAAATCTTTTTTGGCAAGGATCGGCTCCGCGAGGTGGAAGAAACGATCGGCGCGGCCTCATAGCGCGCGCTTTTCACGGCGAAAATGCCGAGCGAAGAACTTATCGCGCGGCGATTTCTCGCGGTTTGTCGAAGGTGTCGCGCGTGATTCCCTCGAACAGAATCGCCATGATCGTTCTAACCGCCGCATCGGGCGGCGCCAGTTCGCGTCCGTGCCGATTAAGGCCGCGGATCATTCCGAGAGTGGATTCCGCGGCAACCCGCGGCGCGATATCGGAACGAATTGAGCCCGAATCCATACCTCGCGCAAGCACTTCGGCGAGC
>JASHOJ010000321.1 GCA_030041155.1 Candidatus Binataceae bacterium | reverse complement strand
TCGAATGGCCAGTGAATTTATTCCGCTAACCGGCGTGGAGATTCACGAACTCGCCGACGCCGCGCAATTTGCCTCACTAGCCGACGAAACTCCCGAAGGCCGCTCGATCGTCGTGCTTGCCAAGCGCGACTATGGCCTGCGCGGACGCGAGCTCGAGCAAACCGATCCGCATTTCATCCCGTTCTCCGCTCAGACGCGGATAAGCGGTGTCGATCTGGGCGGACGAAAAATCCGCAAGGGAGCGGCGGCGCAGATTATCGGCTTCGTTAAAGAAACTGGAGGCGACGCACCGGAAGAGTTGAACGCCATTGTCGAACGGATTGCGTGCGGTGGCGGAACACCGCTAGCGGTTGCCGAGAACTCGCGAGTGCTCGGCGTCATTCATCTGAAAGATGTGATCAAGGAGGGAATCCGCGAGCGCTTCGCCCGGATGCGCGCGATGGGGATGCACACCGTGATGATCACCGGCGACAATCCCCTCACCGCGGCCGCGATCGCCAAAGAATCGGGCGTGGACGATTTTCGCGCCGAGGCCACTCCGGAAACCAAGCTCAAACTGATTCGCGAGGAGCAGGCCCAGGGCAAGCTGGTCGCCATGATCGGAGACGGAACCAACGACGCTCCGGCGCTTGCGCAGGCCGACGTCGGAATCGCGATGAACGCCGGCACTCAGGCGGCGCGCGAAGCCGGCAACATGATCGATCTCGATTCCAATCCGACCAAGATCATGGAGGTGGTGGAGATAGGCAAGCAGCTTCTGATCACCCGCGGCGCGCTCACCACCTTTTCGATCGCCAACGATGTCGCCAAGTATTTCGCGATCATCCCCGCGATGTTCGTGATCGGGTACCCGGCACTGCAATCGCTGAACATCATGCACCTGTCGACTCCGCAAAGCGCGATCCTTTCCGCCGTAATCTTCAACGCATTGATCATCATCGCGCTGATTCCGCTGGCCCTGCGCGGGGTACGCTACCGCCCGCTCGGCGCCGCGTCTATCCTGAGTCGCAACCTGCTTATCTACGGCCTCGGCGGCGTGATTGTTCCGTTTGTCGGAATAAAGGCGATCGACCTCGTCGTTTCCGCCCTGCATCTGGCCTGAAGGAGACGCTTCCGATGCGCATATGGACCGCCTGTAGAATGCTCGTGGTGTTGCTGGTACTGCTTGGGATCATTTACCCGCTTGCGATGGCCGGCCTGAGTTATGTTCTCTTCCCTGCACAGGCGGACGGCAGCTTGATCGTGCGCAACCGTCAGGTAATTGGTTCGCGCCTTATCGGACAGTCATTTACATCGGCTCGCTATTTTCATGGACGTCCTTCCGCCGCCGGCAACGGCTATGATGCTCAAAGTTCCGGCGGATCGAATCTCGGACCCACCAACCGCGCGCTGATAGACGCGGTTCGCGCTCGCGCAAGCGCTATCCGTGAACACGATCCGGGAATAAATCGGGCGCGGATTCCGGTCGATCTGGTGACCACTTCCGGAAGCGGACTTGATCCTGAAATCAGTCCAGCCGCGGCGCGAGTGCAGCTCGATCGGGTCGCGCGCGCGCGGGACCTCTCGCCTGAGGCGGTGCGATCGCTCATTGTCGCAAACACGCGCGGACGATTTCTCGGGGTTTTTGGCGAACCGGGGGTCAACGTGCTTGAGTTGAATCTGGCACTCGACCGCATGAGTGCTACAACTCATATCGCTCGAAATGAATGACCAGGACGAGCGCGATCCGGCGGCCTTCCTCGATCTCGAACCGCAGGCGAAAAAAGGCACCCTGAAAGTTTACCTCGGCGGCGCTGCCGGAGTTGGAAAGACATACCGGATGCTCGATGAAGCCCACCGGCTACGTTCCGAAGGGCACGATGTGGTGCTCGGCTTTGTCGAGACTCACAAACGTGCTGAAACCGAGCGGCGGATAGGCGATCTGGAGATAGTGCCGCCGCACGATATTCCATACCGCGGCGTGATCCTGAAAGAGATGGACGTGGATGCGATTTTGCGCCGCAAACCTGAATTCGCGATCGTCGACGAGCTGGCGCATACCAACGCTCCCGGCTCGCGTCATCACTTCCGCTATCAGGATGCGGAGGAATTGGTAAGCACGGGGATCAACGTCATCACTGCTTTCAATATTCAGCACCTGGAAAGCCTGCGCCAGATTGTGCGCCGAATCTCCGGCATCGACGTGCGGGAAACAGTTCCCGACAGCTTTCTGGCTCACGCCGACCAGGTGGTGACGGTGGATATTTCAGTCGAGGAGCTTCGCCAGCGCTTGCGCGAGGGCAAAATTTATCCTCCCGAGCGAGTCGAGCAGGCATTGCGCAACTTCTTCAAACCCAGCAACCTGGCCGCGCTGCGGGAACTAGCCTTGCGCGAGGTCGCGCGCGACCAGGGGCGCCATCGCGAGGAGCTGGAGCTCTTAAGGCGCGAAGGCGGACGCCGCGCCAGGGTCGGCGAGCGGCTGATGGTCTGCCTGTCTTCAAACCCCTTTGGCAGCGAGGAACTGCTGCGAAAGGCCGCTCGGATGGCGGATCGGCTGAACGCCGACTGGTACGGGGTGCATGTCGAGACTCCGTCGGAATCTCTGCAGAAGATCAGCACCAGCGATTTTCGCGCGCTGCTCGATAACATAAATCTGGCCGCGGACTTGGGCGCGGAGACCGTGTGGTTAAAGTCAAATGATGTCGTCAAAGCGCTTATCGACTTCGCCCATGAAAACCAGATCACGCACGTCGTTATCGGGCGTAGCCGCCCCGGCATCTGGCGCCGATTCCTTGGCCGCTCGGTTGCCGATAAGCTGATTTCCGCGGCACGGGACTTCGACGTAGAGCTAGTCAGCCAGGCCGGCTGAGAAACGCGATGACACCTCCATCCCTGCGCAGTCGGATTCGCAACGGCACGCTCTTGATGCTGGCACTCGCGCTTATCGCCGGCGCGTTCGCCATACCGGCGGTCCATCGCCTCGGGCGGTCGATTCGCGAGACGCTCTATCGCAACTACACGAGTATTGAAGCCTCGCAGCGGATGCATGCGGCGCTCTATGACGTACAACTTGCGCGCTCAAAGGGCACACTCGACGCGGCCAGACTCGCGAGCGATCGGAAGCTGTTTCAGCATTGGATTGACGTCGAACTGAACGACATCACCGAACCGGGCGAGCAGTCGCTCGCCGACGACATCGATAGACGCGGCAAGCTGATATTCGATCAGGTCGCGCGCAACCCCGCCGAGCCTCCGCACAGTGAATTCGTCGCGCTTCATGATCGTCTCGATGAACTTATCGACATGAATAAGCAAGCGATGTTTCGGGCCAACAGCCGCGCAATTCAGCTCAGCGATCGTCTTGCTTACGAATTTGCCGCCGGCCTGCTGATGCTGCTTGTCGTCGGAGCGGCGCTGTCATGGACGATTGCGTGGAACATATCGAAACCGCTGGCCGATCTCTCGAATTATATCCGCAGCTTCAGCCTGCGCGGTCCGTCGCTACGCCTTGGCGCGCAGCCACTGGCCGAACTTCAGACCGTTGCCTCCGAGTTCAACCGGCTCTGCGAGAGGCTGGAGCAGTTCGAAAAGCTCAACGTCGATCGTCTGGTTTATGAAAAGAACAAGACCGAGGCGATTGTCGAGAGTATTGAGGATGGGATCGTCCTGATCGATCCGCAGGGAATCGTAACCCATATTAACGAGGTTGCCGGAATCGTCCTTGGAATCGAGCGCGATGACGCGCTAGGCAGCCCTTTCGACGATCTGAGCAGCAACTCGCCGCACTATCTGCGAGTGCGATCCGCGCTCAGTGCTTTGACTGGACGCGCGCTCGAGTCGCAACGTATCGAGGTGGACCTGCACGTCCGCGGACGCGATCATACCTACGTGCTGAAGCCGGTACCCCTGAAACAAGTGGATGGCGAATCGCTCGGAACAATCCTGATTTTGCAGGATATCACGTATCTGCGCGACAAGGATCGGGTGCGCACCAATCTGGTTGCCACGCTTTCGCACGAGATCAAAACGCCGCTGACATCGCTTGGTCTCGCCGTGGAGCTTTTGATGCGCAAGTCGAATCTCGGGGCCGAGGAGCGCGACTATCTATCCGCGATCCAGGAGGACACAGATCGGATGCGGCGGCTCGCAAACGATCTGCTCGATCTCGCGCGCGGACAAGGCGCGGCGATCACCGTGCAAACAGTTCCTGTCGATCTTAATGAAATCCTGCGCGCCGCCGCGCGAGCCTTCGCCTACCAGGCCGACCAGAAAGGCGTGCGGCTGGACACGTCGCTCGACGATAACACGCCATCGGTCCGCGGCGACCCGCTAAAGCTGTCATGGGTTGTCTCGAACCTGATCGCGAATGCATTGCGCTACACGCAAAGCGGTGGTGCAATCTCGGTGTCATCGGGCGCGATAACGTCGGGAGCCCGCTTCCGCGTTACCGACAGCGGCGCCGGCATTTCACCCGATCTCCGCGAGCATCTTTTCGAACGCTACGCGCAGGGTATCAGCAGCAACGGCGCCGAGGCCGGATCGGCGGGGCTTGGGCTTGCGATCGTCAAGGAAATCGTCGAGGCGCATGGCGGTCGCATCTTCGTTGACAGCGAGGTGGGCAAAGGCGCGTCTTTCACGGTGGAGCTTCCGGCACAACCGGAATCGGGATTCGATGCCAACACTTCTGATCGTCGATGATGAAAAGAACATCCGGGCGCGCCTTGCTGACTTCTTCCGCGGTTCCGGCTATCAGGTTGAAACGGCCGAGAATGGGCGCGCGGCGCTCGATTATCTGAACAAAAGCGGCGCCGTGGACCTGGTGCTCGCTGATTTTCGGATGGCCGAAGTGAACGGTCTTGAGCTTCTGCAGCGAATCAAGGGCGAAATGCCCGAGACCTCGGTTATCCTGATGACCGCTTATGGCACAATTGAAAACGCGGTCGGCGCCATGAAAGCCGGTGCTTACGATTATCTCGCCAAGCCATTTTCGCTCGAACAGATCCAGCACGTGGTTGAGCGCGCGCTCGAGATACGCTCACTGAGAGCGGAAAATCGGACCCTTCGCGATACCCTTGAAGAGCGGCCGATCCTCGACTCCGGCAGCGAACCGATGCGCCGGCTGCTCGATACAGCGCGGCAAGCGGCCCGCAGCGAAGCGACTATCCTGCTCACCGGCGAGAGCGGCACCGGCAAGAATGTGCTCGCCCGCCAGATTCATCGATGGAGCGGGCGCAGCTCGCATCCGTACGTGATGGTAAATTGCGCGACGCTCTCGGAGCATCTGCTTGAGAGTGAGTTGTTCGGACACATGCGCGGCGCTTTCACCGGCGCGATCAAGGATAAGCCCGGGCGACTGGAGGCTGCGGATAAAGGAACCGTATTCCTGGACGAAATCGGAGATTTGACCCCCGCGCTTCAGACCAAATTTCTGCGCTTCGTTCAGGAACAGGCTTTCGAGCGGGTGGGCGGTGCCGAGACGATACGGGTCGACATTCGGATTATCGCTGCAACTAATCGCGAGCTGGCTGCCGAAGTCGCCGAGCATCGTTTCCGCGAGGACTTGTTCTATCGATTAAACGTGATCACCCTTAAAGTGCCGCCGCTGCGCGAGCGTGCGGAAGACATTCTGCCGCTGGCCGAGCGGATGCTGCGCGCCGAAACGATCCGCAACCATCGCCCGGAGCTTAAGTTCTCGCCTGAAGCCGCCGAACGGATGCGGAAATATACGTGGCCTGGAAATCTGCGCGAATTGCGCAACGCTGTCGAGCGCGCGGTTGTCCTGGCCTCGGGCGACACGATAGAGCCCGATCATTTGCCCGACAATCTGTTCCGCGAGCCTCTTCCCGATAGCCAGCCCGTGTCGGCGCAAGTGCCAAAGAATCTCGAGTCCATGGAGCGCGAGGTGATTATCAGGGTCCTGGGCGAGTCGCCGACTCTCGAAGATGCGGCGCAGACCCTCGGCATCAACGCTTCCACGCTATGGCGCAAGCGCAAGCGCTACGGAATCGAATGATCCGCTTCGCGCGCGATATCGGAGCCGTAATAGTAATCGCTATTGTGGCTCTCGGCGTCGGGTTCGGAGTGAATCGGATGTCTGCGAACCCGCTTCCCACCATGTATCAAACGCCGGAGCAGCGCTTCGACGCGCAGCTCACCCGGCTGGTCGCCGCTCCGCCTTTCCCCATAACGCCGAACCTGACGGTCAATCTCGACGAATTTCACTCAGCCGTTTCGGGACACAGCACAACCATCCTTGATGCGCGGCCGTCTGTGTTTTACGAGCGCGGTCATGTGCCGGGCGCGCTGAATCTTGCGCGCGACGACTTCGCGAAGGACTATTCGCGGCTTGCTCCAGTCCTGAAACCCGACCTCGATAAACCGATTATCGTCTATTGTGCAGGCGGCGAATGTCACGACAGCAAGATGGTCGCGGGTGCGCTTCTGGCGCTTGGCTTCAGCAAGGTTAGGGTTTTTACCGGAGGATGGGACGAGTGGTCAGCGGCAGGATTGCCGACCGTCAAGGGAACTGCACCATGAACCGCGAAGGTAACCTGCACAGCTACACCCTCATTACTGTAAGCGTCATCCTTGCCGCGATCTTCATTTATGCGGGCGTCGAGAAGATTCGAAGTCCGCTTGATTTCGCCGACAACATCCAGGGATTCGCTATTCTGCCGCTTGCGCTGGTCGTCCCGATGGCGCTGGCATTGCCGTTCTTCGAGATCGCCTCCGGTCTCCTGATGCTGACGCCATGGACGCGCAGAGTGGCCGCGCTGGGAATTGCGATCATCACCGCGATGTTTATCGTCGCACTGGGATCGGCACTAGCCCGCGGCTTAACCTTGGATTGCGGATGCTTCGGAGTCGGCGCGCCGTCGCGAACGCGGATGTGGGCAGAACTCGGCCTTGATATAGTGCTGTTCGCTGTTTCGCTTTCGATTTACCTTCGCCTATTCATAGGCTCGCAAGCTTCCGCAGCAAACAACGCGCTTGCTGCTTAGTCGCCGCGGGGCGACTGAACCTTGCCAGTTTTCAGAAATTGCTCGTAATCCCGCAGGATTTCCGCGTGATCGAAGGCAAGCGGAGATGGCAACGTATCGAGTGTGAACAGCGCAAGCGCTTTTGCATCATCCGCAGCTTCAGGCCGGCCGCGTCCTCGCGCCACGTAGACGACTGAAATCGTCTGCCCTCGCGGATCGCGATCAGGTCGCGAATAGATACCCAGAAGCGCGCGCAATTCCACTTCCAGCGAGGTTTCTTCGCGAGCCTCGCGGATTGCGGCTTGCTCGACGGTCTCCCCAAAATCGACGAATCCCCCCGGAATTGCCCATCCATGGGGTTCGTTCTTGCGGTCAATCAGTACAATTCGATCGCCCAGCTCGGCGATCACGTCAGCGGCGATTGGTGGGCAAACTGGTCGGGGCATTTTTCACCTCTGCCCCATTATGCCGCTTTTGCGCGGATCCATTGAACAGAAGACGTCCGGAGAGCGCGCCGTTATCTATCAGACCCGACTTGAGCAGCGCCCGCTCGCGGCCAAGACGCGATGACAATTCCCAGAAGCGTTCCACCGCGGCGGTAAGCAGGCGTCGCTGCTCCAGATCGAGGACGCGCAGCTTGGCGAGAACTTTTTCAGGATCCGCGTTCCATCTCCGTTCCAGTTGGAACATCCGTATCTGTCCTTCGACGTCCGAAACCAGGTATTCAAGCGGTCTCGATCCGGTGGCATAGCGGGAAAGATGATTCCCGCCGATTGTGTCGCAAACCAGCAATGCCTCGTTGGCAGTCAAACCGAACATATTCTGCCTCCTTCGCATACGGCGCTCTGAGGTCGCGCCGAGACCCCATCCCTCGGTCTGGCAACCCCGCGATTCATGGCGGCATGCGTGCTCTACTATCAGTAGCCTTATATAGCATATGGACGCAAATTGAGCCAAGCCCCAGCAGTCGCTCTGCTGCGCGATAGGAATTCGTGGCCGACCGGCCGGTCAGGCTTGAGTAACAGCGCCTATACAGGCAGACGAAACCTGCGCGGCGTACTTGGCGAGAACCCCGCGTGTATAACGGGGCGCGGGAGCTTTCCATACCGCGCGGCGGCGCGCGATCTCGCTGTCAGAAACATTTAGCTGAAGGAGGCGCTTTCCAGCATCGATCGTGACCGAGTCGCCCTCATGCACGAGCGCGATAAGTCCGCCGACCGCCGCCTCGGGAGCGACATGCCCCACCACCAGCCCATAGGTTCCGCCAGAAAACCGTCCGTCCGTGATAAGGCCGACCGCATCGCCGAGTCCTGCGCCGATAATCGCCGAGGTCGGCGACAGCATCTCGCGCATCCCCGGGCCGCCCTTCGGGCCCTCGAAGCGGATTACGACTACATCGCCTTTCTTGATTTTATCCGCGAGGATCGCTTCGAGACACTCTTCCTCGCGATCGAAGATGCGCGCCGGCCCGGTTATCTCCATGTGCTTGATTCCGCTGATTTTCGCAACCGCTCCCTCGGCCGCAAGATTACCGTGCATGATTGCAAGATGGCCCTGCGGATAGAGCGGCTTGTCCCACTGGCGAATAACGTCCTGCTCCTTGCTCGGCCGCTCGGGAACATCCTTAAGGTTCTGCGCAATCGTTCGGCCCGTGATCGTCATTTGATCCCCGTCGATCAGCCCATGCGCCAGCAACATCTTCATAACCTGCGGAACACCGCCAACCCGATGAAAATCGGTCGTGGCGTAACGTCCCGAGGGCTTGAGTTCGCACAGCACCGGTACGCGCTCGCGAATCGTCTCGAAGTCGTCGAGGGAAAGCCCGACCTCAGCCGCGTGCGCGATCGCAAGCAGATGCAGGACGGCGTTGGTCGATCCGCCTATCGCCATCACCACCGCTATCGCGTTCTCGAACGCTTTGCGGGTCATGATTTTCCGCGGCAATAGCTGCTTTCGGATTGCCTCGACCAGCACCTCGCCCGATCTGGCGGCGCTATCCGCTTTCTCGGCATCCTCCGCCGCCATGGTTGACGAATACGGCAGACTCATACCAATCGCCTCGATTGCCGAGGACATCGTATTGGCGGTGTACATCCCGCCGCACGACCCGGCGCCCGGACAGGCGCTGCGTTCAACCGCGAGCAGCTCATTTTCGCTGATCTTATTCGCGCTGAACTCGCCGACCGCCTCGAAGGCGCTGACGATTGTCAGATCGCGGCCGTTCAGGTGACCCGGCTTGATCGTGCCGCCATAGACGAAGATCGCGGGGATGTTCATTCGCGCGATAGCGATCATCGCGCCCGGCATATTCTTGTCGCATCCGCCGATCGTCACCACCCCGTCCATCGCCTGGGCGTTGCAGGCGGTCTCGATCGAATCCGCAATCACCTCGCGCGAGACCAGCGAATACTTCATCCCTTCGGTACCCATCGCGATTCCGTCGCTGACGGTGATAGTGCCGAACACCTGAGGCATCGCGGCTGCGGCGCGCACTGCGGCTTCAGCCCGATCGGTAAGTTTGCCCAGCCCGATATTGCATGGCGTGATGGTGCTGTAGCTGTTCGCTATTCCTACAATTGGTTTGTTGAAATCGCCGTCGCCAAAGCCAACCGCGCGCAACATTGATCGATTTGGTGAGCGCTGCACGCCTTCGGTTATCGTCCTACTGCGCCGATTGTCTGGCATGATTCTTCTCCGATATAGTAAATGCTCGCGCGGCGTTTCGAGTTACCGCGAGCACGGAGTTTACCGCCGCTGCGCCTCCGGTGAAAAGCCGTTTGAGAAGATTGGGGCAGCCGTAGGCAATGATGGACCCTACAGATGCGTCATCCCCCGATCGAGCCGCGCGTCGGGCGCGAACGGATCTCACTACGCTTCATCTCGTTGCTTTTGCCGCTGCTGGTTGAGAACCGCTCGTTCCCGATCGTCTTCCGTCCCGGCGTTTCTCGGAACGGCGAAAGCCGCACCCACCATCGCGATCACGCCGGCTGCCGCGAACATCCACCTATAGCCGATGCCCTCGGCGAGCAAACCCAGTAGCCACGGCCCGACGATTCCGACCGCGTCGAAAATCGAGTTGAATATCGACGACGAATAGCCCGCATGCTCACGCGGCGTGCGCGCGATTATCAGCGCCGACAGCGCGGGGTAAGAATAGCCCTGCCCCAATCCCCCGATCAGTGCTGCGCCGGCCAGGATCGCAACACTAGGCGTTCCGGCGATAAGAGCGGTACCCGCGGCAAGCACTGCCAGCGCCGGACCGACGGCGCGCCCAAGTCCAACTGCGTCGAGCACGCGGCTCCCGAGGATGCGCGCGATCGCAGCCACCGCCGCGCACATCAGGAAGTACCATCCGATGCTACGTAAGCCGCTCGAATACGCGAAGGGAGCCACGAAGCTGAAGCGTGCGGTGACTGCGATCGCGAAAACCACTGAGCCGAGCCACAGCGGCACCAGCCGAGCATCGGTCAGCAGAACGCGATAGGCGGCCAAGCCGCGCGTCTCGCCTTCTTTGGAACCTCCGGCCCGCTCGTCGCCAACTGCCCGTGTAACCCCAGCCGAGCCCATAAGCAGAATTGCACCCGCGATAAAGAACGCGCCAAAGCCGGCCTGATGCACCAGTGCTTCGCCGCCCCATGGAGCCAGCGCCGCAGGAATCACGCTGGAAAGGCTGAAGAGCGCCATCGCGTGACCTGGGCGATCCACAGGAAGCCTCTCGTATACCATAGCGAATAAGGCCACGCGCGCCGTGCCCTCCACAGCACCGTGGATCGCGCGGACCGCCCATAATCCCCATCCAAGCCCGCGTAACGGCGCGTATAGAATCACCGCGATCGCGTCCAGCACCAGAAACCACACCGAAGTCGAGCGCCGCCCACGCCGCCCGATAGCCGCGGTTGCCCCAGGACGCGAAACAAGCGCGGTGAGCGAACCCAGCCCGAGCATCGCGCCGATAACGCTCGGCGTCGCGCCCATGTCGGCCAGATACGCGGGAAACAGCACGAACAGGTTCTCCTCGCATCCGAGCAGGAAGCTCGCCGCAAACACCAGCCAGTAGTCTCGCCCGAAATGCTTCGAGGTCGCGCCTGTGGCCGTCCCGTCCGGCAATGAGACTCGTTCCGTCACTTCGTTCCTCTCCGCCGCGCCCCATCGTTGCGGATCGCGCGCAAGAAAAGTAGCGCCGCTGCTCTTGCGATCGCGCTTTCATCGCCATCTTGCACTCACAATGTGATTCCGATGCCGCGTTGGCGGGGAGCCTGCGGCGTACACATGACGCTCCGGAGCCGAATCAACCTCTTTCGACGAGAGATCTGATTAAATCCTGCAATTTCGAGGTTTTAATGAGCCGTCCGGGACTCGAACCCGGGACCCTCTGATTAAAAGTCAGATGCTCTACCTGCCTGAGCTAACGGCTCATCCCACTTGCGGCGTTCACGATGCTTACAGGGATTCGCGCGCTTTGGAAGGACCGCGCGAGCCGCCGGACTGTTGCCGCCGTGCATCATCACCCGCGATGCATAATCCGAACTGCATCATTCGCAATCCATTATCCGCTACGATGTTGCAGCACCCACTGTATCGCGCTGATCGCAAAAAGCTATGTAGCGAAGCCTGGTGGAGCGCGCCGGCGCGCTCCCATGATGAGCCACTTTTGCATGCGTGCCAGCGCTCGATAGCTCCCGCCATCGTAGCAACAGCGCGACGGCACTGCCAAAAGAAAGCCAACTCAGCTAAACGCAGTCCAAAATACGCCGCTTGTGCAGCTTGACACACGACTCGCGTCTTTCTATATAGTTTTCATACAACTTGTAGTTCTGGTCTTCACGACAGAATGTAATCTCGCGGCGGGGACACCGAGGGGAGTACATGAGCGATGCGTCAGAGCGGGGACACACTGGATAATTCCGCACAAGCGACGCACCGGCGCTTCGAGGTGGGCGGGAACGGTTCCGATCCTATCAGCCTGGAGAGGCTGTCCAGAGGTTCGGAGCGGATGGGCGGGATGGTGGTGCGGTCGGCGCAGGTGCGCAAGGTTCTCAAAACCATAGCTCGGCTTGGCCCGTACAAGGCCACCGTGCTGGTCCACGGTGAATCGGGCACCGGAAAGGAGCTGGTCGCGCGCGCCCTGCATACGCTCGGATCTGTGCCGGATGGGCCGTTCGTGACCTTTAACTGTTCCAACCTGGTCGATTCACTGGCCGAATCGCAGCTTTTCGGCCACGTCAAGGGAGCATTTACCGACGCGCGGGAAGATTCGCTCGGTTACTTTCGATCCGCGAGCGGCGGCACGCTGTTCCTGGACGAAATCGGCGAGCTGCCGCTCAAGCTTCAGCCCAAACTCTTGCGCGCGGTCGAAACCCACGAGGTTCAGCCGGTCGGATCGACTCATTGCCATAAGGTCGATATCCGACTGGTCGCGGCGACTAATCGCGATCTGCGCGCGATGGTAAAGGCGGGAGAATTTCGCGACGACCTGTTCTATCGGCTGAACACCGCGGCAGTTTATCTGCCGCCGCTGCGCGAACGGCGCGACGCAATTCCAGCGTTCGTTGCCCACTTTGTCGAGCACTATAACCGGTTGTTTGGAAAACACGTCGCGCAGGTTCAACGCGGCGCGCTCGACGTGTTGATGGCCTACTCATGGCCCGGCAACGTGCGCGAGCTGGCGCACGCTATCGAGAGCGCTCTTATCCTCACCGAAACCGAGACCTTGCTTGCGGAAGATCTGCCGGAGCATCTGGCCGACGCGGCGGGGGCGCTGGGCGGAGGCGATGCCGCTTCGAAAGCGCTCGAATCCGCGGCGATGCTGAACGACCTGATTAGCGACGAGGCGCCGGCGCCGGTCGAGAGATCGGAGAAGCAATCGTGGCCCTACGCGCTCGATGCGGTCATTCGCGAGGCCTCGAAAATCGCGCTGCTGCGCGCGCTCGAGGCAACCGGCGGCAACTGCCATCGCGCGGCTGAACTGCTGGGAGTCTCTCGCTACACTGTGTACAGGATGCTCAATCGGTACGGGCTGGGTGAAAGCCGCGCCTATCGGCATCTGCGCAAAGCCAACGCCTGATCGAGGCGACGCGACAATCAAGCTCGGGCGGATTTATTTTCGCCCGAGCTTTGCCTTTGATAAGCGCCTGTCGGCGCTTTCCATTCGCTAAGATCGCGCCCGGTGAGCCGCTCCAGTATCTCTATCTCCGGCGCAAGCCTTATCCGTAGCCGCATGTCAGCCTCCGGCGTCGGACGCTCAAATGGAGGTCCGCCTTCGAAGCAGAATTTCCACAGACGGCTGTGGCGCACGACGGCAGCGGCGCGATGGTGCCGGCGATCGTTTAGCCAGGCGATCAGATTGCGAACATTACGCGCGACTCGAGGATGGCGTGGACGCGAATCCACTGTATGCACACGGCTGCCGCTCTTCTCCAGACCGGCGATCGAGAATGCCGGCGCGCCGATGAAACGCGAAACTTGATCGACGAACGCCTGCGGGTCGCGCTCCAGATCTTCGTAGAAGAGAATCAGAACGTTGTCTCGCCCGAACGCCGCGATCCATTTTTCCAGATAATGACCGTAGCGGCTGGATTCGCGAATATCGCGATGCCGCGCCGCGGCTTCCTCGAAATCCAGCCGTGTCCACAGATTTCGCACCATCAAACGCCAATGCGACCACGCGCGATCGACCGGATCCCGGAACGAGCAAATAATTCGGCATCGCGGAATATCCCGCGCAATCCGACCGCACGCGTCATCCGAGGCGAAATAGAGGGGCGAAAACTCGCCCATCGGAAGCTCGCGCTCGCAGTGCTCGAAATATTTCAGATACCAATCGATGCCGCGCCCATAGAAGCGGGTGAAGAAGTCGGTTTCCTTTCGAAAAGCGGAAAATCCGGCGTGCCCGCGCAGCATTTCATACAGCCACGTGGTCGCGGTGCGCGGCGGCCCCACGCCGATAAAATCAGGCATCCGCCGATTCTCAGCCATTCTCGATACCGCCATGCAACGACTTAAAACGCATCCGACGCGAACCTATCAGGGCATGATCGCATGAGCCAAGCCGGTCATTGAGCATGCGATTCTCCGGTATCCGCTCCTCGAGCACGCGATCTCCTAGATGCCCGGCTGGAAAGCGCACGCGCCGCCGACATGGGCAGATAGGTGCGCGCGTAACGCAGATAATTGCGAATTCGCAGCGGATCGATTCTAAGCGACGCCGCGAATGCGCGCCGCGCAAGCGCTCGGTCGCCGTCGCTCAGCGCCTGCAATCCGATATAGCCCAGGATACTGCGCGGTGCGCGTGCGCGAGCACGTACATGCGGCAGGCCGCTTTGGCCGTAGCGCTCCCGGACCATGCGATCGAAGATCGCGCTCGCCTCCTCCTGACCGCCGCCCAGCTTGAGCGGCGCCGGAAACAGCGCGAAGCGCCACACCGCCAGCGCCTCATTGACATAGCGAAAGGCGCCCTGCTCTCTCACCAGCAGCCAGAAAAACACGTCCTCAAAGCTGGTCAGCGCCTCGGGAAAACCGCCCGCCGCGTCAAAGGCGCGCCGGCGCATCAGCACCGAGCTGGGCAGGATCGGCCACAGCTCGCGGACCATGTCCTGCACTGTCGGAACGCCGCGATCGCCGATCAAGCGCGCATTCATGATCGCGCCGCGGCTGTCGGCGAGCTGCAGATCGGTATAAACCAGAGCGCATTGCGGATCGGTGTCGAGCACCTGTGCGGTGCGTTCAAGAAACTCGGGGCGCCATAAATCGTCGGCGTCAAGAAAGCCAAGGTACTCGCCGCTTGAGTTGCGCACGCCCAGGTTGCGCGCCGCCGATGGCCCGCGATTTGGCTGCCGCAGTAATTTTATCCGGTCCGCATAGCGCTCGAGCACCTGAAGCGAGTCGTCACGCGAGCCGTCATCCACGACAACGATCTCGAAATCACCTCGCGATTGCGCGATCACGCTGTCGATCGCGTGCGATACCGTCGCAACGCCGTTGTAGCACGGGATGATTACCGAGATCCGAGCCGCCACCCTAGTCTCCGGCGGCTTGCGTTGCCTGCGATTGCCGCGTCATCAGGCTTTTTGCAAATCGCGCGTAGTTGCGAAGCCTTGCGGGCTCGTATGCGAGCGCGCGCAGCAGGCATCGCCGCGCATCGCCGCTGCGGCCCGCGGCCGCCGCTTCCACCGCGCATCGCTCCAGCAGGCGCGCCTTCAGATGGCGGAATTCGCCGATCAGTCCTGCGCCGCGCGCCCCATAACGATCGCGCACCAGGATAATGAAATCGCGCGCGCCGGGATCTCGTTCCAGCACCTTTGGATAAAGCGAGTGCTCGGTCTTCGCAACCAGCGCATCGGGGATGAAGATGAACCAGCCCTGTTCGCGAGCAAGCAACCAGAAGTGGATGTCCTCGCACGAGCGAAGCCGCTCGTTGAATCCGCCCGCGGCAACGAATGCGGTGCGCCGAATAACCGCGGCGCTGGGCACGATAGGCCATATGTGCGCCAGAAGATCCGACATTTCCGGAGCGCGCGAGCGATTAGCGGCAACGCTCGATTCGCGCGTAACCCGCTTGTCTCGGTCGATAATCGCCGCATCGACATAGGCGAGCACCGCGCTGGGCTCGGC
>JASHOJ010000046.1 GCA_030041155.1 Candidatus Binataceae bacterium | reverse complement strand
CTGTTCGGGCCGGCCAGACGGAGCCTCTAGTGGATCGGGTGGTCGCGGTCGCCTTACCGATTGCAATGATCGTTTCGCGCGCGCGGCTGGCGGCGCGAAAGCCCCTGCTGATGCTTTCGGGCGATCGCGACGACTTTTCGCCTCGTTCGGGATTGGAGCAAATCGCGAAAGACGCGGGCGGCCACGCTCGGATCGAGCTGATCGAGGGCGCCGATCACTTCTTCGGCGGTTATGAAAACGATCTCACCGATCGAATTGTGCGCGCGCTCTCGGACTAGAGCGCGCGCCACATCCCATTACTTTCGCGCCAGACTGGGGCCGCGCGTTCGCTGCCAGATAGCATAGAACGGGTCGTCGGGATTGGCTTTTGCGATACTTATTATCTGCGCGATAGTCGCCTGAGTGTCGCCGTGATTCATCTGATCCAGGGTGGCGAAGTTGCGCAGGTCGTGAAAATAAAGAAGGTAGTTCACCAGCACCGCGTTGTTTAGCGGTTCCTTGTCGAGGTCGAATTTCTCGATACCCGACAGTTTCGGCTCGAGCGCCAGGTAGTCGGCCTTTATCGCGGCGAAGGCGACCTTGCGCTGCTTCAGCTTTTCCGCGCGCGTAAGATTCTGGTTGTCGTAAATCCTGAGCAGGCGCGCCTGCTCGGTAAACAGGAAATCGCCGAACTCAAGATTGCTTTCCAGGATCGATCTGGCCTCAGCCGCGGCGGATGACGACTGGCCCTCCCGCGCCGAGAAAAAGCCGATCGCGCCGACACATCCAACCCAATTGGCCGCCGATTCGTTGAACATCGCGTCGCCCGCGAGATAGTAGGTGCGATGGAACATCTCGTGAATCAGCACCCCGGCCAGCTCGACGCGATCCAGTTCAAGAAGATTGGTCAGCAGCGGATCGTCGAAAAAGCCGAGGCTGGAGAACGCCACCGCGGGTCGCACCATAGTGTCATAGCCGCGCTTCTCCATCGCGTGCGCCTCGGCAATCGCGTTTTTTTCCTTGAAGTAGCCGCGATATGGCACCGACCCGACGATCGGATACCACCAGGTGTAGGGCTTTAGAGAATCGCGCGGCGCCGCCATCACCACGTACACGATCGCGCCGTCATCAACCCGCGCGACCGAGGTGTATGCGCCGCCGACGTTGAGGTCCAGTTGATGCTGGGCGTATTCGCGGACGCTCAGCACGGTTTCGAGCTTGCCCTTCACGTCCGGCGAAAGATCGTCTTTTTCGAGCACGGTCGAAATCGGCGTGCGGTTGCAGAGCAGGCGTGCTTCCTCGTAAGCGGCGTGCGTCTCGTAACATCCGGCTAGCGCAAGCGCAGCCGCAATCACGAGAAAAGCGGGCACCAGATGATTTAGGATTATTCGATACGCCACGTCAGCCGGCCGCCTCGCTCTCCGCTTCCGCCGACGCCGCATACTGCAACTCGAACAGACGGTAATATAGCCCGCGCAACGCGAGCAGCTCCGCATGAGTGCCGCTTTCGCGCACCACGCCGTTTGCCAGCACCATGATCCGGTCCGCGCGCTCGATAGTCGAGAGGCGATGCGCTATCACCACCGCCGTGCGGTCGGCCAAAAGCTCGTCTAGCGCAAGTTGAATCAGGCGCTCGGTTTCGCTGTCGACGCTCGAGGTGGCCTCGTCCATCACCAGGATGCGCGGGTTATAGGCAAGCGCGCGCGCGAATGAGAGCAGTTGCCGCTGACCGGTGGACAGGTTTGAGCCGCGCTCGCGAATCTGCTCAGCGACACCGTTCGGCAGTTTATCGACAAAACGCAGCGCCTGCGCTCGGCGCAAGGCGTCGCGGACGTGGCGATCGTCCAGTTCGTCTAATCCAAGCCTGATATTCTCCATTACGTCCCCAGCGAACAAAAACACGTCCTGCTGCACCAGCCCGATCGTGCGGCGCAACGCGCGCAAATCCCATTCGCGCACGTCGACCCCGTCGACCAGGATGCGGCCCCGCGTCACGTCATAGAACCGGTTAAGGAGTTTGATGATGGTGGTCTTGCCGGATCCGGTTGGCCCAACAATAGCGATTTTTCTGCCCGGTTCAACCGTGAAGCAAACATCTTTCAGAATCGGCTCGCCCGGACGGTATTCAAAATCTACGTGATCGAAAGCGATCGCGCCTTGGCTCGAACGCGGCAGCCGCGGCGAGGAGGGATTCGCGATCGTATGCGGCTCTTCCATCAACTGCTCAATCCGCTCGGCCGCCGCCAGCGCCGATTGCATCGCGGTGTATTTGTTCGAGATTTCCCGAAGCGGCATGAAAAACATCTGTGCGTACTGCATGAAGCCAATCAGAGTGCCCAGCGTTATCAGATGATGCAGCGTTTCGCCGCCGCCCGCCCACAGGATCAGTCCAATAGTGATCGACGCGGTCGTGTCCACTGCTGCGAACAATCCGGTCTCATAGATGTTCGCGGTCATCTGCGCGTCGCGGCTGCGGACATTCAGCACGTCGAACTCGTCGCGGCTTGCTCGCTCGCGGGTGAAAAGCTGGATAACAGTCATGCCCGCCAGCGACTCGGAAAGATAGGCGTTGACCGCGGCCAGCCGCTCGCGAATTTGCCGATAAACCACCCGCGCCCGCACCCGAAAGATGTTGATGAACAGGAGCAGGGGAGGGATCGCGATCAGCGCCCACAGTGCCAGATGCGGACTCTTGAACCACATGATGACAACGATGCCCATCATGGTCATCACGTCCACGAACACGGTCAGCGATCCGGACGCGAACATATCGTTGATCGCGTCGATATCGGTCGTCATCCGGCTCACCAGCCGGCCAAGCGGCGTTCGATCGAAAAATGACATCGGCAGCCGCTCAACGTGGTTGAACACTGCAAGCCGGAGGTCGGAGAGCGAATACTGCGCGACCATCACGGTCAGGTTGAACTGCGCGTAATAGGTCGCGAACTCGCCGATGACCAGGATCAGATAGATCCCGCCCATCTTTAGCAGGCTGCCGCCGCCGGTTGCGCGGAAAATCGCCTCCAGCCAGTGCGGCGGCGCCACGCGATGATGCACCAGGAACAGATCGATGATGAGCTGGATGATGTAGGGCTGCGAGAGCGCGAACGCCGAGTTCATCGGCATCAGGATGACCGACAGCAGGAACAGCGTCCGGTACGGGCGCACGAAGCTCCAGACGAACTTGATTAGCGCGAAGTCGCGCGCGCGCCCAAGCTGCTTTTCCTCGCCAACCTGCATCGCTCAGTACTGAGACAGCTCCTCTTCCATCAACTGGCGCTGGAACAATTCGGCGTAAATTCCGTGCCGCGCCATCAACTGCGCGTGAGTTCCACGCTCCGCGATCATCCCGTCCTCCAGCACCACGATCTCGTCGGCGTCGCGCACCGTGGACGCGCGATGCGCAACCACGATCATGGTGCGGTCGCTGACGCTCCGGTTAAGACTCTGCAGCACCGATTTCTCGGTGCCCGTGTCGACGCTCGACAGCGCGTCATCCAGCACCACTACCGCGGGCCGATAAGTCAGAAGCCGCGCGATAGTGGCGCGTTGCTTCTGGCCGCCCGACAGCGCCATCCCGCGTTCGCCGACCACCGTGTCGAGGCCATTCGGCAGCGCGGCGACGTCGGGGTCGAGTCCAGCGATCCGCGCCGCATCCTCGATCTCGTAGCGCGGCGCGTCGGAATTGCCGAATCCGATGTTGCGCGCGAGCGTGTCCGAGAACAGAATTGGCTCCTGCGGCACCATCCCGAGCGTCTTGCGCAGCGAATGCAGCGGCAGGGTGCGAATATCGGCGCCGTCGAGCAGGATTCGCCCGCTGGTCGGCTCGATAAGCCGCGCGAGCAGCTTCACCATCGTCGATTTTCCCGCGCCGGTTCTCCCCACGATGGCGAGCTTGCCGCCCGGCGGCACCTTCACCGACACATCGCGCAGCGCGTACGGATAGCGCCCGTCCGCTCCGTCGCGGCCTGAGTTCGCGATCGCTTCATCCCCATTGCCTTCCGACATTCCCGCGCGTGGCTGCGCCGCGACGAATCCCGGTGCTTTGTCTCTCTCGAAATAGCTGAACGAGACGTGATCCCATTCGATCGCGCCGCGCGCCTCCAGTCGCATGCCGCCGTCCTCCAGCTCGCCGGCCTTCGGCGGTTCGGAGAAGATCTCGTTGAGCCGCTTCATCGCGGCCTTGGCGCGCTGATAGATCGAGATCATCCAGCCCATCGAGGTGACCGGCCACGCCATCTTGGCGAGATAGCCCATGAACGCGACCAAGGTGCCGATTTCCAGCACTCCCTGCCGGACCAGCGATCCGCCGTAGATAAGCACGATCATAATCGCGACCGCCGAGGTTCCGCGGATCATCGGGTACATCGCGCCGCGCAGCCGCGCCAGCGCGATCCCGAGTTCGTTGTATTCGTCGTTGGATTTGCGGAATAAGTCCGATTCGTGCTGCTCCAGCGCGTATGCCTTCACCACATGGATTCCGGCCAGCGACTCCTGCACCTTCGATTCGATCCCGCCGAGCCCCTCCTGCACCTTGAGGTTGCGCATCATCAGAGATCGCGACAGGCGCTTGATCCCGAACAGCATCAGCGCGTATGGCGCCAGCACCGCCAGCGTAAGGCGCACGCTTACGCTCAGCATGAAGGCGAGCGCGAACATCAGGGTCGCCGGCGCGTCGGCAAAGGTGACGATTCCCATCCCGACCATCATCCGCACCGCGGTCAGGTCGTTCACCAGCCGCGACATCAGGTCGCCGATTTTGTGTCGATCGTAAAAGTCGGGCGCGAGATGCGACAGGTGAACGAACAGGTCGTTGCGCATGTCGTATTCGATGTCGCGCCCGGTATTGAAGATCGTAAAGCGTGAGAACCAGCGCGCGGTCCCGCCAATAAGCGCGGTTACGCACAGCATCAGTACGATTCGGTTGAGGTTCTCCGCGGCCGGAAGGCCCAGGCGTCGAAGAGTCGCGAAAGTCTGCGCGTGATGCGCCTGAATCGCGTTGATCGCGGCGCCGCTCAGATAAGACACCGTCATGCCGCATGCTGACGCGATGAGCGTGCAGAGCATCCCAAAAGCGTACCAGTACCAATAGCGCCGGACGTAGAGCAGCAGCCGTTTCATCTGGTGCCGCCTAACTTATCAGGTATGTTCGAGGAGTGAAGGGACTGGACGCGCGTTCGCAGTCAGCGCGGATGACGCTCCTGAAGTCGCCGTTCGTACATCTTCGCGTATTTGAGGAATACGTAGAATGCCGCGGTCATCGCCGCGTACAGTCCGCGTCCGCCGTCGCGGAAACCGCCGCGAATCACGTAAAAATTGAAAAAGCGCCACGCCGGGTTCGCGATCATCTTGAATGCTGTGAACATCGTCGGCCGCTTCTCCGCCGCAGCGCGGGTGCTGAAGCGATTGATCGTCGCCACGTGATCGGCCACATCGCGGTAGCTGAAATGGAGAATCGGTTCGCTGAGATGGCCGATCTTTCCCTCGACCACCACCTTGTCGTGCGGATCCAGTCCGCCGATATGGCCGCGTTCGCGCCGAAACAGCCTTACCGGCGTATCGGGATAGATTCCGTGCGGATAGAAGTGCCCCAGATGATAGAGCACCCGTCGAATCCGATAGCCGTCGATACCGCGCGCATCGCTCAACGCGCGCAGGATCTCCTCGCCGAGTGCGTGAGTCGCCTGCTCGTCGGCATCCATCAGCAGCACCCAGTCTCCGCTCGCGCGATCCAGCGCCATCTGCTTCTGCGTCACATAATCGGTGAACTCATGCTGAGTTACGTCGGCGCCCGCCGCGCGCGCGATCTCGACCGTGCGATCGGTCGAGAACGAATCGATCACGATTTTCTCGGCGCAGAACCATGCGCTCTTGAGGCACTGGCCGATTAGCTCTTCCTCGTTTTTAGTGATCGTGATGAGGGAGATTTTCGGTGCGTCCGCCACCTGGATCTATTGGCCGCGCGGTGCGTCCAACCGCTCGATCACGCTGGCCGCGATTTCCTTGAACGCGGCGCTGACCGGATGCGCCGGGTTAAGCGCCGCAAGCGGACTGGCCGAGTCTCCGCCTTCACGCAGCGCGCGAACCAGCGGAAGTTCGCCGAGAAACGGCACTCCAAGCTCCGCCGCGTAGCGCGCGCCGCCGCCGTGCGAGAAGATTTCATGCCGCTTCGAGCATCGCAGGCACAGGTAATAGCTCATGTTCTCGACCACGCCGAGCACCGGCACTCGCACCTCGCGGAACATCTCGGCGCCGCGCTTGACGTCGATAAGCGCGATCTCCTGCGGCGTCGTCACCACTATTCCGCCATCGAGCTCGACCCGCTGCGTGATCGTAAGCTGCGCGTCGCCGGTTCCGGGCGGAAGATCCAACACCAGGCAATCCAATTCGCCCCATTCGACGTTGAACAGAAACTCGGTCTCCAGCTTCGTCACCATCGGTCCGCGCCAGATAACCGCCGTCTCGTCATTGATGAACATCGCCATCGAGACGTACTTGATGCCGAAGCGCTGAAGCGGGATGATGCGCCGCTCCTGAGTCAGCGACACCGGCGCCTCCATCCCCACCATCATCGCGATGCTGGGGCCGTACACGTCCGCGTCCATCAGGCCGATACGCCAGCCGAGCCCGCGCATCGCGATCGCCAGATTCACCGCGACGGTGGATTTTCCGACTCCGCCTTTTCCGCTCGCAACCGCGATGATGTGCCGGACGCCGGGCAGGCTTTTTCGCGCAATCGACGGCTGCGGGCGCGCCTGAGTATCCGCCGCGGGCCGCTCAAGCTTGACCTCGACCTTCGGCACCCCCGGCATCGCGCCAACCGCCTGCTTCACGTCTTCCGCGATCTTGTGAATCACCTCGGGCTTGGCCGACGGCGCCGCTATGATCACGGTGACGCCCGCATAGGCGACCTCGATGTCCTTGATGATGCCGAATGACACCACGTCGCGCGTGAAGCCCGGATACTTTACCTTCTTAAGTTCGGCCAGGATCTCGTTGGGACTGGGCATCGGAACTTATTGGGCGAGGCGCGCGAGTTTGTGAATCGCTTCGCGCCGATCCCTCGACTTCGGCAACGGAATGCCTTCGCTCGGGATGACAATAGACACGTGCGCGGAATACTTAAGTGACACTTTAGATTCTCTCTGCCTGTCTTCTCGTAGCTTCTCTTTTCTTCGTTTGTCCCGAGCGAGCGCTGCGCGAGCCGAGGGATCGTCGCGAAGCGCCTGAAGCGCTTATTAATCCGCTAAAAAATGTCCTGACCACTTTGCACAGCGCTGATCTCAATCCCGCGGCGCCGGTAACAATTCCATCGCATCATGTTATCATCCTGAATCGCGCCGAAAAACGAGGGGGAACGGCGTCACTCAGTTGGGTTTGGAGCGAGTGATTATGGCGTCAAAGCGCACCCGGACCGCTCAGAGTCCGCGGGTTATTATGCCCGATTTCGCGCGGCTTGCGGCTTCGGGCGATAAGCTTGCGTTGTCCGGCGACGAAAGCAAGGTCGTGATGACCGCCGCGGCGGAGCTGGCGGGCGGACTGCACAGAATGATGCACGGCGGGACCGCGAACACGATCCGGATCGGGTCCGATCAGACGCTCGAACCGCGCGAATTGAGGATCGTGCTTGACCCCCGAAGCGAGATTGGAGTCGCGCGCGGCAAGCGGCCTCTGGAGGACTCATTCGCGGTCCAGCGCCACGATGGCGCCGCGATTAGCATCCGCGCCGGCAGCGCGCGTGGGTTGCTGCATGGCGCGACCGCGACGCTTCAGAAACTGGGCGCGCGATTTGCCCCCGGAGTCGCGCCCGAGTATCCGCGCATCGATCGCTCGCGGCTTTCGGCGCTGGATTCGTTTTCGCTGACGCCGTCGTTTGGACGCCGCGGCTTCGTCTCAGACATCATGACTTGGAACTACCGGACGCCGGAGCGGCTGGCGGCGCATCTCAGGCATGATCGCGAATTCATCCCCTGGATGGGCCGGCGCGGGATCAATGCCTTTTCCTACATCCGCCACGCGCACGACAGCCAGCTTCGAATCGGCGAGATCGTGCCGCTCTACAAGGACTACGGAATTGCGGCCGAGTATGGCGGGCATGTCCTGCAGATCCTGCTCCCGCGCGAACAATTCGCGGCCAGCCCTTCGATGTTTCCCGCCGACAATCATGGCCAGCGCTTCGCGTCCGGAAACCTGTGCGTCTCTAATCCGCAGGCGGTGGAGTTGGTTCGCTCCGCGGCTTTGGCGTATGTCTCCGAATTTCCTGAAAATGAACTGCTTCATATCTGGGGCGCGGACGTATCGCACGGCGCATGGTGCCACTGCGGCGATTGCCGCGAGCTGCCGCCGCAGCTTCAGTACATGCAGGTGGTCAATGCCATCGCAGAGTCGCTGGCCGAGCGCAAAGACGGCGCGCCGCCGGTCGCGTATCTCGCCTATCACGACACCATCGAGCCGCATCCGGATCTGCGTCCGCAATCTAACGTGTGGGTCGAATGGGCGCCGCGCGAGCGATGCTATTCGCACGCGATCGATGACCCGGACTGCGAGCGCAATCCGGCGCTGTTCGACTCGCTCCGCCGCTATATCGAGATATTCGACGGGCGCGCGCACGTGTTCGAATATTACGCCGACTCGATCCTGTTCGGCGGCCTCTCGTTCGCAACTCCCGCCACCATCGCGCGCGATCTGCGCGCCTACAAGTCGCTCGGCATCGACAGCATCACCTGCCTGACGTTCGGCGCATTCAGCACCCTCGCTTATCCGGTGAACCTCGAGACGTTTGTGCGATGCGCCAGCGACGTGAACTTCGATCCGGAGCTTGCGCTCGAAGACGCTGCGCGCGGGCGGCATCCCGCGTGCTCGCAGGCGATGGCGCGCGCGTACCGGGCGGTCGAGCACGCCTCGCGCCTGGTGCTCGATTACGGCGACGTGATGCATCCGCGAATCGGCCGATGCCAGTCAGTGCGCAAAATCACCGAGTTAAAGGAAGCGGCGCGCGCCTTTGAAGAAGCTGAGGCCGCCGCGCAGGCGATCGGGCGCTCCGCTCGTTGTAAGCTCGCCGCCGCGGAAAGGAAGCTGTGGCATTACAGCGCCGAGATAACCGATACGCTCGCGGATTATCTGTCCGCGAAGTTCAGCGCCGCTGCCGGGCGCCTGCAGGGTGGCGCGTCCGCGATCGATCGGATGAACGCCGCGGTTTCGCACATGCGCGACATCGCGCCCGAGTATCGCGGCACATGGGGCGAGCATCAGTTTGAATATCTTCGCGAGCTATGGCTCGAAGCTCTCAGGCGCGGGCTTCGCAGCGACAAAACCCAGAGCTAACCAGGAGCTGAAGAGGAGCGTCCGCCATGAACGACGGCTATCAGATTCCCGAAGAGCTGAGCGCGCTGCGCGATCAAGTCCGCCGCATCATCCGCGACGAGATCATCCCGATCGAGGCAAAATGTGATCCGGACGCGGCCGAGATTCCCGAAGACGAATACTGGCGGCTTGCGAAAAAGGTGCAGTCCGCCGGCATGTGGTGCATGGGCGCGCCCAAACAATACGGCGGCGGCGGTCTCGGCACGTTTGCGATGTGCCTGCTCACCGAGGAGATGGCGCAGCATCGGATGGGCCTCTATAATCCCGGCGCCGGCGTTTTCGGCCGCAATCCGCCGCCGGTTATCTGGGCCGGCAATCAAAGCCAGATCGAAAAATACGCAGTCGGCACTATCAAGAACGCCTGGCACACCTTCTTTGCGATCACAGAGCCCTCGGGCGGATCCGATCCCGCAAACGCGATCCAATGCCGCGCCGTGCGCCAGGGCGATTCCTATGTCCTGAACGGCACCAAGATTTTCATCTCGCACGCGCATGAGGCGCATTGGGGCGTGGTGTTCACCCGCAGCAATCCGAAAGCTGGCCGCCAGGGAATCACCGCGTTCATTATCGACCAGGGAACCAAGGGCTTCACTCCGCGCCCGATTCGCACCCTTCGCACCTCCGCGATTCCCAATGAAGTCTCGTTTGAGGATTGCGTGGTGCCGATGGAAAACCGGCTCGGCGAAGAAGGGCAAGGGCTGAACCTCGCGCTCGATCTTCTGACCCGCCTGCGCTTTCCCTATTCCGCGTGCAACGTCGGCGTCGGAGTGGCGGCGCTCAGGATGGCGATCGAGCACGCCAAGAATCGCAGCACCTTCGGCGAGCTGTTGTCGCGCCGCCAGGCGGTGCAGTGGATGCTCGCGGACTCGGAGGTCGAGCTGCGCGCCGCGCGCTGGCTCACCTGGGATGGCGCGTGGAAAGCCGAGCGCGGCGAGGATTTTCGCACCGAGGCGTCAATCGCGAAGCTCTACTCCAGCGAGGTGCTGGGCCGCGTCATCGATCGCGCGGTGCAGATTCACGGCGGCTACGGCGTCAGCAAGGAATTTCCGCTGGAGCGATGGTATCGCGAGGCGCGCATCCGCCGGATCGGCGAAGGACCTTCCGAAGTGCATCGGATGGTGATCGCGCGCACCCTCCTGCGCTGACCGATGATCGATCGCGAAAACCGCGAAGGGGAAGCGTGACGATGACACTGCCGCTCGACGATATCCGGGTAATCGATTTCGGACAGGTTTATGCCGCGCCATACGCCACTATGCAGCTCGCCTACATGGGCGCGGCGGTGATCAAGATCGAACCGCCCAAAACCGGCGAGGTGCTGCGCCGCCCCGATTCTCCGGGCGGAGTCGGCTACTCCTTTCTGATGCTCAACGCGCACAAGAAATCGGTCACTCTGAACCTCAAAAATCCGCGCGCTCAGGAAATCGCGCTCAAGCTTATCGAACGCGCCGACGTGCTGGTGGAAAACTATCTCGACGGCGTGATGGAGTCGTTCGGGCTTGGCTACGAGCAGATTCGCGATCGCTTTCCGCGCCTCATCTACGCGTCAGGCAAAGGTTACGGCTCGAACAGCCGATGGGCCCGGCTAGGATCGATGGACAACACGATCCAGGCTTCGTCCGGCTTCATCAGTATCACCGGCTTTCCCGACGCGAAGGTGAAAACCTCAGCCACCTTTATCGACATGGGCACCGGCAGCCATCTGGTGAGCGGCATCCTGGCGGCGCTGCTTCAGCGGGCGAAGACCGGCCGTGGCCAGAAGGTCGAAGTCGCGATGCTCGACGTGGCGATTCCCGCGCTCACCAGCGCCAGCGCGCCCGCGCTGCAAGGACTCAAGTTCAAGCGCCTGGGCAATCGGCATTGGGGAGCGTGTCCGACCAACATTTATCCGACCGCCGACAGCGAGATTCTCATCTTCTGCCTGACCGAGGCGCACTGGAAAACCGTCGCGCGGATGATGCGGCGGGAAGATCTGCTCGCCGATCCGCGCTACGCCTCGCACGCGACCCGGCTTAAGATCGCCGACGAGGTAGACGGTATCGTCGTGGCGTTCACTCGCACGCTTAAGCGCGACGATCTTATCGCGATGCTGCTAGAGGCCGGCGTTCCATGCGCTCCGGTGCGGACCGTCGATGAAGTGTTGGCCGATCCCGAGACCAGAATGCGCGGGATGCTGGTTGAGAGCTGCTATCCGACTCGCGGCGAAGTCAGCGTGGTCGGATCGCCGATCAAGCTTTCCGACGCGGCGCAGCCCGACGCGGCCACGATGCGCCCACCGCCGCAATTGGGCGAGCATACCGCGGAAGTGCTGGCGTCGATCGGCATCGAAGCTGAGGAACTCGCGCGCCTGCGCTCCTCCGGCGTGATCTGACCGCTGTCTAGAACCTCTCCCAGTGTGGGGAGAGGTCGGCGCGAAGCGCTGGGTGAGGGTCAGATATCGCCGGGAATCCAATCACTCTCGCGATCGCCGGGTTTCTCCTGTTACGCCGCCCGTGTTATCCTGAGCGAGCGTTGCGCGAGTCGAAAGATCCCCCCGATCGCGCTCCGATGCCAATCATAGCCAAACGCCACAAGCCAGAACGCAAAGGCGTCGTGTGGCCAGTAGTCATCAATCCCTGCTAAATTGTTTCCATGGCGACATCGGGTGGCACACGCCATGCCCACGATCCGTTAACTCTCCTGCCAAAAGTGGCCGAGCGCGTCGAGCTCGAGACCACCCCGCAAAAGGAAACGGTCTCCGGATTTGTGATGACCCGCGCCGCCGAGCGCTCATGGCAGAATGTCAATCGGCATCTCCTGTCTGACAAGGGAGCGCTGTTCTGGATCGGCGGACCCGCGGGATGCGGTAAAACCCATTTCCTGAATTACATCCTGGCGCTGGCCGATAAAGCTCCAGTCGCGGCGGCGGGCCGGCGGCTGGTCTGCGGAATCGAGCTTGCCGGACGGATGCTGCGCGCGGAGATCGAAGCGGCGGTGCTCGGCACGATCGCGGAGAAAATTGGCGCGCCGCGCGATCAGTCTTCGCTCTGGCTTGAAGTTGGCGGCGCACAGGCGCTGACGCTTGCGATGGAGCACGCGCGGCGGGTCGGAATTCGCGCCTGTATCCTCGCGATCGATTTTTCCGCCTCCGAGGCGGAGATACCCGCGGATTTTCTGCGCGCCGCGGGCGAATTTGCGGCAAAAAATTCGATCGTGAGGCTCGACACGTTCATCGCTTCGCGGCTTGCGGCTCCGCTTCCCGCAACCAATCTGACGGTCGCGCCGGAAGGCGCGCACGAAACCGCCAGTGTCGCGATTCAGCGCTCGCGGATACTTCACGATAGCACCCAGGCGGCGGATTTGTACGCCGGCCTGGACCTCGGCGGCTTCGAGCCGGCGGAAATCTTCCCGTTTCATCCCCTGACCGCGAAATTTATCGCGGAGCTTGCGGGACCTTGCGCGACCATCGCGCAGGCGGCGCATCTTGCGCGCGAAGCGATCGCCGCCGCGCTCGACGAGGCACACCTCCGGCGGCTTATCTATCCCGCCGACCTGATGGACAGCGTTGTGATTGCGTCGATGATCGAAGCGCGGCTTGGAAATTCGGCCCGCGCGGCGCTTTTGGCGGCGGAGGCTGCGATTGTCCCGCTTGAGCGAAATCAGCGCCAGCTCGGGCGCGAAATTATCGCGACCATTGCCGTCGAGCGCGCGCTTATCGGCGCGGCGCCGATTGCGCTTGCCGCGCTGCGCGCGCGGCTTCCGATTCTCGCGGCGCACGATTCGGATGCGTCATGGAGCGATCCCGCGCTGCTCGAAATGCTCGAGCGGCTTGAGAAGCGCTCGCAAGGTGTGGTGCGGGTTGCCGCGGACGGTGCGGTAAGCTTCGAGCCTCAGGCGGCCGGCGCACCGGAAATCGCCCGATACAATTCCGCGCTCGCGCTGGCGATGCGCTTCGATCCCTCGCTGCCGCGAGCAGAAAGCGGCGCGTCGCTGACGGCAGGCAGCGCCGCGCTGGCCGAGGCGTTGGCCCTTGCCGTGGAAGAGGCGCATCGCGTCGAAAGCGTTCTGCGCGCGGCGCTTGGCGAGGCGAGCCTCGCGATGCCGCCGGAGCAGTCAAAGGTCCTCGCGGACTACGCCCGGCTCGCCGAGGGCGGACCTGCGCTCCTGATCGAGACCGCGATTGACCCCGAGCGGCGCTCCGCGGCGGCCGCGGTTATCAATGCGTATGAAAAACTCGCCGCGGCGGCGGAAGTGGCGCCCAGGATGCGCGCGATGCGCGAATTCGCGCGGGATACAGCGCTTAAGATTCCTGGCGACGACGATTTCGCGCGCGATCCGAAAATTGCCGCGCTCCAGACCGAATGTCATCTGCTGCTCGCGGAGCTGGCGCCGCGTACCCTTGCCGACGCGCCGCGGGGTCTCGACGCGCTGGAGGCGCGCTTCCAGAAATTCAAATGGACTTACGCGCAGCTTTACTCCGCCGCCCATTCCGAGTGGCGCTCCGAGATGGAGCGCCTCGCGATTGTGGCCGAGGACGTGCGCCGCAGATTCGATGCGCTGGTGCGGCTGAACGCAATCGCGACGCTCGGTCCGGCGGCTGGATCCGAGTTTGGCTCGCGGCTCGACGAGGTAGCGCGAGCGGTCGTCCGATGCGATCGCGAGGGCGCGCTGCATCCCGAGGTAACGCCGCGATGCGCCTGCGGGTACCGGCTCGGCACGCCGTCGCCGCGGGTCGCGCTGCAGGATCTGCTTGCGCAGATCGATCGCGCGCTGCATCTAAAGCTGGAAGCTCTTTCCAGAAGCGCGATCGCGCGGATAATCCGCGAGCACGATCGAGCGCATCGGCTGGAAGGCCTGCTCAAGATTATCCAGGCGTCGCAAACCGACGCGCTCTCAAGGGTGCTGGA
>JASHOJ010000045.1 GCA_030041155.1 Candidatus Binataceae bacterium | reverse complement strand
ACCATCGGCAGGTGCGAAACGCATTCATCGGCGGTGTGATGGTCGCAGTAGATGCCGAGTTCGCCAAGGGTCTCGCCATGATCGCCTGAAATCATCACTGCGGTGTCGTCCAGCACCTTGAGGTCGGCGAGCCGGTTCATCAACCGGCCGATATGGTCATCGGCATAGCGGATGCCAGTGTCGTAGCCGTCGAACATCCTGCGCACGTCGGCGGCTGATGCGGCCTGCTGCGGTTGGCGCGGAATTGATTGCGCGGCCTGAGCGCCAGCGGGCTTGAAGCCGGTGGTTTCCTGCGCCGAATGAGGCCCCGGCATCCGCCAGTGGCGCTCACGAATTTCTTCCGTTAGCCAATCGGGAGCGGGATCGTCCTTGAACGGGTCGCCGTAGTCCGTGGGCGTTCGATAAGGCGTATGCGGGTCCCATAGATGCACGTGCAGGAACCAGTTGTCGCGAGGGCCGTTACGCGCGAGCCATTCGAGCGCTAGCGGCGCGACTAGGTTGGCGGTCTCCATGCCCATCGTGCCGAGATTGATGACCTCGTTGAATCCCGCGTCCCATTGATAAGCGGAGTGGCGCTCGCCGAAAGTGCTTATCGTAGCGGTGTACATCCCGACCGTGCGCATCCTGCGCGCCCAGCTTGCGTACGCGGTGCGCGATTGGAAGCCGCGCCCTGCCCCCTCGACAAAGAGATCGGCGCCAGTGCCGCCGTGTGAGACGACGCCGTTATGAATTCCGAAGCGACCGGTTATAAGCGCGGTTCGCGAGGGCAGGCACGGCGTGTCTGACGCGTAGACCGATTCGAAGCGAATTCCACCCCGCGCGATCGCGTCGATATTGGGGCTGGTTTCGCGCGCATAGCCGTAACATCCAAGATGGTCCGCGCGCAGCGTGTCGATGTCTACATAAAGAAAGCGCATCGAAAATTCTCCTTGAATCTCAGCCGAATCGATTGAAAAGTGCGCGCCGGTTCATCTGCGCGGCCGATGCAAGAGCCGTCAACACTTGATAACTGCGCGCCCTGTACGGTCAACTGGTGTCTCGAGCGGATGGATACGCTACCAAGGTGTATATGCCTACTCCGGATCTTGATGGGTTGAGAAAACAGTTTCACGAAGATGGTGTCGTGTATATCCCCGGCGCGCTGGATTCACGTCAGCTTGCCGCCGCGCGCGAGGCGTACGACTGGAGCATCGAGCACCCGGGGCCTGGTTCGTCAAAATTCGCATCGAAGGATGCTGCCGCGACCTTCTATCAGGATCTCGCAAACCCCGATGCGGTTGCGGCGTACCGTCCGATGCTCGAGCGGTCGCCGCTGCCGGAGTTAGCCGCCCGCTTGTGGAACTCGGACGACGTATGGTTTTTCTATGAGCAGGTGTTCCTGAAAGAGGGCGGGGAGAGCCGCCGCACGCCGTGGCACCAGGATGCCTCATATCTGCCGATAAACGGCGACGATCTGGCGGTGATCTGGATCAGCTTCGAGCCGGTGCCGAAGGAAAACGCGCTTGAGTTCGTGCGCGGATCTCATCGCGGCACGCTCTACAACGGATCGCGATTCGATACGGACGACGACACCGCGCCGATTTATCCGGACGGCACTCTGCCGCGGCTGCCGGAAATCGAAGCTGCGCGAGACAAGTGGGATATCGTATCGTGGGCGGTCGAGCCGCGCGACGTGCTGGTGTTCCACACTCAGATGCTGCATGGCGGCGCGCCGACACATCCGGGCCAGCGCCGGAGCACGTTATCGCTGCGATTTTTCGGCGCCGATGCGACCTACGCGCCGCGTTTGGTGCTGGTCGAGCCGTCAGGACGGTTGGCGGATCGTGAAGCATACGAAGAGCGGCAAAATAGCGCCGCTCGCGTCGCCGAAAGCAGTCGAGAAGATCGCGATGCTCCGCGGTCTGTGTTCGCCAAGCTTGCGGCGCGGCTCAAACCCGGCGATCCATTTCGGCATCCCGATTTTCTGAAGCTTCGCCCGCGCGCTTGATGCGGATTATCGCGCGGCGGCGCGCGAGATTCTGATATTGCCCCATTTTCCGATCGCGCCCTGCCCGTGGCAGGAGACGCTGCCGGTCTCGGCGGAGATGTCCTTCTCGCTCATGAGGCCGAGCGCTAGGGTGCAAGCTCCGAGCTTGAACGGCACGTTCTCATAGCGGCGCGCTTCCTTGCCGTCGATTGAGAAAACCGCGGTGTTGGACGCCGAATCGTACTTGATCTCGAAGTGATGCAGTTGGCCCGGCCTGGTTGCGCCGCGTATTTCCTCGAATAGGCAGAAATAACGCGGTCCCGATGCGGGGCTTATGTCCGGCACGCCGGGAAACGGCAGCTTGCCGTAAACGGTCGCGATCGTGTCGTTGCCGACAAAAAAATCCAGCGCGGCGCCGGTGGAAAAATCGAGCACGTTAAACGATACGAACCCGTCGTACAAATCGCCCGGACGTCCGCCGACGATAGTCGCGGCGAAATCAAGCTCGAATGCTATCGTTCCGCCTTCGGGCGGAGCGAAAGTTTGGGTGCTGAAATACATGTGCTTGGCGTTGTCGAGAATCTGCACCTTGTCGTTGCGGCGCGTGTAAGGCACAGCGGCAACGCGCAGAAAACCGTCCTGGATAATCACTACCGCCTTCGGCTCCTGGTATTGCCAAAAGCCGCCGTCTTCGAGCGGGAATCCGGCCGGCATCCACTGCCCCTGGCCGGTAATTATCGAAGAGAAATTCGAGAACTCGATTATTTCATCGCCTGGATGTGCGCTCATGCTGGATTCTGGTACGTGCTGCTCCCGGATGTCGGCGCATGAAGTCGCCGCGATAAAGACGAAACCATGGCTTCGAGTGGGCGCGCAAGAGGATTTGCGCGATTGAATTCGATCGCGGTTGCGCGATCTGCAAAAATCGTGGCGGAAGATTCCGCGACGATGGTCCTTTACGACCGGATCGGGATTGGTTACGACACTACGCGCGCGGCGGATCCGTATCTGCTGTCGCGGCTGATTCATTTTCTGCATCCGACTTCCGGCGCGTGGCATCTGGATGTCGGATGCGGCACCGGCAACTACACGATCGCGCTCCGCAGCGCGGGAATTAAAATTGCCGCGTTCGATTTTTCGCGCACGATGCTCTCGCGCCTGCGAGCGAAATGCGAGCCGATGCCGGTCGTGAATGCGCGCGCGGAGGCGATACCGTTTCGCGCCGGCGCATTTAAGGGCGCGACCTGCACTTTCGTGCATCATCACATGGATGACGCGGTCGCGGCGTTTGCCGAGGTGCGCCGGGTGCTGGCGGATGGTTCGCGGTTCGTGGTGCTCAACAATACCGCGGACCAGCTTCGCCATTTCTGGCTTTGCGAATACTTTCCGCAAACGATGGCGAGCGTGATCGCGCAGTATGAGCACATCAACGCGGCTGAACTCCTGCGCCGCGCCGGTTTCGAAATCGAAACGACCGAGAATTACGATATCCGCGAAGACCTGCGCGATTTCTTTCTCTACTGCGGCAAACTTCATCCCGAGCGCTATCTCGATCCGAAAGTCCGGGCGGGAATTTCGACCTTCGCCAACGCGCCGGATTCAAAGGAGATAGAGAAAGGTGTGTTGCGCCTGGATGCCGATATCAAAAGCCGCAAGATTGCCGGCGTGATGCGCAAGTATGCGTGGGACGGCGGCGATTACGGGTTCACTATCGCAAGGCGCTAGCAGTGCGCGCCCGTCCTCGAACGCGGCACGTCTCTTAAACCCGGCACATTAAGGCGCCATCAACGGTAATCGATTCGCCGGTGACGAATGCCGCCGCAGGCGAGACGAGGTAGAGAAGTGCGCCCGCCAACTCCTCGGCCTTGACCGGCCGATTATCAGGCAGGTACTTGAGCAGATTGTTGCGAAATTCCTGGTCGACGCTCAGAGGCGATGCCGGTTCGTCGAGCCATCCTGCCTGCAGCGTATTGACCCGAATTCCGGCGCGCGCCCATTCCATCGCGAATGCGCGGGTGAGATTCAGCACCGCCGCTTTCGCGGCGCAATAGAGACTTGCGTTTACAACGCCGCGCTGGGCAATGATCGAGTTAACGTTGACGATCGCGCCGCCCCCATCGCGCAGCATCACCCGCGCGCCTTCCTGGCACGACATCCATACGGTCCTCAGATTGTTGTCGATCACCTGATCGAAGGCGCTGTCATCGGCGGTATCGGCGGGACCGTACCACGGCGCATCGAGGGCGTTGACCAGGATGTCCAGGCGGCCGAAGCTCTTGACCGCGAGATCCATCGCAGCGCTCAAGTCGGCGCGGATACCGGCGTCCTGAACTCGAAGCTCGGCCTTGTCGGCGCCCGCTTCCTGCACCGCCTTCAGAACTTCCTTTAGTTGTGCGTCGGTGCCGGGATCTTGTGACGCGAGCATCACGCGCGCGCCGGCTTCGGCGAGGACAATCGCGGCGACGCGACCGGCGGGATGTTCCGCGCCGATTATGAGCGCGCCCTTTCCATCAAGTGAGAAGTCTTTATGTAGCTGCTCGTGAAGCTCTTCGGAAGCCATTGTCATCACCCTGGATCAGCCTGGCAGAGCTGGAACCGCGCCGGTCGGGAGAATACCGCCCGCAAGTCCGCCGCCGTCGATCACTACCAGTTCGCCGTTGATATGGTCCGCCGCATCGGAAGCAAGGAACACCGCGAGCGGACCGACTTCAGCATCATCGCCGCCGCGCCCCATCGGGATGAATTTCCCGCCCTTGAACGCCTTCATCATCTCCTCGTTGTGAGGGAAAATTCCGGGGACGATGCAGTTGATTTGCAGATTGTTTTTCGCATACGTGATTGCAAGCGAGCGCGTGAGCTGGATCACGCCGCCCTTCGCGCACGAGTACATGTAGCTGTTTTTGGCGCCGCGCAGGCCGTAGCCGGACGCGATATTGATGATCTTGCCGCGGCTCTGCCTGACCATTTGTGGAATCACCGCGCGCGCCGCGAAGAACTGGCTCGACAAATTGGTATCGATTCCACGACGCCACTGTTCGTCAGTGATCTGGTCAATCGGTTTTCCGGCCGCTTCCTCGTCGCCTCCGCCCGCGTTGTTGATGAGAATATCGATTCGGCCGAATTCCGCGATCGCCGCGGCGGTCATCCGATTCACCGCCTCGGAGCTGGTCACGTCAGTCGGAATGACCAGGCACTTGCGCCCGGTCTCGCGGACTTCGGCCGCGGTAATTTCCAGTTGCGCCACGGTGCGCGACGCGGCCACGATATGCGCGCCCGCTTGCGCGAACTTCACCGCCATCGCGCGCCCGAGCCCGCGGCCCGCGCCGGTGATGATCGCGATACGATCGGTGAGTTTCAGGCTGTCAAGAATCATCTTTCACCTCGGACAAGCGCGCCTGAGGGGTTTTCAATCTGTTAAGTAACACAGCATGATCGAAAGCGCTAAACGAGAGGCCGCCGCGCATCGGAAGCGCGGCGCTTTTGACCGGGCAAGACGGCCAGCCGTATAGTTGGTTTCGGAGGCATGCGCGATGCCGCTTAGGATCACAATGTTCTCGGACTTCATCTGTCCCTTCTGTTACATCGGATTCGAGGTGATGCTGCGGCTTAAACCCGAATTCGACATTGAGCTCGAATGGCGCGGCTTTCAGATTCATCCCGAGTGGCCATCGGAAGGAATCGCGGTCGAGAAAGTTCGGTCGCTGGGCGATGTCGAGGCTCGCAAGGAAGCCTGGAAGCGCATCTCCTCGATGGCGGAAGCGGAGGGCCTGCCGATAAATGCGCCGGCGACGCTCACCAACTCGCGGCGCGCGCTTCTGGGATGCGAGTTGGCGCGCGAAAAAGGCAAGGCCGAGGAATTCGAACGCCGCGTCTATCAAGCCTACTTCGTCGAGGGCGCCAATATCGGCGATGCGCGGACGCTCAGCGCCTGCGCGTCGGACGCGGGCCTCGATGCCGCCGAATTTGCGCGGGCGCTCGATGATCCACGGTACGACCTGCGGCTCAAGAACAACGCGCTGGCGGCGAATCAGCGCGGAGTGACTGGCGTTCCGACTTTTTTTATCGGCGAATTTGCGCTTTCGGGCGCACAGAGCACCGAAACAACCCGGATGATTCTAAACCGCGTGCGCAAGCTCGCCGCCGCGCCGGAGTAGCCAAGAAATTCGCGCCGGACGCGACTTCAGGCATGCGGCGGCGCGGCTGTTTCCAGGAGGACAGGATGGCCAAGTCACTCGAACAGCGCATCCAGGAGCTCGAGGATCGCGATGCGATCAAGGAACTGACCGCGCGCTACTGCTGGCACGTATCGCATGGCGAAGGGGAAGCGGTCGCGAACCTGTTCACCGATGACGGCGCGCTGCTAACCACCGATGACAGCTTTCGCCCGGTGCGCGGGCGCGACGCGCTGGTGAAGTTCTATCGCGCGGCGGTAAATCAGCCCGCGCTCGCGCTGCCATTTATCCAAAATCACATAATCGATCTGCACGGCGATGAGGCGAGCGGCACCTGTGGAATCGAGGCGCGCTTTACGCGCGGTGGTGAGAGCGTCACCGCGGCGGGCTTTTATAATGATCGCTATCGGCGCGGGCGCGAGGGCTGGCGCTTCGTGGAACGCAAGATCACGTTCTGGCATTCGGTCCCGTTAAAGCAGGGATGGGCCGAGGCCCACGCCAAGGCCGCCGCGAGCCGGTGATGCCTGGCAATCCCGCTGAGACTCAGACCTGGGATCCCAACCGTTACGCGCTCAATGCGCGTTACGTCGCGACCTTCGCCGACCCGATGATTCCGTGGCTTGCGCCTAGGCGAGGCGAAAGAATTCTCGACCTCGGATGCGGCGACGGATACGTGACCGAGCGGCTGATCGCGACCGGTGCGACGGTGGTCGGCGTGGACGCGTCGGCGGCCATGGTCGCGGCGGCAAAGGCGCGCGGAATCGATGCCCGCGCAATCAGCGTCTATGATCTGGAATTCAATCGCGAGTTCGATGCGGTGTTTTCCAATTCGGTGCTGCACTGGGTGCTCGAACCGGAGCGGGCCGCGGCACGGATTTTCCGGGCGCTCAAGCCGGGCGGCAGATTTGTCGCGGAGTTCGGAGGGCATGGATGCTGCGCCGCCTCAATGGTCGCGACCGCGGCGGTGCTGGACCGACGCGGAATCCAGTTTGCCCTGGTTAACCCATGGTATTACCCGTCGGCCGAGGAATACCGGGCGGTGCTGGAAGGCGCCGGCTTTATCGTGGATCGAATGGAGCTTGCCCCGCTGCCAGTGCGGCTTGGAACCGGGATGGCGGGATTTATCGACACGTTTTGCGAGAACTTTTTTCGCCCGCTCACAGAGTACGATCGTCGCGCCGCGCAGGAGGAGGTGATCGCGCTCTTGCGCAACTCGATGTGCGATCGATCGGGTGTCTGGACGATGGATTTCGTTCGTGTGCGACTGGCTGCCCGGGTGCCCGCGTGACGAACGGGCGCGCGCCGCATCTTAGGCTCGACCTGCGCGGCGTCAAGTGTCCGCTCAATTGGGCTCACGCGAAGGTGAGGCTCGAAGCGATGCGGCGCGGACAGGTGCTCGACCTGATCCTCGACGATCCGCGCGGAGCGCGCGACATTCCGAGGGCGGCGGAAGGCGAGGGTTATCTGGTGCTCGAGACGCGACGCGACGGGGCGGTCTTTTGTCTGTCTATCGAGAAATGATTTGCGAGAAGTGACCCGCGCGGCGGCAAGGTGTGCTCCAAGTGGATCGAACCGACTTCGAAGTGATCATAATCGGCGGCGGTATCGCCGGCGCGTCGCTCGCCTACTTTCTTAGCCAGAAGGGCGTTAGCGATATTGCGCTTCTGGAGCGCGAGCCGCAGCACGGCTATCACTCGACGGGACGCAGCGCCGCATCGCTGGTCGAGTGGGATCCGATCGCGAGCGTGCAGCAACTCAAGGCGATCGGCGGCAAATTCCTGCGCAATCCTCCGGCTGGATTTTGTGAAAACCCGCTGCTTTTGCCCTCGCAGGTGATGCTCTTGTATCGGGGCGCGATGCTAGGGGATTTCGACGCGACCCTTGGCACCCTCAGCCGTGACGGCGTGGAGTTCGCTCCGCTTTCTCACAGCGAAGCGATCGCGCGGGTTCCGGCACTCGATCTCGGCGGCTCCGATCGCGCGATCCTGCTTTCCGCAGATGGGCGGATCGACGTGCACGAGCTTTTGACCGGTTATCTGCGCAGTGCGCGCCACGCCGGCGCGGACATCCGCGTCTCGACCGAGGTGCGCGGCCTTGTCACCGATGGTGAGAGGTGCGTCGGCGCGCTGACCGATGCTGGGATGCTCACCGCCAAATGGATCGTCGATGCGGCGGGCGCGTGGGGTGGACTGGTGGCGAAGCTGGCCAACGCCGCTCCGATACGGCTCGAGCCGCGGCGCCGCACGATCGTAATCTTCGATCCTCCATCCGATCTCGACGTGCGTGCATGGCCGTTCGTGATAAGCGAGGCCGATCAGGTTTATTTTTCGCCTGAATCGGGAGGGCTTCTGCTCAGTCCGATGGACCAGATCCCGATAGAGCCGTGCGATGCGCAACCCGACGACGAAATTATCGCTGCCGCGATCGAGCGCCTGCGCTCGCTCGCGCCGCGCCTTGTGCCGCGTGCGCTCAAGCGAAGATGGGCGGGGCTGCGCACCTTCTCGCCAGATTCGGTGCCAGTCGTCGGCCCGGACCCTCGGGTCAAAGGATTTTTCTGGCTCACCGGCCAGGCGGGATTTGGAATTGAGAGCAGCCCGGCTATCGGGCGAATAGCCGCGGACCTGATTGTCGACGGATCAACCGACGTGTTTGACGCGTCGATTCTGTCGCCCGCGCGATTCTTCGAAAAGTAAGCGCGCCGAAGCGGAGGCATAAGATGGCATCCGAATGGGACCTGGTGATTCGCAACGCGCTGGTTTACGACGGCAGCGGCTCGCCGCCGGTTCGCTCCGAGGTCGCGATAAAGGGCGATCGTATCTCGCAGGTCGGCACGATCGGCGGCGCTGGCGCGCGAGAGATCGATGCGCGCGGCCATGCGCTTGCACCCGGATTTATCGACGTACACAGCCACGATGACTTTGCGGTGTTCGCCACGCCGGAAATGGATTTCAAGGTGATGCAGGGCGTAACCACCGACGTCGTCGGCAACTGCGGCATGGGAGCGGCGCCGTATCGACCCGCGACCGCGATGATCGGCGGGATGCATCCGGGCGCGCATATTCCCCAGTGGCAGGGATACGGCGGATATCTCGACGCGGTCGATCGCGATCCGCCAAGTCTTAATGTCGCGGCGCTGATCGGCCATGGAACTGCTCGCCTGGCCGCGATGGGCAACGCCAGGCGCAAGTGCGACGCGGCCGAGCTATCCGCGATGCGCGCGATCGTCGCCGAAGGTGTTGCCGCCGGCGCGGTCGGTTTCTCCACCGGGCTTATCTATGAGCCGGGGCGTTACGCCGCCACCGAAGAGGTCATCGAGCTTGCGCGCGTGATGGCTGGAAGCACCGCTCTGTACGCAAGCCACATGCGCGACGAAGCGGCGGGGCTGCTCGATGCGATTCGCGAGACGATCAGGATCGGCGAGGAAGCGGGCGTTGCCGTCGAAATTTCTCATCATAAGGCGTCGGGTCGGGAAAATTGGGGACGAGTTCGCGACTCGCTTGCGCTTGTCGATGCCGCGCGAGCGCGCGGGCTCGATGTCACCGCCGATCAGTATCCGTATACCGCCGGCTCGACGATCCTCGCCGCAGTCATCCAGAACGGCGCGTTTGATGACGGTCCCGCGACGGGCGGGCTCGGCAAAGTTCCCGCGGACAAGCTCCTGTTCGCCGCGATGCCGAAGCATCCCGAGTGGGAGGGGCTTCGGCTCTCGGCGTTCTGCGAACGATGGAATCTTCCGGCGCGCGCCGCGGCCGAGCGGGTGGCATCAGAGGAGGGCGCTGGCGCGGTCGTGATCGTCGAAACCATGGATGAAGCCGATGTGCGTACGGTGCTTAAGCATCCGAGTACGATGATCGGCTCCGACGGCGTGCCCGCGGGAGCGAAACCGCATCCGCGACTGTATGCGACGTTTCCACGCGTGCTCGGACGCTACGCACGCGACGAGAAGCTGCTCACCATGCAGGAGGCGATTTATCGGATGACCGCGATGCCCGCGCGGAAGTTCCACCTCGCGGACCGCGGTCTGGTGCGCGAGGGATATTTCGCCGATCTGGTGATTTTCGATCCGGCGCGAATCGCCGATATCGCGACCTACGAGAATCCGCGCCGATATCCCGAGGGTCTGAGTCACGTCCTGGTCAATGGGACTATTGTCGCGCGCGAAGGGCGGCATACCGGCGCCCGGCCCGGACGCGCGCTGCGTCGCGCCTGACGCATGCGGCCTATGAGGAGCGGTTTGGGCGGACTAGATTAACTGGATATGCAGTGCGCGGCGTGCGGCAGCCAAAATCCAGCCGGGATGAAATTTTGCGGCAACTGCGCCGCGCCGCTTCGGAACCGATGCGCTCGCTGCGGCTTCGATAATCCAGGTAACTTCAAATTCTGCGGTGAATGCGCCGCTCCGCTTGGTGCTGATTCCAGAAGCAAAGCTCCGCTACGCGCGGGGTCGGCGGAGCTTGTCCTGGCTCGCGGGGAAGCCTTAGCCGCCGACGCTCTGGATGGCGAGCGCAAGACCGTAACCGCGCTCTTCGCTGACATTAAAGGATCGATGGACCTGATCGAGGATCTCGATCCGGAACAGGCTCGGGAAATTATCGATCCCGCACTGGTCCTGATGATCGACGCGGTGCACCGGTATGAAGGTTACGTGGTCCAGTCGACCGGCGACGGCGTTTTTGCGCTGTTCGGCGCTCCAGTCGCCTATGAAGACCATCCGCAGCGCGCGCTATATGCAGCCCTCAAGATGCAGGAAGACCTGCGCAAGTACGCCGCGCGCCTGCGCCAGGCCGGAAATCCTCCGGTCGAAATCCGGGTCGGCATCAACACCGGCGAGGCGGTGATCCGCTCGATTCGCACCGACGCTGCGCATACCGAATACACTCCAATCGGTCATTCGATGAGCCTTGCGGCGCGGATGCAGACACTGGCGCCGTCGGGCGCGATCGTTATTGCCGATGAAACCCGAAAATTGGTGACCGGATATTTCACGCTCAACTCGCTCGGTCCCGCGCGGGTCAAAGGCGCGTCTGAACCAATCGAAGTGTTCGAGGTGACCGGCCTCGGCGCGCTGCGCACCCGCTTGCAGCGGTCCGCCAGCCGCGGGCTGTCGCGCTTTGTCGGCCGAGCCGCGGAACTGGCGCAGATGAAACGGATCGCCGAGCTCGCGCGCGGCGGGCATGGTCAGCTCGTGGCCGCGGTGGCCGAGGCGGGCGTCGGCAAGTCGCGCCTGTTTCATGAATTCAAGCAAACCTCGCACAGCGGATGGCTGGTGCTGGAGGCGTTTTCGGTTTCGCACGGGCGCGCGACATCGTATCTGCCGATAGTCGACCTGCTGCGCGGATATTTTCATATCGAGAGCGCCGACAGCGATCGAGTGCGCCGCGAGAAAATCACCGGCAAGATTCTCGCGCTCGATCGAGCGCTGGAAGATACTCTGCCATTCGTTTTCGCCCTGATCGGAGTCGAGGCGGAGAGCGCCGCGCTGGAGGGCATGGATGCCGGCGTGCGCCGCCGCCGCACTCAGGACGCTATCAAGCGGATCCTGCTGCGCGAGAGCCGCAATCAACCTCTGATGATGGTCGTGGAAGATCTGCATTGGATCGACGACGAGAGCCAGGCGCTCTTGAACCTGTTGGCCGACGCGATCGCGAGCGCGCGGGTGCTGCTGCTGGTCAACTATCGTCCCGAATATCGCCATGATTGGGGCGGCAGAACCCATTACACGCAGCTAAGACTCGATCCGCTCGGACCGGAGATCGCGCGCGAAATGCTCGACGCGTTGATCGGCGACGACGTCGATCTTCGCGCGCTGAAGAGCCTGATCATCGAGCGAACCGAGGGCAATCCGTTTTTCATGGAAGAGATGGTGATGGTGCTGTTCGAGCAGGGGGTTCTCGTGCGCACCGCCGCGGTCAAGCTTGCGAAGCCGCTTGAGTCGATTCAGGTTCCGGCGACGGTCAAGGGAATTCTAGCGGCAAGAATCGATCGTTTGTCCGTCGCGCAGAAGGACCTGCTTCAGACTCTGGCGGTTATCGGAAAGGAATTTGCGCTCGAGCTCGTAAGGCATGTCACCGGACTGGACGCGGAATCCCTGGCCGCAATGCTCACCGAACTGCAAGCCGCGGAGTTTATTTACGAGCAGCCTTCCCTCTCGGACGTCGAGTATACTTTCAAGCACGCGCTTACGCAGGAGGTCGCGTACGATTCAGTCCTGCAGGAGCGGCGCCGCCAGATCCATGAGCGCACGGCGGCGGCTATCGAAGCCCTGTTTCCAACCCATATCGAAGATTTGCTGGACGCGCTGGCGGATCATTACGGAAAGAGCGGCAACACTGAAAAGGCGATCGCGTATTTCGGCCGCGCAGCCGAACAGGCGCGCGCCCGATCGGCATATGAGGACGCGATCCGCTACCTCAACTCGGCGTTGGAGCTGGTCGCGACCACTCCCGATACTCCCGCGCGCGTGCGGATCGAGCTCGGCCTGCGCGCCCAGCTTGGCGCGATGTTTATGTCGACGCGCGGCTACTTGGCGCCCGAGTTGGAGTCAACGGTGCGCAGCGGTATCGCGCTGCTCGAGCGGCTCGGCGACTCGCCCGACGTGATTCCGATCCTGCATGGGCTGTGGGGTCTCGAGTATGGACGCGGGCGGCTGTTTACCGCGTCGGAGCTTGCCCGCCGCATCGAAAATCTCGCGGTGGAGACGAAGTCGCCGTCTGCGATCGCGGCGGCGGCCATGGCGGCCGGAAGCACCGACTTCTGGATGGGCAAGCTTGAAAGCGCGCGCGAGAACTTGGAGTTGGCAAGGCGAATCTATGACGCGGACCTGGAGACCTTTTTGCCATCGCCGGATGCCGCGGTAATTCCGACCCATTCTCAATTGGCATGGCTGATGTGGGCGCTTGGATATCCGGATCGCGCGAGCGATCTGATTGACGAGCTGATCGCTCTGGGGCGCCGCCTCAACCGGCCCAACAGTCTTGCGATGGCGTTGCAGTTCGCGATCGCGATCGGAGACCTGCTCGGCGACGCTCATGCCTCGCAGACACGCTGTGAAGAGCTGCTCGAAGTGTCCATGAGCCGCGGCTTTCCCCAGTGGATTGGCGGCGGCGAGATGTCGCTTGGCGCCGCGATGATCAATGCCGGAGACTACGACAAGGGTCATCCAATCTTGCGGCGTGGGCTCGAAGGACTGAAAAGGTCAGGCGGCGGGCTGGTCTATGGCTACGGTCTGATCCTGCTCGCGAGAGCATGCCTTGCGATGCGCCGTTTCGATGAAGGGCTTGCCGCGCTCGATGAATGCGCTCGGCGCTTCGAGAGCGACGGCGCGCGGATGTACGAAGCAGAGCTGCACCGATTGCGGGGTGAGATGATTTTGCAATCAGGCGGAAATCCCGGACCCGCGGCTGACTCGATTCGCACCGCGATCGCGGTTGCGCGCGCTCAGAAGGCGAAGTCATGGGAATTGCGCGCCGCGACCAGCCTTGCCGCTCTGCTCGCTCGGACCGACAGCGCGCCCGCTGCCCGCGCGGCGCTTGCGCCGGTGTACGAATCCTTCACAGAAGGACACGCGACGCGCGATCTGAAAGACGCGAAAGCGCTGCTCGATAGGCTCGGGCGCTGAAGCCGCGCGTCACGTACGGCGGAAGTGATCGCGCACTCGCTTGAAGAAGCCCCCGCGCGCGACCGCGCTCTGAGTCACCACCGGAATCGAATCCTGCACTTTGCCGCCCACCACCAGGGTAAGAACGCCCGCTTGCGCGCCCTTCGTCACCGGCGCGTCGAGATAGCGTGCTGCCGGACTCCATTCGAGATCAACCTTGCCCTCCTGACCGCGTTCGACCGTCACCGCGGATTCCCGCGTCGGCGCGATAGCGACTGAATCCGCGGCGCCATAGAACACCGGAATCTCCGCCGGAATCACGTGATGCCAATCGGGATTAACGGTAACGAAAGTGCGAAAGGCCCAATCGATGAGCTTCTCGGTCTCCGTCCGGCGCTTCTCGGAGCTTGGCGTGCCCATCACCGCCGAAATGAGATGGGTTCCGTGCGACTCCGCCGAGGCGACCAGATGATATCCGGCTTCCTCGACGTGGCCGGTTTTAAGGCCGTCAACCCGCGCGTCGTAAAAGAGCAAGGTGTTGAAATTGCGCTGGCGGATTTTGTCGAAAGTAAATTCCTTGGTCGAGGTAAAGGTGAGCGCTTCCGGATGATGCCGCAGCAGCGAGCGCGCAAGCTTTACCATGTCGGCGGCGGTCGTATATTGGCCATCCACCGGCAAGCCGTCAGGGTTCATGAAATGCGTTTCGGTAAGTCCGATCGCGCGGGCCTTCGCGTTCATCTGTTCGGTGAATGCGTCGGTGCTGCCGCCAAGATATTCGGCAAGCGCCACCGCGGCGTCATTGCCGGACGAGACCATCAGGCCGTAAAGCAGGTCGTGCACTGGCACTTTCTGCCCGACGCCGAGAAACATCCGCGAGACTTCCTGGTCCATCGAGAGCCGCCACGCCTGCTCGCTGATCGTTATCGGAGTGTCTAGAGTGATCCGCTTTTGCTTAAGTGCGTCGAGCGTCAGGTAGAAGGTCATGATTTTCGCGAGGCTCGCCGGCTGCATCTTCTCGTGCTCATTGTAGGCGTAGATGACGGTGCCGCTGTCGGCGTCGATTAGTATCGCGGCCTTGGCATCCAGCGCGAAAGGAGCGGGGCGGTCGCCAAGGACGTGAATATCCGCCAGGCTCATTTCCGGCGGCGCTTCCTTTTCCGCCCGTTCTGCCGCGCGGCGCGAGCGCGCCGCCAGGGCGGGGCTGGATAAAATCATCGGCAACGCAACCGCGAGAACCAGAGCGGACCAAGCAGCCATACCACCACGACCAAAAAAATATCGCGCGCGCATCACTGACGCTTCCACCTCCTGCCACGCACAAAGCTATGGCGCAAATTCGGGCACCGCAAGACTGCCCCGAGCACTGCTATGCACAAAGCCTCGCGCGCAAAACGTATTCCCTTCGCGGGCATTTACGAATAAATCAAGATCGAGCGACCTACTGGCGGTTATATGGATCTTACTGTTCTGATTCCCACGATTAATGAGGGCGGAAACCTGCGCTCTCTGATCAGCCGTATCAATCTGGTCCTCGATCGCGAGCGAATTTCGCACGAGATTCTGATCGTCGATGGCGGCTCGACCGATGATACCGCGGCGGTCTGCGCCGAGATGGGCGCGCGAATGGTGCGTGAGGGCCGCAAGGGTTATGCGGGCGCGCTCGAGACCGGCTTTGCGGAAGCGCGCGGCGACTGGATATTGAAGCTCGACGCCGATCAGTCGCACGATCCCGACTTTATTCCCAGAATCTGGCGCGCGCGCGATCGCGGCGACATCGTGATCGCCTCCCGTTACGTCCGCGGCGGCGCGTGCTACAACGAGTTTTCGCGCAAGCTGTCGAGCCGGATCCTAAGTGCGGTGCTGCGGCGCGCGCTCTCGCTGCCGGTGCACGACATTTCCAGCGGTTATCGGCTCTACAGCCGCAAGATCACTGACGGCTTCAAATTCAAATCGACCAATTTCGAGGCCGAGGAGGAAATCCTGGTGCGCGCGTATGCCGCCGGCTTCAACCTCGCCGAGGTGCCCTTCACTTATTTTCCGCGCGGCGCCGGACGCTCGCACGCGAAGCTCATCAAGTTCGGATGGAGCATCGCGATGCGCTGTATCCCGCTGTGGAAGCTCCGCAACTCGCTTGATTCAGCCGACTATGATGAGCGCGGCTTCTACAGCGCAATTCCGATCCAGCGCTGGTGGCATCGACAACGCCATCGGATAACCGTTTCATGGGCGCGCGGCTCCGACCGAACCCTCGACGCCGGATGCGGCTCCAGTTTGATCGTTCAGAGCCTCAACAACGTGGTCGGGATGGACTTTAATTTCGCGAAACTGCGTTTTTTGTCGCGCTACCGGATGCCACTGGTGCGCGGATCGGCATTCGCGCTGCCATTTCTGGATTCCAGCTTCGATTGCGTGATTAGCTCGCAGGTAATCGAGCATATTCCGTACGACGAAGTCCTGTTCGCCGAGATGTGGCGGGTCCTGAAGCCCGGTGGAAAGCTGATCCTCGGCACGCCCGACTACTCAACCCGCGCGTGGAGGATCATCGAGCCGATTTACGGCGTGTTGATGCCGGGCGGATACAAGGACGAGCACATCACGCACTATACGCGCGCGCAGCTCGGCGAGATTCTCTCGCGCCACGGGTTCGCGATCGATGAGGTTGCGTATGTGGGCGGCGGCGAACTGATAATGCGATGCCATCGGGAAGAGATGCCGGCGGCCGCTGTCGCGTCTGGACCCGCAAGGGCATCTTCCGCAGCATAGGCGTCTTTCCGCGGAACATTCTTCCGCGGGATAGCTTGCGCCGCATCGCGATGAGGCGATGCGCGGCTCTTCACGGGCGCGCAAAGGTCGCGCTAAGCTCGCAAGCGGGCCGACACATCAGCCAAATTCGTGGAGGAGCGCACCATGCCACAGGTTAAGTCCGGCGAAATCAATCTTCATTACGATATGTGCGGCGCGGGAGATCCGCTGCTGATGATCATGGGGCTGGGCGCCAGCTCGGCCGCATGGGATCCTGACTTGGTAAGCGACCTAGCCCGTAGCTTTCGCGTGGTCACATTCGATAATCGCGGCACCGGCCAGAGTGACAAGCCGGACGCGCCATACTCGATCGAGATGTTCGCCGACGATGCGGCGGCGGTGATGGCGGGGCTCAAGATTCCGCGCGCGCACATTTTCGGTGTTTCGATGGGCGGGATGATCGCGCAGGAGTTCGCGCTGCGCCACGGCGCGCGCACTGTCACGGTGACACTCGGATGCACCACCGCGGGCGGCAAGCACTCGGTGCCGCCTCCGCCCGAATCGCTCGCGGTGCTTACCGCTCCGCGCGAGGGCGTGCCGCCGGATGAAATAATTCGCCGCGGATGGCCGCTTAGTCTTTCGAGCGGCTACATCAATTCGCATCGCGCGGAGCTTGAGTCGCGCATCCCGCGCCTGCTGGAGCATCCGACTCCGCCGTTCGCATTCAAGCGCCAGCTCGAAGGAACTTACACCTTGAATACCTGGGACCGGCTGCCGCAAATCAAGGCGCCGACGCTGGTGATCACCGGTCGCGACGATGTTCTCATACCCGCGCGCAACTCGGAGCTTCTGGCCGAGCGTATTCCCGGCGCGCAGTTGAAAATCATTGCGAATGCCGGACATGGCTTCACGACCGAAGGACGCGACGAATTCATGAAGACCTTCGTGCCGTTCCTGAAAGCTCACCCGGTCGGCTGACAGCACGCCGCGTGGCGCGCATATGGTATGCGCACGCAAGTTGGCATCGTTGGCGCGGGGCCAGCCGGCCTGATGCTGGCGCATCTGCTCGGACGCGCCGGTGTCGAGTCGATAATCGTCGAGGCTAAGTCGCGCAAGCATGTTGAGGAGCGAGTCCGCGCCGGCGTGCTGGAGCAGGGCACGGTTGACCTGATGGTCGAAAGCGGGGTCGGCGGGCGGTTGCGCGATCAGGGACTCGTCCATCGGGGATTGGAGCTGCGCTTCGGTGGCCGCGGCCATCGGATCGATCTCAGCGATCTCACCGGCGGTCGCACGATCACGATCTACGGGCAGAATGAGTTGGTTAAGGATTTGACCGACGCGAGAATCGCGGCCGGCGGCGAAATTTTTTTCGAATCCGACGAGGTAGCCATTCATGGCTTCGAAAGCGACGCGTCCGCGATAAGATTCCGCTCGCGCGGTGAACCGCGGGAGATCAGGTGCGACTTCATTGCAGGATGCGACGGGTTTCACGGCGTGTGCCGCGCGAGCATCCCCTCCGCCGCGCTGAAAATCTACGAGCGTGTCTATCCATTCGCCTGGCTCGGCATCCTGGCTGCGGTCGCGCCGTCAAGCGACGAGGTGATTTACTCGCATCATGAGCGCGGCTTCGCGCTGCACAGCATGAGGTCGCCGGAGCTGACCCGGCTCTATCTGCAATGTGCGCCGGAGGAAGATCTGGCGAACTGGAGCGACGATCGAATCTGGGGCGAGTTGCAGGCGCGCTTCGAAACCATTGACGGATGGCGGCTGAGGCGCGGGCCAATCGTTCAGAAAGGCGTAACCGGGATGCGGAGCTTTGTCGCGGAGCCGATGAGATACGGCAGCCTATATCTCGCCGGCGATGCCGCGCACATCGTTCCGCCCACCGGCGCAAAGGGGCTTAATCTCGCGATTGCGGACGTGCGGTGCTTGGCGCGAGCGCTCGACGCGCATTATCGCGGGCGCGGCGACGCTATGCTCGATGAGTACTCCGCGGTCTGCCTGCGGAGGGTATGGAAGGTGCAGCGCTTCTCGTGGTGGATGACCTCGATGCTGCATCGGTTCGAGGATGCGAATCCATTCGACGTTCGCCGACAGCTAGCGGAACTTGACTACGTGACAAGTTCACGAATCGGCGCGCAGAGCCTCGCCGAAAATTACGTCGGACTGCCGCTCGACTGACCCCGTCTTGCGCGGCGCGCCGTGCGCAGAGTTAATCTTGAGCCGTGGCATCGTTTCTCGACTTCGCGATCGTGTGCCAGGAGCTTGGCCAGACCCAGAGCCGGAAGCAGATGGCGGACTGCGTCGGCGCGTTCCTTGCCGCGCTCGATATTGGCGAGGCCGCTATCGCCGCCCGCTTTATGGTCGGCCGCGCGCTCGAGCAGGGCGAAGACAAGCGCCTGCAAATCAGCGGGCGGGCGGTGTGGAAAATCGCAAACGCGATAGCTCTGGGCGAAGCGGAGGCGGAAGACTCAAGCGACGATGGCGAAGACATCTTCTCCGCCGCCGAGGATTTTGGAGAGGCGATTGAAATTCTGCTCCGCCGGCGCCGAACGGAGCCTGAACCCTCGCTTACGATCGCCGAGCTTGCACGCGTTTTCGCCGAGATTGCCAATATCGAAGGACGCCGCGCCCGCGCGCGCAAGCTCGAACTGCTCCGCAGTCTGCTGGAGCGCGCAACGGCGCTGGAAGCTAAGTTTATCGCCAAGATCCTGATTCGCGAGATGCGCCACGGCGTCAGTGAAGGCATGATGATCGAGGCGCTCGCGCAGATGAGCGCGCGCCCGGTCGCGGAGGTACGCCGGCTCCACATGCTCGAAGGCGACCTCGGGCGCGTGGTCATGATCCTGCGCGGCGCGCTCCCGACCTCGGGTCTCGATTCCGGTGCGCCGAGCCGGGCCAAACCGATGAAGCCGATGCTCGCGCAGCCGGCCGGCGATGTAGCCGAGGCGTTTGCGATGCTTGGGCCGGAACTCGCGCTCGAGCACAAGCTCGACGGGATGCGCGTGCAGGTGCATCACACCGGAAAAGAGACGCACATCTTCTCGCGCCGGATGAATGAAATCACCGCGACCATGCCGGAGGTCGGCGAAATTGCCGCGCGGCTCGGCGAGCGCGCCACGATCCTCGACGGCGAGGTCATCGCGATCGGCGCGGGCGGAAGGCCGGTTGCGTTCGGGGAGCTTGCGCGCCGTTTTGGCCGTCTGCGCGAGATCGAAAAGCTGCGCGAAGAATTGCCGATTCGCCTCTATGCTTTCGATCTGCTGAGCCTCGACGGCGCGCTGCTTATCGATCGTCCGTATGTGGAACGAATCGCGATGCTCGGCGAAGTGGCGGCAGAGGCGGGAATCGACACCGTCACCCGAATCGAGCGTCCGTCACTCGAAGACGGCGAGAAATTCTTCCGCGATGCGATCGCCGCCGGATTCGAAGGCGTGGTGGCCAAGTCGCTGAAGAGCACCTACACGCCCGGCGCTCGCGGCCGTGGATGGGTAAAAGTCAAGCACGCGCGCACGCTCGATCTGGTGATTATCGCGGCCGAATGGGGATATGGCCGGCGTCACGGATGGCTTTCGAATTATCACTTGGCGGCGCGCGATGAATCATCGGGCGAGCTTAAGATGGTGGGCAAGACGTTCAAGGGACTCACCGACAGCGAGTTCGCGTCGCTCACCGAGCGGCTGCTCGCGCTCAAAACCGAGCAGGCGGGCAACGTCGTTTCCGTCCATCCGAGAATCGTCGTTGAGGTAGCGTACAACGAAGTTCTACCCAGCCGAAGCTACGAAGCCGGAGTGGGCCTGCGCTTTGCGCGTATCACGCGAATCCGCGAAGACAAATCTCCAGATGAGGCGGATACGATCCAGACGATGGAGCACGAGTACGAACGGCAGGTCGCCCTACCATCGGGCGCGAAAGCATAACTGCGGGTCGCGTGCGCGAAAATCTATCGCGGGCGCGCGCCCGGGTCGTGGGCGTCGGTCAACGCCATCGCGATCGCTTCCAGTTCTGTTTCGCCGAAATCTTCGAGCACGAACGAATCGGGCTGCTCATCCTCATGGCGCTCGTACATGTCGCAGCACCAGACGTGAGCACCGAGTTGCCGAGTCCGCAGTACGAATGTGCTTTGCCCAACCACTTCCAACCTTTCCATGGAGTCACCTCCCTGGCCTGGTAGCGGGGACCTAGAGATGAGATCAGTAGCACTTCCGCAAAAGTATGGCTAATAGAATTGCATCGCTTCAGAGACAAAAAGCCGTAGAAACACTACACTTTCTCGAACATTCCGTGCTTTAACGTGCAGCCTTCACCGATTCGCACCACTCGGCCAGCGCATCGACGGTGCTGGTGAAGGCGAGCGTATTCCACCGGATCTCGCCCGGAGCAAAGTAACGGACCTCGGTCGCCTCCTCAGTCGTTCGAGCCTCGCCCGAAATTGGCTCGGCAAGATAGACGACGACCTGCGCCTTGGCGTTTTTGACATCGGTGTAGACGCCGAGCAGCCGTCCGAGCCGGACGTTCAGGCCGACTTCCTCCGCAGTCTCGCGAATCGCGGTCTCGGAGGCAGGCTCGCCGAATTCGACAAAGCCGCCGGGAAATGTCCATGCTCCTACTTCCGGTTCGATTCCGCGCTTGAGCAGCAACACCTTGCCATCCTTCACGGCCAGGCATCCGCTGACCAGCTTTGGCGACGCGAAAAAGACAAAACCGCATTTAGGGCATACGCGCTGGCGCTTGCGATCCGGTAGCACCACCTTTATTTCCATCTCGGTGCCGCACAGCGCGCAGAAGCGAACCTCGGCGGGGTAGCGATGCTGAATGTGATGATTTGCGTGAATCGCGTCGTCTTCCATGTTGGAGTTACCTGGCGGCGTGTTCGGCCGAGTGGATTGTCGCGCCTATCGCCGCCGACGGCGCTTCTATGCGGTCAAGCGGCGGACGAGCGCTTCTCCTATAAGAATTATCATCGCCGCGATTATCAGGAATCGGTTAAGTGATTCCCGCCGCTCTAGATTGGGGCGGCCGAGTCCCACCGCCGCTACATCCGGATTAAGCCTGCCGCCGGTCGCTGATGCGAGCGACTCTAGCAGGCCGTAATTGGGCGCGGGCCGCGGAAGCTCCGCCAGAACGGCGGGACTGACGGTGTACGCTACCGGCGGAAAGCTCTGCGCCTTCTCAGGCGATCGGATCGCGATTCTGTACGTTCCCGGCGTGGGTGCATCTATCGATCCCGAAAATTCTCCTGGAACCTGTTGCGACAGTACCGTGTCGACGCGAGATCCATCCGGGCGCGTCACCGTGGCGGTAAGCAGATTGGCAGCTTTAGCAGCGTCGGTGGCGTAATCATTCAGGCGTACCCTTATCCGCCCGCCCTGATAGCCGAGTTCGACGTCGAACTTCTGCGCTTCTTCGGTCTCGGGCGTCATCCATCCGAGCAGCCGGTCCCATACCTCGGAGAACACGTTGGATTTCACCCATCCGGCCGACCATCTGCCGCTTGCGTCGGTTGTCACCGCCAGAGTTTTGCCGGATCCGTACTTCCAGCTAGCGATCAGCGGCTCCTTGACATTATCCCGCTCGATATACGCGCTTAGATCCGTGCCGGGCTTGACCCGGGTCGAGACGTAGCCGCCGATTGAAGGCAACTGCTTGCCGGCGAGCTGCTTGAGCACCGGATCGGGGCTGACGGTGCGCGGCTGGAAGCTCGCCTCCTGCATCGTGCTCTCGCCGCCGTGGGACTGAAAATCCTGCACGAACAGCTCGGGAAGATTTTTGGGGCTGCTGGTCTGGTAATAGCCGCCGCCGCCATATTTCGCGATCGATTCCAGCAGCGACGCGCCTTCCACATCGTTTCCAATCGCGATCGCGGAGATTGTCGCGCCGCCCTCGCGATGCATCCGCGAGACGAGGTCGTAGTACATCGCGGGAGTTCCGCCCACCTCGCCATCAGTGAGGATCACGATGTGCTGCAACTGCGCGCCGCTTCCGGCCAGAATTCGCTCAGCCTCCTGAAGCGCGGGCAGAAGGTAGGTTGTGCCGTGCGCCACCAGCCGGTTGATCATCTGGTTGATGTAGGGGCGGCTCTTGGAAAGCGGCTCCAGCGGCACCACCACGAACGGCTGCGAATCGAAACCGATCACGCTGACCAAATCGCTGCCTTTGAGCGTGTCGGTTACGGTTTCCGCGGCGGCCTTTGCGTACTTGAGCTTGTCGTTGCGGCCCATCGAGCCTGATTTGTCGATTATCAGCACCAGCGCGCGGGTGCGTTCCTTATGCTCCGGCGGTTTCATGGTTACCGGTATAGCCTTGGCGAGCGCGCTCGATTCCCATCCGCCGAGACCGAAGCTCGAGTCTCCGCCGATCATCGCCAGCGATCCGCCGTGGCTCACGTACGAAACGAGCGCGTTCTGCTCAGCCGGGCTGAGACGGCTTGCGGGAAGATTGTCCAGCAGCACCGCGTCGTACGCGTTCGGATTTCCGTTGTAACTGCCGGAAGAGAGTGCAACCACATCGGGCTCAAAGCCGCGCCGCTCCGCGATAGTCCTCAGATAGCCGGCGTCGCGCTCGCGATCGGTAAGAATCAGAATCTTGCGGCGCGCGCCGACACCGACCCAGCCTTCCAGCGAATTATCTTCGAGGAATTCGTCGGTCTTTGGATCATCCGCCTTAAAGCTAGCGGAATAGGATGCGAGCCCCACGTTCTCATTGCGCACCGGAAAATCGAAACGCGCGGAACCTGGCGCGATCGTTACTCTTCGGGTTTCGAGCACGCCGCCGTTGCGCGCCACCGTAATAGTTCCGCTTACCGTGTCGCGGTTCATGTTCCTGAGCGTCACGCCCAGCGCGAACGGCTCAGCCTTTTCCAAAGCGGGCGGCAGCGACAACTCGCTCATCGCGACGTTCGGAATCGAGGTCGCGCCCGGCGGCGTGAAAATGTCGAGCCTGATGTGAGCGGCGACCAGCATGCTTGTCGCGCGCGTAGCATCGCCGCGATTCTCCCATCCGTCGGTGACCAGGACTGCGGGTCCTCCCTCGGCGTCAGGATCGGCCGCAAGATGCATCAGCGCCGCTTCCAGATTGGTCGCGCCGGGATTACATGACGCGCACGGCTTTTGCGCGTCGAAATCGCGCTCAACCGCGCCCGCGCTCGTCTGCTCGACCGATGACGCGAACATCAGGGCGGGATCGCCGGAGCGAAGTTTAAGGTCGTCCTTCAATAGCCGCGCCGACCACGCGCGCATCGCGGGCGTGATACTGGCCGAAGCGTCGATCGCGATCGGGCGCGCCGCACCTTCGAAATGCATCACCCTTTCGGGGCTCGCGAGCGCGAGGACAAACAACGCGAGCGCGAGCGCGCGCATGATTGGCGCCCAAACGCCCATTTTTCGCCGCGCGTTGAGGAGCGACCACGCGAGCACCACCGCCGGGATGATGAGGAGATAGAGCGCGTCCGTGCGCCCGAGGGTAAAATCGGCCAAGCCAGCAAAGATGCCCCGCGGAACCATCGCGTACGCTTTAAACCTCCGCCATGCGGTGGCGTCTGCGATAGACGATTGCCGCCTCAAACGCGCCGAGCACGACGATCGCAAGCAGAATCCACGGGCTGATCGAGGCTTTCTCGGCAAACGAAGCGGCCGACGGCGGGGCCGGAGCAACTTCGACCTTAAGCGGCTGCGAATTGGAGAGGTCGGAAACCGCCAGGTCGTCCAGGTTTACCGCGCGCGGGATAGTCGCAACCGCGGGGCCTGAGAGTTCATAGATGCCCTGCGTGTTGACGTTCTGAAACAGGGTTCCCGGCTGCGCTTTCATCTTTCGGCCCCACGGCATCGTGACTTCCGTCACTCCGGCGGGCACCAGGAAAGGTTCTCCGGTGCGATATCCCGCGCTGCTGGCTCCCAGACCGGCCAGATAGCTCAGCATGTTGAGCGTCAGCACCGACATCGGAAGGTTCCGCTTGCCGAGATACGGGAAAGGATTGAAGCCGGTTGCGACGTAGCGATGGTCCTGGCGGGTGCCGCGCAGGATAAGCCCGCCGCCCTGGCCGCTTACCACGGCGGACATCCATGGATGCTCGCCAAAGAACTCGCCGCTGCGCAGATTAAGCATCCGGAAATTGACCGAATCGGTGACCGGGTCGGTCTTGCTCCATCCCGCAATATCGATTTGTGACGCTGGTTTGATCGCGAATCCAAACACCGGGTCCGGCGGCGGCATCACGAGCAGCGCATTTACCAGGGGCAATTCTTTGGGCGCCGAGTATTCGAAAATCGCGACGTCGGCGCGTTTCAGATCGTCGGGAGTGAAGCTGTCAGGCGCAACCGTTTTTACCTCCGCGCCCGGAATAGTAGAGAGCCCCTGCGCATCGGCAGGCGTGGGCGTGATGAACAGAATAGACACGGCGCGGACCGCGCCGCTGGTTGCATTAGCGACATTGTCGAGCGGAAAGCCGTCCGAGGGCGAAAGCACCGCGCGATAGATCCGCGCCGGCGGCAAGGACGGAAATTCCAGCGCGGCGGTTTCTCCCGGAGCAAGCGATTCGCGCGCGTCGGCAACCCGCGTGCCGTCGCCGTCGATCGTGACTTCAATCGCTTTGGTTTCGGTGCCGAAATTCGACACCTCAATTCGCGCATGAAGCGCCTCGGCGCCGAACATCTCGCGCCGAAGGGTAAACGAGCTGAGCGCCAGATTCGGGATCGGATCGCCGCTCGTGATCGCGTGGACGAGCGGCGGGGCGGGCGCCGCGATCGCGTGGGAGCTTGCAAAGATCACCTTGCCGTAGTGCGCGCCGGACCCGATATCCGCGAGCAGCGCCGCAACCGCGGTGGCGTCATCCGGCGCGTCCAGCGGCTTGATCCGCGAAATCGCCCGGCGCGCCTGCGCGATAGTGGCATACGGTGGCGCGATGCGGCGCGGCGCGGGGGCGGTCACGTAAACCGAGATCTTGCCGGCGCCGCCCGATGCCAGAAGCATCGCTTCGGTCTTCGCGACCGCGTCCTGGAACCGCGTGCCTCCTTCCGGCATGCTCGCCTGCATCGCGGCGGAATTGTCGATCAATACCGCGATCGGATTGCTCCTGCGAATTACGAACGGCCCCGCCATCGCCAGCACCGCCAGGCAAAGCAGCAGCAGTTCGGCCAGGAACATCCAGTCGAAGCGCGGCCGTCCGCCGTAACGCTCCTTGCGAAAGCCGCGCAGCGCGCGAAACGCAAGCACGCTGGAAACCGTGACCCTGGTCGGACGCTCGCGCGCAAGATACGCGAGCACCAGCGCGGGCACGATCGCGAAGAAGACCAAAGCGCCGGGGTAGAGCAGACCCATCGCGCCTTCCTCAGTGCGCCAGTCCGAGGTCGGTCACGGCGCGGGCGAAGAAATCCTGGAATTGCTGATCGGTCAGATGCAGCGCGTAATGCAGGCCGCGCTTGGTGCAGAACTGTTTGATCTCGCGGGTAAGCCGCAGCATCGTCTGATGATACTGTTCGCGCTCGCGCGGACCGATCGCGACCCTTAAGCTCTCGCCCGATTCGGAATCAACCACCTCGACATCGCCTTCAAGTCCCTGGCCTTGAACCTCGTGGCCGCCGAGGATCTGAACCGCGGTTACGTCCATGGTCGCGGCGGTGAAAAGTCCAAGTCCGCGAGTGACCGAGTTGAGCAGCATCAGAAAATCCGAAACCACAAACACCTTGCCGGCGCGGCGGATCGAATGCAGTTCGCGCGCGAGCGCCTGCGCAAGGTCATACTCGCCGCCGGGCTTGATTGCGCGCATCTTCTGCGCCAGCTCGACGATTCGATGGCGTCCGTAGAGGAAGACCGGATCGACCTTCGCGCCCGCGCCCGCCAGCACCCGCAGCATCACCCGGTCGCCGGAACCGAGCGCGACGTAGGCGATAGCAAGCGCGGTTGCGACCGCGCGCTCAAATTTCCGGTCGCTCGCCGGAAACGCCATCGAGGCGCTGGCGTCGAGGAAGATATAGGTGAGCAGGTCCTCCTCTTCCTTGAACAGCTTGATGTAGAGCTTGTCGCTGCGCCCGTAGAGTCCCCAGTCGATGTAGCGGAAGTCATCGCCCGGAGAATAGTGGCGATAGTCGCTGAATTCGAGCGAAGATCCGCGCTTGGGCGACAGATGCGCTCCCTTGCCCATCCCCGCGTATTGCCTGCGCGTGCGGATGCGCAATTCCTCGAGCCGGGTGAGGAACTGAGGGGTAAATTCGTCCGGCAGACCCAGCATCGGCTATGCGCGCGGTCGTTTAAGGCGCTTCTGGATGTGCTCGAGAATCGATTCGGTGCTTACGTTTTCCGCCTCGGCCTGGAAGTTGCGCAGCAGGCGATGGCGCAGGCACGGAACGACAGCGTCGTCGATATCTTCGTAGCTGACGCTCACCCGTCCTGCGAGCAGAGCATTGACCTTGGCGCTCAGGATGATCGCCTGTGCGCCGCGCGGGCTAGGCCCGAAACGGAGATACTGCGTGACTTCAGGGCTGGCACCCGGACCGCCGGGCGTGCAGGCGCCGATTATCGCGATTATGTAGCGCTCGAGCGGCTCCGCCACCATCACTTCGCGCACCAGCGCTTTGAGCGACTCGATTTGCGCAGGCGCGGTGCCTGGTTCGAAAATCGCGGCCGTCTGATGCACGCGCGTGCCGGTGGTGCGGGCCAGGATTTCGCGCAGCTCCTCTGGCTTCGGCGGTCCCATCACGACTTTGAACAGAAACCGATCCATCTGCGCTTCGGGCAGCGGGTAGGTTCCTTCGAGTTCGATCGGGTTCTGGGTCGCCAGCACCATGTATGGCGGATCGAGGCGATAGGTCACGCCGAAAACGGTGACCTGCCGCTCCTCCATCGCCTCCAGCACGGCGGATTGGGTCTTCGGCGTCGCGCGATTGATCTCGTCGCCCAGGACCACGTGGGCGAAGATCGGACCGCGCTTGAACTGAAATTCGCGATGGCCGTCGGATTCGGTGAGGACCTGGGTGCCGATAATATCCGATGGCATCAGGTCGGGCGTGAACTGGATCCGCTTAAAGCTGAGGCCGAGCGAATCGGCGCCGGCCTTGCACATCAGAGTTTTGCCGAGGCCGGGGACGCCCTCGATAAGTATGTGGCCGCCGCAAAACAGCGCGGTGAGCAGTTTGCGGATGATTTCCTGATGGCCGACGATTATGCGGCCGACTTCCTGCTCGGCGCGCGAGAAAGTGTTGCGAAAATCCGCGACGCGTTGGTCGGGTGATATCTGCGGTGCCGCTCCCATCCGTTCTCCTCGATTATGAAATATTCCGCCTGTGAAATTTGATAGCTCTGTAATCCGGCATGGCTCAGCGAATCAAGTCGCGGTAACGCGGCGGCACCATCTGGCGCTCGTCAGGGGGCGCGTTTTCACTGGTTTCCTTCAGCGGAGCGTTGACGTATGGCGTGGTCGCGGTCGGATGGCTGTTATCGAGGACGGTAGTGCCGCCGTTTCCGATCGGAGTCGCGCTCGGCAGCCGGAACATCACGTAACGCGCGTCGTGGATATTCAGAGCCGCGCCTTTCTGCCCCGGGTTCAAGTAGTGCTGAAATTTGGCTGCGGTGGGTATCTCGCCAAAATGGGTATCGCCCTGATTCGATCCTTGATCCCGCGGAGAATTGGCGTTACCGCCGGTTTGAGGCGTGTTCTTCGAGGCGCGCGCGCCCTGGTGCGGGATGTTACCCAACTGGTTGGGATTAGGTTCATTGGGCGGCCCCTTCGCGCTTGGATTTGCGCCGGCTTTAGGAGCACTTCCGGTCTTTCCATGATCGTCCGGCCGGGTGACCGATGGATTCGGCTTGTTTGATCCTTCGCTTTCGACCTGCGCTTCCGCTTTTGCTACCTCGTTCTGAAGATCGATCGCATTGTTCTGACCTTTCTTGCCGCCATTCTGGTTGGAACCGTTATTCATGCCCTGCCGACTGTTACCGGCGCCGGATCCCGGAGTATTTGATTTGCCGATGCCTCCGCTGCCATTACCGGTTCCCTTGCCATTGCCCTCGCCCTTAGCTGCTGAGGTGCCGCTGGCTTCCGCAGTGCCTTTTCCGGAACCGGCTCCTTTTGCGCTCGCGCCGGTTCCATTGTTTTGAACACGCTCGATGTCGCGCATAAGGGCTTCGAGCCGCTCGGCTTTCTTCTCCGGAGCGAGGCGCGGATTTTCCAGCGCGTCGGCGGCTGATCGCGCCTCTGCGGCGAGCGCCCGGTCGGATGCATCAGGACCGGATTTCTCGATTTCGGCCGCGATTTCGCGCAGGCGAGTGGCTTCGATTTCGTCTTTGGTGGGCGCCCGTACCAAGCCCATAGTTGCAATCAGCATCGCGATAACAATCGCGGACGCGATAAGCGATGAACGGGCCAGGGGCCGCACGAGGCCAAACGGAAATGCCCCTGCAATATCGAAGCGTTCTAGAAGATTGATCGCGCGACGCCACAAAAGAGGGAACAGCGGACTCCGCGATTCCTTCGCGCTGTCGCCAAGCCTTGGATTCGCGAGGGCGGCGAAAGTCAGGATCTGCTGGCGGCCACCGACCGCGCTGTCGACGCGTTCAGCCGCAGCCACGAAGTCGCCGGCACTCCGCCATGCCC
>JASHOJ010000320.1 GCA_030041155.1 Candidatus Binataceae bacterium | reverse complement strand
GCGTTTGCGGCCGCTGAAAACGGGTGCGCAACTCGTTCCACTCGTCAGCGCCAAAACGGCGAAACGTTTCGGCTATTGTCGCGCCGCCCTTCGGCGGCATCAGGCGATGATTTTTCCTGACTGAGAGCAACGCCGCGTCGCAAGCTTGAATTGTCGCATCGAGCAGCAGACTAGGCAGGATAGCGAGGCGATAACCCATCGCCTGCGCCTCGTCGAGGTCGAGTAAGGGCGTTTTACCTCCTGGAACGACATTCAACAGGCACGGACCTTTCACCCGGCGTGGAACCGCCGCGGCTTCTTCAACCGTCTGCGGCGCCTCAACGAACGCGACGTCCGCACCCGACGCGATCGCGCCGTTTGCCCGCTCTATCGCCTCGTCGAGGCCCGCGACAGCGCGCGCGTCGGTTCGCGCGATCACGACAAAATCGCGATCGCTGCGCGCGGCGACCGCTGCGCGAATCTTGGCGAAATATTCCTCGCGCGTGGTCACCTCTTTGCCGTCCAGATGACCGCATCGTTTCGGCGATACCTGGTCTTCGATATGAATGGCCGCCGCGCCTCGTCCCTCGAACTCGCGGACCGCGCGCGTGACATTCAACTCATCGCCGTAGCCCGTATCGGCATCCGATATCAGCGGAATCGAGATCGACCGCGCCAGCACGCCCGCGTTCTCGACCATCTCGCTCATGGTCAGGAGGCCGAAATCCGGCAGTCCGCGCGCCGCCGAAGTGCCGGCGCCAGTCATGTAAACGGCCTGGAAGCCCGCCTGCTCGATAACGCGCGCTGTGATGCCGTCGAAGGCGCCCGGCGCGATCAATATCTCAGGGCTTGCGAGCAACTGCCTAAGCCTGGCCGCAAGCTTCATGTTTTTCACACCCGCGAACGCGACGCCGCTTCAGGTGAACTGGAGGCCCTTCATCTCTTCGCGCCATTTTCGGATCAGTTCATGGAACTCGACCGACCCGCCTCCATATTGCTCACCCGCAAGACCGCTGCGCCGGTCAGGCTGGCCCTCATTGTTGTAGTAGCCGGGAGTGCACTCGGTAAGAAACTGGAGGTTATTGATCGACTTCTGCTTGATGATTTCCACCCATTCGGCTTCCGCATCCGCGCTAGGCTCGACGCATCGCGCCTCACTTAGCTTCGCGTGCTGGATTATCTCAGCAATATGCCGCGACTGCTCTTCGAGCATATGCGGAAAGTTTGCGGTCAGTGCGTTCTGGGTCAGGCCCATGTGGAAGCAATTCGGAAATCCGTTGCTGTAGAAGCCATGCAACGTTTTCATCCCTTCCGCCCAATAGTCAGTCAGCCGTTTGCCGTCACGGCCGTATACCTCGAACCCGGCGCGCCGAGTGTAAGCGGTTCCGACCTCGAAGCCGGTTGCGAAAATGATGCAATCGACCTCGTACTCTACGCCGTCGAAAACGAGGCCTTTCTCGGTGATACGCTCGACGCCCAGCCCACGCGTGTCGACCAGGGTAACGTTGGAGCGGTTGAAGGCGGGCAGATACTCGTCATTGAAAGTCGGACGCTTGCAGAACTGCCGATACCAGGGTTTGAGCGCCTCGGCAGTTCGCTTATCGCGCACAAGGGAGTCAACCCGCGCGCGAATCTGGTTCATCTTCTTGAAGTCGGCGAACTCCATCATTTTTCCGATCTCATCCGGCGATTTGCCCGCTTCCATCTTGCGAGGGCTAAGCGCCAGAAGATTGCGGATGATATCGGTCCAGCCGTCATTCACCAGATCAACTTCCTGGCTGCCGCCGTTAACCAGGATGTTGAAATTCTCCATGCGCTGCTTCTGCCATCCGGGCTTAAGCGTCTTCACCCATTCCGGGTCGGTTGGCCGATTCCCGCGCACGTCGACCGAGCTTGGAGTGCGCTGAAACACGTACAGATGCTGCGCGTGCCTGGCCAGATGCGGCACGCATTGAACCGCCGTGGCGCCGGTGCCGATAACCGCGACTCGCTTGTCGCCGAGCTTGTTCAGGCCTCCGTTGGTATCGCCGCCGGTATAGCCGTAATCCCATCGACTAGTATGGAAGGTATGCCCCTTGTAGGTGTCGATTCCCGGAATTCCAGGAAGCTTGGGCCGGTTCAGCGGCCCGTTGGACATGACGACGAAGCGCGCCCGCATCTTATCGCCGCGATTGGTCGCTACAAGCCATCGGCATTCCTCTTCGTTCCACGTGATCGATGCGATCTGGGTCTGGAAGCATGCGTTGCGATAGAGATCGAAGTGCTCGCCGATCCGTCTCGCATGCGCCAGTATCTCCGGCGCAAACGAGTACTTTTCCTTCGGGATATAACCGGTTTCCTCGAGCAGCGGCAGATAGATGTACGATTCGATATCGCACTGCGCTCCCGGATAACGATTCCAATACCATGTCCCGCCGAAATCGCCGCCCTTTTCGATGATGCGGAGGTCCTGGATTCCGGCCTCGCGCAGGCGAGCGCCCGCCAGCAGGCCGCCGAACCCTCCGCCGATAATTATCACTTCGACCGCATCGGTCAGTGGCGCACGGGTAAACCCCGGATCGACATACGGATCATCTATGTAGCGGCTGAAGTCGCCCTTCACCTCGACATACTGCTGATTACCGTCGCTGCGCAGACGCTTGTCGCGCTCTTCGCGGTACTTCGCGCGCAGCGCCTCGGGATCGAAGTCGAGCCCGCTGTTGGTCTGGTCGTTGGACAAACTCTTCTCAGTCTCGCTCATAAGCTGATCTCCGATTCACGTGGAACGAACCCACAAATCGATTCAAGTGGACTCAAAACCGAGTCGCCTGATTTCAGCGCTACTCAACTGCGGCAAAACTTTCAAGCGCTGCATTCAGCACGCGCCTAATGCGCCTTTTCGGTCGAAACGGGTTTGATGAACTTGAGCGTCATCCGGTCGCTCTCTCCGATAGCCAGGAACTTGGCCCGATCCTTCTGCCCCTCGCGCAGAGTCGGCGGCAGATCCCAGACCGGATGATTCCGATCGTCCTTGGGATTCGCGTTGATCTCCGACGTGCCCACCAGCTTGAATCCCGCCTGCTCGGCCAGATGAATCATGTAGTCCTGGCGCACGTACCCGTTTTTCGCGTCCGGGTCCTGCGGCTTCGCAGGGTCCGCGCGATGGTCGGTGATACCCAGAATTCCGCCCGGCTTTAGCGCGCGATAAAAGGCGCCAAAGTAATCCTGAACGTTGTCGTGTGAAAGCCAGTCGTGCACGTTGCGAAAGGTCACGACCATGTCCGCGGTGCCCGGCGGCGCGATCTCAGTCTTGCTCGGCGGCCTGAGCAAGGTCACGGTGACGTCTCCATAAACCGCGGGATCAGCCTTGAGCTTCTGCTCGAACGCATTCACGCTTCGCGCGCCGCCTCCGACCGCCTCATAGAGCTTGCCATGGTCCTTTAGAAATGGCGCCAGAATCTCCGTGTACCATCCTTGCCCCGGCCAGATCTCAACCACTGTCATGTCGGGCTTGATACCGAAAAACTCGAGCGTCTCGAGCGGATGCCGATACTTGTCGCGCTCCTTGTTGGCCGTCGAGCGCTGCGGTCCATCGATTGCCGCGCGCAGCGCTGCCTCGGTGCTCGCGCTGGTCTCTGCGGCTCGTAATTCGGGCGGTCCGATCGCGATAAATGACAACCCGGTCAGAATCAGGAGCGGGAGCAGGATTCGGTTCTTCGATCGCATGGGTCCTTCCAATCGTGGTGAGGTTAGGCTTGGTAAG
>JASHOJ010000319.1 GCA_030041155.1 Candidatus Binataceae bacterium | reverse complement strand
CCTTCGAGGTCGACGGCAAGCGCATCCTGCGCCGGGTCTGCCGCGAGGGCCCGGTGTTCAACATGCAGGAGGCGGTGGGATGGTAGATCTTTCCGTCCAGATCGGCGCGATCACGCTGCAGAACCCGGTGCAGCCGGCCTCCGGCGCGTTCTCCTGGGAGTACAACGACGTCATCGATCTCAACCGGCTCGGCGCGCTGGTGGCAAAGACCATCTGCCGCGAGCCGCGGCTCGGCAATCCGACGCCGCGCATGGCCGAGACCGAGGCGGGCATCATCCAGTCGATCGGGCTGCCTGGCAAAGGCATCGACTATTTCATTGCCCACATCGTGCCCGAATACGCCAAGTTCACGCCGCCGCTGGTGGTCAGCGTGTCGTCGGAAAGCATCGAGGATTTCGCCGCGCTCGCCGAGGAATTGAGCGTGCCGGATGTCGACGTGATCGAGGCCAACATCTCGTGCCCGACGCGCAATGCCAGCGGCGGCAATTTCGCCATGCACGAGACCTATACCCGCGATTGCATCACCGCGATGCGGGCCAAGACCAAGAAGCCGCTATGGGTGAAGCTGTCGCCCAATGCCGGCGACATCGTCTCGATCGCGCGCGCCGCCGAGGACGCCGGCGCCGACGCGCTGGTGATCGCCAACACGTTTCTGTCGCTGAAGATCAGGACCGACAATTTCCGCCCGGCGCTGGGCAACAAATTCGGCGGCCTGGTGTCGCCGGCGTTGAAACCGATCGTGCTGCGCATGGTCTATCAGGTGGCCAAGCAGGTGAAGATTCCGATCATCGGCATCGGCGGCGTCACCAAGGCCGAGGACGTGGTCGAATACATGCTGGCCGGCGCGTCCGCCGTCGGCATCGGCTACGCCGGCTTCCGCAATCCGACCGCTTTGATCACCATCATCGACGATCTCGCCGCCTGGTGCGACGCGCGCGGCATCAAGAAAGTCACCGAGTTGATCGGCGCCGTGCGCGATCAGGACATGGAAACGGATACGCTTGTTGCTGCCTCGGCGGGGGTTTGAGCGGAACAACTCCTTCTCGTATAGACATTCTCAATCGGCTCATCGCTTGAGCATGATCACCGCCGAAGTGACCGTGCGGGCGCATTACTTGAGCGCCGCGAGTAGAAGGACTGCCAAGACTCACCTGATCCATTCTATTTCGGAATAGAGCACGTCACCATAAATGAGCGCAGTGTGATCTTCGCCGGCTTCGACGGCTATTCGTGCGGAGGTAGTATACGGAGCCACCTGCTCATCGATCCTGTGGTCGAGCAGGGACCCTGCAGAAGCTAACTCTTGAATGATTTCGGGTGTTACTCCCTGGCGAACTCGAACTTTCCGGTAGGGGAGTCGTATGCCGGTTGGCGGGAGGTCGAACTCAACAACACGTCCTTCATATTGCCGAAGACCGTGTGTAAAGGTATCGAGATTTCGCGCGCGAGCCTGCTCGGTCGCGCGCGCAACGCGCGCCTCGCGCGACGTGCGCAGCCGAGTGATCTCGCTCGGCAAGAGCAATTCGCTCTGAACGTCGATGTCCGGTGGCAAACTCATCTCAACGGCTATCTCATTGAGACCAATTGAGCCAAGTGCCTGCGCCACAGCTAATCGACTGGCCTTCGCTTGCATCTCGCCAGCCTGGTTTCCTGTCAACTGAATCAAGGGATCGTCCTCCTCTGGATCAACGATCTTCATGTGGGACCTCGACCTGTCCTTCTCGTGTGCGATGTACAGTGATGACGCCAGCTGCTGGCCCTGGATGCTGCCCATTAGCTGAATGGCGTGCTTTTGTGCTACCGCGGTATCTAACACCCGCCGCTGGTAGTCGCGGCTCGCTTGCGTTCCTTTACACTCTAGTACGTGCCATCTACCGGCTATGTCCCGCATGACGAAATCGGGGGCCTTGCTTGTCCCGACCTTCGCCTTCGATTTGCGCTTTTTTCGGAGGAGACGGCTAAATTGGTTCGCAAAACGACGACCATCAACAATATGAGTAAAAGGGCCGAGACGGTCGACCGTCCATTGTGTAGCTAGCGCAACACCGAAGTCATCGCTCAAAATCCCTTTTTGATGTGGATCGAGATCAGAAAAATCCATCGTGATGCGCAGGTCGGACGAAGACGCAGGCGCGAGATAATATCGGAGCCACGCCCAGAATAGCGCTGGCGACGCAGGGGAAAGAATGTTCGGCATCGTGAGCGTGCCAAGCATATGTAACGCTCGCCCGATGTCGATAGTAGCCCTGCCCGAAGCTGTCTTTAGTTGAACCGGGACAGTCTTTTTCTGCCAAGTGTCCGTGTCAACCTGGATCTCAAGGCTTCGGACGAGGAATGATGAGGCCATCCAAAAAACTGCACTATTCCGCCATTGTGCTTCGTTGCCATCAAGAAACCAGATAACCTCGTTTCTTGCTGCATTCGACAACAAGGCTTTTTTGCTGATCTATGTACTTCCAGGTTTCTTCCAGCCACTCTTTAGTTAGAACGTCATGAAATTCGATTGGAACGCGCCCACCAGATTGCCGACCGAATTTCCAAAGCGTCAAGGGAACATCTTTCAGCGGCGCAACCAGGCGGCCGTGAGCAAGGGAATCTCGGATGTGCACGGGCCTGTCGTCTACCTTGTATTTTGCGATTTCCGCCTGAGCTAGTTTCGCATTGTATGCCTTTATGAGGTCACCTAATGACACGTATTTAGTCATGTAATTTACCGGAGCATCAGCGACATTATCATCCGGCGCGGTGAATGTTTGATTGTTGGCTTTGAGCAAGAAAAATCGAAGCGCTGTTTCCAACGCCGTTAGATTCAAGTGAATACACCCTACTCCGAAACAATGATCTTTGTAATCCATTTGAGTTCTCGTTCAAGGTGAAACGCAGTCGCTCGGTTTGAACGACCGCGTTAGGCCGCCACCGCGTTCGCCGCTTCCTCCGCATCCGGCTGCTTGAATGCCTTGAGCCGCGGATAAACTTCGCGGGCGAACAGCGTCAGATTGTCGACGGTCTGGGCGTGCGATAGCTCGCCGCCGTGGGCCATCATCAGGAGGTTGCCCATGCCGCCGCAATGATCGCAGAACGCGACGATCTGTTCATACACGCGATCGGGCGTGCCGCAGAACAGGACGCCGGCGTCCATCAGTTCGTCGATGGTCGCGGTCTGCATGTTGATGACGCGGCCACTACGGGTAAAGGTGCGCGGCGGCGTCTCGCCGCGCAAAACGCGCGCCTGGTCTTCCGGCGGCAGATAGCCGGGCGGATTGCGGAACGGCAGCGCCACGATCGGGCT
>JASHOJ010000044.1 GCA_030041155.1 Candidatus Binataceae bacterium | reverse complement strand
AGTTCCGTTGTCCAGCCGATGCGCCAGTCCGCCTTCGAGCGCCTTGTCGCCGGCATCCGCGATCTCGGGAAATCGCGCCACCACGGCGTTCATCACGGTGCCTCGCTCTCCGGCGCGCAGCGGATGACACGGAGTCACACCGGGCTTGTTCACGATCACCAGCGCGTCATCGGCGTAGAGCACTTCGAGCGGCGCTTTGGGCTCGGGCTCGATAGCGGCAGCGGGGGGCTCGGATGCGACATCGACTATGTCGGATGCGGAAACGAGCGCGCCCTTTACCGCGCGCCGTCCGCTTATCCGCACCACTCCCCGCGCGATCATCGCGCGCGCATCGCGCCGCGAAGCCGCCAGACCGAGCCGCACCAGATATTTATCCAGGCGCTGCGGAAGCTCGCGCTGGTGGTCAGTGCTCACATGCTAACGATTTGCGGCGTGAGCCGCGGTGGGCGTCGGCGTGTCGGCTTGATACACGGGCGCTTGCAGGCGCGTCACGAACAGCAGGATCGCAAGCAGGATCACGGTGACGATCACGTCGCTCGGGCGCAGGCGCATCGCGCCGGGCGTGGAGTTTGATTCAGCGGGATCCGCCATGCGAGTCACCTTTTGCGCGGCCCAAGTCTCTCATAAGCGGGACGGGAAATCGAAATCGCGCTGTCCTATGCCTGTGCGGCGCTGATTGCGCTGCGCACCGCGCCGCGCCGTCCGTTCACCGGAAGCCCGAAGAGCCTGCGCAGCTCCCGCCCGGTGACGGATTTCTCCGATGACGCGATCTTGAGCGGCCCTCCCGCGGCGACGATCCTGCCGCCCTCGTCACCGCCGCCGGGCCCGAGATCGATCACATAGTCGGCGTGCGCGATCAGCTCCAGGTTATGCTCGATTACGACCAGCGTGTTGCCCTCCGCCACCAGCCGCGCCAGCACCCGCATTAACTGGCGGATGTCCGACGAGCTGAGACCGGTGGTCGGCTCATCGAGCAGGAACATTCGCGGCAAGCTTTTTCCGCTCGCGTTCACCGGCGCGGGTTCCAGGTCGGCGAGCAAAAAGCGCGCGAGCTTGAGCCGCTGCGCCTCGCCGCCCGACAGCGTCGAGGTTGTCTGCCCGAGGCGCAGATAGCCCAGCCCTACCGAGGCCAGCGCCTCGAGCTTGCGAGTGATCGCCGGATGCGCGGCGAAGAAGGATCGCGCCTGCTCCACGGTCAGGTCGAGCACGTCGTTGATACTCAGATGGTTGAACTTGATCGCGAGAATATGGCTCTGGAAGTGGCGTCCATCGCAGGCTTCGCACTTGACTTCCAGGTCCGCCATGAAGTGCATCTCGATCGTCACCGTGCCGGTGCCAGAGCATCGCTCGCATCGTCCGCCCGCGACATTGAAGGAAAAATCACGCGGCTTGATTCGCAACCGGCGCGCCTCGGCGGTTGCGGCGAACAGCTTGCGGATATCGTCGTAAATCTTGAGATAGGTCGCCGGATTCGAGCGCATCGATCGTGCCGGCAACTCTTGTCCCATATGCACGATCTCGCCAATCTGCTCGAACCCTTCTATTCGATCGCATTCGCCGGGCTCGGACGCCTGCCCGCTGCGCGCGAGCCATCGGTTATAGATGACGTCTTCCACCAGGGTTGATTTGCCGGAACCGGAAACTCCGGTCACGCAAGTCATCGCGCGGAGCGGAATCGACACGTCGACGCCCGAGAGATTGTGTTCGCGCGCTCCGAAAATTTTTAGCGCCGGATCGCGGCGGGTAAAACGCCGCTCGCGCGCGATCGCCCGCATCAGCATCACGCGTCCGGCCGTCGCCGCCATGCTCGCGAGCTTCGAGCCGCGCCCGGGCCCCGCGTACATCACGCGTCCGCCTTCGCTTCCGCCGCCGGGTCCGAGCTCGACCGCGTAGTCCGCGCCCTCGATCAGCGCCGGATCGTGCTCGACCACCACCACCGTGTTGCCGAAATCGCGCAGATGCCGCAGCACAGCGAGCAGGCGCCGCGCGTCGGAGGCGTGCAACCCCACGGTCGGTTCATCGAGCGCGTACATGGTGCCGGTAAGAATTGATCCGAGCGCGCTTGCCAGATGGATTCGCTGCGCCTCGCCGCCGGATAGCGTGCGTGCCTGCCGTTCGAGGGTAAGGTAGCCGAGCCCGACCTCGCTAAGATAGCCGATTCGATTTTCAAGCTCGCGCAGCACCACGCCCGCGCGCGCGGCCTGCGCGCGATTTGCGCGAATGCGCTTAAGCCATTCGGCGAGCTCGCGCACCTGAAGCCGCCCGGCATCGGCAATCGAATCGCCGCCGATTCTGACGTTCAGCGCCTCGCGCTTGAGCTTGGTGCCACCGCACCCGGGGCAGGTGACAAAGCGCCGATATTTGGCGAGCAGGATTCGCACGTGAGTCTTGTAGCGGCGGCCTTCCAGCCATTTGAAAAATCCGCGCACGCCGGGCCAGGTATCGGAGTCCCACTTGGCGCGCGGACCCTCGTCGCCCTCAAGCAGCCACTTGCGCTCGTCATCATTCATCTCGCGAAACGAAACCGCGGTGCGGATTTTGCGCCGCCGCGCCAGCTTGAGCATCCAGTCGTTCATCTCGCGGTATGCGGGCGTGCGCCACGGCGCGATCAGTCCTTGCCTGAGCGACAGGTTCGGATTCGGGATCACCTTAGTGAG
>JASHOJ010000318.1 GCA_030041155.1 Candidatus Binataceae bacterium | reverse complement strand
GAGTTGTACGAGACCTCCTGGGTAAGCGCGTGCTTGAAAATGTATTCAGAATCGCCGATGGCCGGCTGCTCGTAGATGAACTCGCCGAGCTGGAGGTCATCGAGCAGCCGCCCGGTCTCGTCATCCGGAATCGAGACCACCGATCGAATCAGCGAGAGAGGGAACTCGCGTCCGATTACCGCAAGCGTCTGCAACAGGTCTTTCGCATCCTGCGGCAGGCGGTCGATACGCGAGGCGAGGATCACCTGGACGGTCGGCGGAATCTTCAACTCCGCGATCGTTTTCGTAAGTTTCACGACACCGTTGCGTATCAGCGCGCCCTCGTCGAGCAGCACCTGCACCGTCTCTTCCATGAAGAATGGGTTGCCCTCGGTCTTCTCGATAATTAGCCGCCTGAGCGGCGTAAGTTCGGCGCTGTCGCCGAGCATGGCCGAGAGCATTTCGTCGGCGCTCTCTTTGCCCAGCGGGTCCAGGCGTAACTGAGTGTAGTAGGTCCTCGAGCCCCACTGATGCGAGTATTCAGGGCGATAATTGACCAGCAGCAGGATCTTAGCCGTTCCGATCGAGTCCGCGAGGAGATTCAGGAATGCCTGTGTCTCTTCGTCGATCCAGTGCAGATCCTCGAAGATCACCATCAGCGGCTGATTCATCGACTCGCGCAGCAGAATGCGCTTGATCGCATCGAGCGTGCGCCGCCTCTTCACCTGCCCATCCATCTGCGACAGCGGATCATCGCCTTGGACAAGCCCGAGCAGTCCGAACAGGTAGGACAGCGTATCTTCAAGCGAACGATCGAGGGTCAAGACCTTGCCGTTGACCTTCTCGCGCCGCGTGCGCACGTCGTCATCCGAGGTGATACGGAAGTAGCCGTGGAGCAACTCGATCACCGGCAGATAGGCCGAAGCCTTGCCGTGGGACACCGAGAACGTTTCCAGCACCATCCAGCCCGACTGGTGCTTGGCCTTGAACTCGAAGACCAGGCGCGACTTGCCGGTGCCCGCTTCCGCCATCGCCGCGACGATCTGCCCGTGCCCTGACTTCGCACGCTCCGCCGCATTGCGCATCGACTCCATCTCGCGCTCGCGGCCAACGAACTTGGTAAGTCCGCGTCCTGCCGAACGCTGCAATCTTGTACGCAGGGGTCCGAGCCCCGTCACTTCATATACATTGACCGGCTCGCTCACACCCTTAACCTTGGTGGCACCCAATGGCTTGAGCGCGAAGTAACCCTCGACCAGCTTGCGCGTGCTCTCCGCGATCACGGTCGAGCCGGGATTCGCAAGCGTCTGCATCCGCGAGGCGAGATTGGTAGTGTGGCCAATCGGCGTATATTCCGCTTGACCCTTCCCGGTCGAGATCGATCGCACCACGACTTCGCCGGTGTTCACCCCAACCCGAATCTGAATCGGAGCGCGGCCATCAGCGCGCAGCTTGTCGGTATAACCGCGCACTTCATCCTGCATCCGCAGCGCCGAATACAGCGCACGCTGCGGATGGTCCTCATGCGCGACCGGCGCTCCAAACAGCGCGAAAATTCCGTCGCCGGTGCTCTGCACAATGTATCCGTCATAGCGATGCACCGCGTCGATCATCAGCTTGAGCGCCGGATCGACTATCGCCCGCGCCTCTTCCGGATCGAGATCCTGCTCCAGCTCCGTCGATCCCTTGATATCCGCAAACAGTGCCGTAACCGTCTTACGCTCGCCCTCGATCGCGGATTCGCTGCCTTTGTCCGCTGTTATCCCCATCGCGGCGACCGGGTTGGCGCGAGTCGATCTGGGTTTTGCGCTCTCCGAGCCGCTCTGGAGCGGCGCAGTGCACTGGCCGCAGAACTTGAAGCTCGGTGGATTCTCGAACTGGCACTTTGGACAGGCGAGCGGCAGCGGCGCGGTGCATTGACCGCAGAATTTCATGCCGGGTGGATTCTCGAACTCGCAATTTGTGCAGCGCATCGGGATTATCTTTCCATGGTCAGGATCGCAGGATGGCGGAGTGTTGTGGCCGCACAGTATCCTTAATAAATGAATAAATGCGAACTAGAATGCGAGTCTAACCGGACGGTCAGGCATTTTCGGCACCGGTAGTTCCGTCAAAGCGGGTTATTGCGGCCTTGCGACCGCTTCAGAGATGCCCCTTAAAGGCTCTTGGGAGCCTCCCAAAAGCGTTGCCAACGCTTTTGATGAGCTACACCACGGGTCTGCGTTCCAAAGAGGCCTAGCGCGCGTTTTGCGAGTCGGACGGTCAAGCCGAATCTGCCGTGATCGGCGGTGATTTAATCATCATGACCAATGGACCAAGATAGGCTCAGATAGGATAGGCGCGGGTTGGGGGCCGATTCGATGACCGACGCTGAGAACAAGCAAACACGCGCGCGCGAGCCGTGGATTATCCGCACCTACGCGGGGTTTGGCGACGCTCGCCAGGCCAACGAACGATTCCATCAGAACCTCAAAGCGGGGCAGCGCGGCCTTTCGATAGCCTTCGATTTGCCAACTCAAAACGGCTACGACGCCGACGCCGAGGTTGCCGCGGGCGAGGTGGGCAAAGCCGGCGTGTCGATTTGTCATTGGCAGGATATGGAAGCGCTGCTCGCCGATATCCCGCTTGCGCAGATCAACACCTCGATGACCATAAATGCGACCGCGCCATTTCTGCTCGCCGCATATCTGGTGGTTGCCGATAAGCACGGCGCGCCATGGACGGAACTTCGCGGCACGACCCAGAACGATCTGCTCAAGGAGTATGTAGCGCGCGGAACCTCGATTTTTGAGCCCAATTTGTCGCTTCGACTCTCAACTGAGCTGATCAGATTCACCGTCGAGCGGGTTCCGAACTGGAATCCGGTGAATTGCTGCGGCTACCACTATATGGAAAGCGGTGCCGGGCCTGCCGAGGAAATCGGCTACGCGTTCGGCAACGCGATGATGCTGCTGGATGCGCTGCGCGACAGGGTCGATGCGGGCGCGTTCGAGCGCACGGTGCGACGGATATCATTTTTCATCAATAGCGGAATCGAGCTGGTGCCGGAGATTTGCAAAATCCGCGCGTACTTCGCTCTGTGGCGCGAGCTGTGCCAATCGCAGTACGGAATCGATGACGTGGCGTTTCGCGCGGGATGCCAGGTGCGATCGCTCTCGCTAACCGAGCAGCAGCCGGAAGTTAACATCATCCGCATCGCGTACGAAGCGCTGCCGGTCACAATCTCGGCCGCGGCGCGGGTGGGCGCGCTTCAGCTACCCGGCTTTCGCGAGGCGCTCGCGCTGCCGGATCAGGCGGAGCAAACGCTCTCGCTGCGCACTCAACAGGTTTTGATGCACGAAACCGGCATCACTGAATATGGCGATATTTTCGAAGGCAGCAAGGTCATCGAGAAGCTGACCGGAGAAATTGCCGCGCAGGCCCGGAAAATCGCGACCGAATTGCGTTCAGCCGGTTATGCGCGATCGATTGGAATCGTGGCTGGCGAGCTTACCCGCGCGCTTGCCGAACGTCAGCGCAAAATCGAGTCCGGCGCGCTCGTTCAGGTCGGCGTCAACGCCTTTTTGGGCGAAATCGGGCTTGCCGGGCCATCGAAAGAAGATTTCGACAGCTCCGCGCAGGCGCGCACCGAATCAGAGCGGATAGCCGCGGTGCAAGCGTGGCGCGAGCGACGCAAGGTGGACGAATTCGAGCGTGTTCGCGCGCTGCTCGGCCGCGCCGCATCCGACAGTTCGCAGCAACTCTCGATCATGGACGCGACTATCGATTTCGTTCGCGCGGGCGGCACGGTCGGCGAATGGACCGAAACGCTCGCGCAGGCAAATCACGGGCGCTACGTTCCGCCGATCCTTGAGGTTCGCGGAGCGCTGCCGCCGCTGGTCGCGCAAAAGGCCCCGCAGCGGATGAAAATTGCGCTCGGCAAGGCCGGACTCGACGGCCATATCAACGCGGTCAAGCTGCTTGCTCATGCCCTGATGCAGGCCGGGATGGAGGTGGTGCTCGCGGGCTTCAAGCAGACTGTCGCTCAGATGGTGGAGACCGCGCTGCAGGAGGATGTGGACGTGCTCGCGATATCCAGCCTGGCGGGAGCGCATATGGCGATCGCGGAGCGGACGCTTGCGATGCTCTCCCGCCGCGGCGCATCGGACGTGCGGGTGGTTATCGGAGGGATTATTCCGGAACCCGATCGGCCGCGCCTGCTTGCGAAGGGCGTGCGCGCGGTTTTCACTCCTAGAGACTCAAACCTGGGCCAGATTGTCGCCCGGATTGCGGAGCTCGGCCCTCGCGCGCAAGTATAATTCCAGAGATTTTCTCGGATCGCGGGAGGGATGCATGAGAGTTCGCATCTTCGCTGGAGTTCTTGCCGGATCGATGATCGCAATTTTAGGGGCGGGCAACGCCGCATACGCTGCGCAGGCGCGGCCGTGGTTGTGCCGCGACAAGCCCGTGTTTTCGGCCGACAAACCTATGACCTTCGATGTCACAGGCAAGTCTGAGGTCGAGTGGCGGATTTTCTTTATGCAGTACGAGCCCGACGCGGCGCACGACGGCTTCGATATCGTCGCGTCCAAAGAAGTGGGCTCAAATGACATGAGTAAGACTGGAAAGCTTCCCGCCGGCCGCTATTTTACAGTCGCGATGCGCCGAATAGGCGGAGGTCATTGGGTGTGCCACAGCTATTCACGCGTGCAACCGATGCCGCAGGGAAGCGTCGCAAATATCTGCTATGGAATCTCGGCGCCGAACTGCCCTATCACGCTGACCGTAAAACTCGATTCGTCGGTAGCTGCATCGGTCGTCCCCGTCCCGGAACCATAGACAGGTGGAGGCGGCGATCGGATTCGAACCGATGCATGGAGGTTTTGCAGACCTCTCCCTTAGCCACTTGGGTACGCCGCCCCGTCGCAGCCCAATTACAGGAAAGACGAAGAATTATCATGGCGCGGCGCACCTATCAATTAAATGTGTCGCAAAGTCCGGGAATCATGAGCTTTATCCAGCGTCAGACGCGACGCTAGCCAGATGCTCACGTAGAGCGTCCCCTACCCTCGCACTTTCAAGATCGATCGCAGCCACTCCGACCGAATAGCCGCCCGAAGAGCCGGATCGGGTGAGCGCCTCCAGATCGCGGCATAGCTCATAGAGGCGTTTGGCGCCGAAATGGCCGCAACTCCCCTTGAGCGCGTGCGCGGCCTCCGCGATTGCGTCGGCGCGTTCGAGCGCGACCGCGGACCGCATCGCGTCGAGCCTTTTTTCCAGGTCACTCAGGAACACGTCGATCAGGTCGCGAATAAAGTGGCTGTCCTCACCAATTTCGTTCAGGCTCTTGAGCGCGTCCGGGTCAACCGCGGGAACATTCAGGATCGTCGCCTCCTGCGCCGGAGGGTGAGCTTTCGCGTGCGAATCGGCGCAAAGCGCATCGGGCACTTTGACTCGCGTCGGCAGCCACTTGGCGATGATCGCGTTCAACTCCTCCGGCCGGTACGGCTTGCTCAGAAAGTCGTCCATCCCGGCGTCCAAGCATTTCTTTCGGTCGCCTGAAAGCGCGTGCGCGGTTAGCCCGATAATGGCGATCTTGCGGTCCGCGAATTTTCGGCGGATTCGGCGCGCAGCCTCATATCCGTCCATCTCAGGCATCTGGCAGTCCATGAGAACAATGTCGTAATGCTGATTTGCGAGCGCCGCCAGCGCTTCTCGCCCGTTCGCCACTGATTTGGCCTGATAGCCAAGGCGCTCCAGTGTTTTGAGCGCGACGCTGCGATTGACCGCGTGATCCTCGGCCAGCAGGATCCGCGTTGCCGCGCGCGTCCTGGCGGGAACCATCTTTCCAAGCTGCGAGAGCGGCTCGAACTCCTGCACCGGCGGTGGAGAGCCGTGAAGAGGCCGCGACGCTGGGGAGCGATCGCTGAGTGCCGCCGCAATCGCGGTTTTAAGCGGCAGGTAGCGCACGGGCTTTCTTACGGCCGCGAACACTCCTGAGTCGCTGAGCGCGCGTTTATCGGGGCGGTACCCAGCCGGTCCGAGAAAAATCACCTTCGCGCCGCCTGGTACCGGATCCGCGCGGATATCATGCAGCGCTGAAAGCGGATCGGCACGGGCGGATTCCAGCGCTACCACGACAATCTCAAATGGCGCGCCGCTCCTGGCCGCCCTAGTCATCGCGCCCCGCGCGGCCTGAACGCTGGTGAAACTCTCGCATTCAAGCCCCCAGGCGCGCAATTGACGAGCGAGAAAATCCGCGGACCATCCCGGATTGGCGGCAAGGAGAATCTTTGCCGGCCGTAACTGGCTTGCCAAGATCGAATGCGCCTCAAAATCGGGCCGCGCGGCAGCGTTCTTGAACCGCACCGTGAACCAGAAATTCGAACCCTTGCCGATTTCGCTCTCGACCCCTATTTCGCCGCCCATCAGCGCGACTATTTCCGCGCAGATCGCGAGCCCGAGTCCGGTGCCGCCGAAACGCCGGGTGGTCGAGCCATCCGCCTGATAGAAGGCCTTGAACAACTTGCTTCGCGCCTGCGGGCCGATTCCGGGCCCAGTGTCGCGCACCGAAAACATCAGGGTTGTTTCGTTTTCTCCGCCAAATCGATTCTCTATCGTGACCGCTATACTGCCCGCGCCGGTGAATTTGATCGCGTTGCCGACCAGATTTACCAGCACCTGCCTTAGCCGCGCGGCGTCGCCGCGAAGAATTGACGGAACCGACGGATCGACATAGGTCGCGAGATCGATTTCCTTCGCCGCGCCCTGTGCGAACAGTTCGAGCACGCTGTCAAGCGTCTCGACCGGGCTGAATTCGGTTTCCTCCAGTTGCAGCTTGCCGGAAGAGACTTTCGAGAAGTCCAGCACGTCGTTGACGATACTGAGCAGCGAAGCCGCCGCCGACCAGACCGCATTGGCGAACTCCCGCTGATCGGAGCTGAGCGGAGTATCGAGCAGCAGCCGACTCATCCCGATAATCGCGTTCATCGGAGTCCGGATCTCGTGGCTCATATTGGCAAGAAAGGCCGACTTGAGCCCAGCGGCCTCGACCGCGGCGTCGCGCGCGCGTTCGAGTTCGCCTTCAATACGCGAACGTTCGATCGCGTAGAACAGCGACCGCGTGAGCATCCTGCCGTCGAATTGGCCCTTGACCAGGTAGTCCTGCGCGCCGAGTTGCACGATTTGCCGGCTGAAGCGATCGTCGTCGAGTCCGGTCAGTACCACAATCGGCACCCGCGCCGCCGCGGTGACGCGCGCGATCGTGTCGTTGCGATCTACGTCGGGAAGCGAAAGATCCAGCAGCACCACGTCGAAATGCTGGTGCAGGTACTCAAGGCCGTCCTTGAGGCGCGGCGCGGTAGTCACTAAAAAGCGCGCGGCGCGGCTTTCCGCCAGCGCTATCTCAACCAGGCGCGCATCCGCGGGATTGTCCTCAATAAGCAGGACTCGGATCGGATCTTCCGGCATTCTATGCTACCGCATATCGGCTACTGCGGCGGAAGTTTCACCGTGGACAGCCAGAAGTCCTGGATTTGCCTGACCACTTGCACGAATTGTTCGAGATCAACCGGCTTGGTAATGAAGCAGTTCGCTTGCAGGTTATAGCTCCTGATCACGTCGCTCTCGGAAGACGAGGTGGTGAGCACGACCACCGGAATACGCCGCAATGCTGGATCGGCTTTTATTTCGGCCAGCACCTCGCAACCGTCTTTGCGCGGAAGGTTCAGATCGAGCAGCACCAGGTCCGGACGGCCAATGCGCTCGTTCTCGCGCAGATAGTTCATCGCCTCGACCCCGTCATGGGCAACGTTCAATCGGCTGCCGAACCTGCCTTCGCGCAGCACTTCGAGCGTCAGGCGCACATCGCCAGGGTTGTCCTCAACCAGCAGGATATCCACTGATTCGAAATTCCGGGACCGTTCGATCTCCATTGAGTTCCTCGCAAGCTCTGATGGTAAAACGAAATGCGGAACCCTTTCCGGGATCCGAATCGACCCAGATTCTTCCGCCCAAGCGTTCGATCACGCGTTTGCAGATAGCCAGGCCGATTCCGGTCCCGGGGTAATCGTCGCGGCCGTGCAGCCGCTGAAACATCACGAAGATCCGCTCTTTGTATTCGGGTTCGAGCCCGATTCCGTTGTCGATTACCGAGATGGTCCATTCCGGACCGTCGCGCCTGGCGGCGATACGGATCCGTGGCCGGTCGGCGCCGTGAAACTTGAGCGCGTTGCCGATCAGGTTTTGAAAAACTTCGAACAGGCGGTTCTCGTCGCCCAGCACGTCAGGCAGCGGGTCGGCGGAAATCTCCGCATGAACTTCTTCGATCTTGAGCGCCAAGGTTGACATGGCGCGCGCAAGCGCGCGATTCAGATTCACCCTGATCGGCTCCGAGCCGCGCCCCGCGCGCGAATAGTTCAGCAGATCGTTGATGAGTTGCTTCATCCGCGTGGCGCCATCGACTGCAAAATTGATGAAGTCCTCGGCATCGGAGTCCAGCCGGCCGCTGTAGCGGCGCTGGAGCAGCTGCAGATAGCTCGCGATCATTCGCAGCGGCTCCTGCAGGTCATGCGAAGCCACGTAGGCGAACTGCTCGAGTTCCGCGTTGGAGCGCGCCAGTTCCGCGGTGCGATCCAGGAGTTCAGTCTGTTCCGCGGTCTTTTTTGCGGATTGATTCGCGGCGCCGATGGCGACCGTAAGGCTGACAATCATGCGATGGACGAAAACGCCCGCGCACAGCACGAAAATAAGCGCCGCGATCGCGCTAAAGCCTATTAATCTGGAGCCGCTCCACAGAGACAGCACGACCAGTAGCGCCAGTGTGGTCAGGGCCAGCGAGAATCCGATCCAGATCTGAGGGGATGCGGGCCCAATCGTTAGAGATTGCCACCCATCAGCCGCAACGTCGGCATGCGCAGGAGCTTCGGCATTGATCGAGGTTGCCATTCAAATTTGCCCGGTTCGTCAACTCGAAGTTGCCAAGCGACCGGGCCCAGCGGATACAAAAGATGTGCCGAAATTGTGGATTTCGGCATCCGGTGAGATTTGTAAACTTTTACGCTGATCTAGCTCGGTAGCCGACCGGAAGCTGACCAGTTTGACGCATAACATACCCTGCTGTAGACAATCGCCGATGGTGGACCGCATCCGAAAAGGCGCAATTCGGACAGTGGCGCCAAAATTTTGTCAGTCTCATCGCGAGGCGCGCACTGGCGCGACCCGGAAGTCCTTCCGAACCGCAGCTTGCCCACCATTCGTTAACTCTGAGTTGACGGCCGCCACGGACGCGGGCGCGCGTCTGCGCGAACGCAGAAAGATCACCAGATCCTCGAGGTCGCCTGGCGAGAGATTGCCGGAATAGGCAGGCATGTTATAGCCGCCGTTCATGATTCGGATTGTAAGATCATCTTTGGTCAGGCGATCGCCGACATAGGTCAGATCCGGACCGCGGCGTCCGCCGTGGCCTGAGATGCGATGGCAGAATTCGCAGCCTTTGTCATAGAACAGGCGCGCTCCATCGGCCACCGGTCCTTGGCTTGCGCCGACCAGTACGGCCGGCAGCGGTTTGGCTTCGAACGCCGGCGACCACGGTTCATGGATCGCTTCCGCCCATAGCGTGCCGATCATCATCAGAATCACGATAACCGCGCCGACCGCCCATGGCCGATTGCGCGGATGACGCTCGCCCTTGTTGGAAACGATCGGCACCAGGATGAGCACGATAATGGCGACCAGCGGCGCGAGCAGGATCGTCGGAGTCGTCATCTTATGCGGGATAAGCGCGAGCAGCGCGTAATACCAAAGCAGATACCAATCCGGCGATGGATCCCTGGCAAGCAGGCTCGGATTGGGCGGTTTGCTGAGCTTTGGCGGTCCAAACACCACCGCGAGAATGACGATCGCGGCAATCACCGCGACCGCGAACACCACATCGCGCCACGCCGCGTCAGGCCAGAACGGGACTCCGCGTTCTTTGATGAGCTTGTCGTAGCTTGCGTGATAGGTCGCGGGATCGACCGGCTTGCCGGCGACCGGCGGCTCCGAGATTCCATCGTGAAGAACCAGATACAGGTGAATTCCTAGCACCGCGAAAATCAGCGCCGGAATGAAGAATACGTGGAAGGCAAAAAATCGCGACAGGGTTGCCGCGCCAAGGGTTTTGCCCGCGAGCATGAAATGCGCCAGCATCCCGCCAATCACGGGCATGCGCGCCGCCTGTTCCGCACCGACCACGATCGACCACACCGCGGTCTGATCCCATCTCAGGAGCTGGCCGGTGAAGCCCATCGCGAGCGTGAGGAACAGCAGCACCACTCCTGTGATCCAGTTGAACTCGCGCGGGTACTTGTAGCAGCCCATCAGAAAAACCTGGATCGCGTGGATGCCCACCAGCAGCACCATCGCGGAGGCGCCGAAGAAATGCATCCCGCGCAGCACATTACCCATCAGCGCTCTGGTCGTGATGAACTGCAAAGCCTGATAAGCGTCGCCGCTGGACGAGATATAGGCGGTTGAAAGCGCGATTCCGGTTACGATCTGTACGATGAACGCAACCGCGGTCGCGCTGCCGAACACGTACCACCATCCGGTGTCGGGCGGCACCGGATGACGCGCGAGATCGCCCATGAGCTTCAACAGCCCGGTGCGCTCCTCGAACGCGTCGACCACTCGGCGCAGCAGATTCATCGCGATTATCCGAGAGGCACCGCGCTGGTGCGGATTTCCACCTGTCCCTGGCTGATCCGAACCGGGTAGCGAAACAGCGGTAGCGGTGGCGGCCCGCCGGCAACTTCGCCGTTCGCATAATAGACTCCGCCGTGGCAGGGACACATGAACAGGTTGGCCTTCGCGAGCCATCGCACCGGACATCCGAGATGGGTGCAGTTGATCGCGAACGCGACGAATTCGTCCGCGCTCTTGCGCCTCAGCCACGCCGCGGTCTGCGCGGTAACGCCGGCCCATGCAAGCGGCGAGGGATCGAGGAACGCGACTTTTACCGTCGTGCCGATCTTGAAATCGTCAACCTTCCCGACCGGCCGCCATACATCGGGAGCTCTACGGATTAGCGGTCCGATGATGAACCCGATTACCGGCACCGCGACGATCAGCGCACCCAGCCCCATCAGGCCAATCGATACCCGGGCGACGAAATTGCGCCGTTCGGGGCTGAAACCGTGTTCGGTTACCTGCTCGCTCTGTTCCGAATCAGTTGCCATTGACCAGATCTCCAATCCATAGCGCAAGCGCGATCGCGAACAGGACCAATCCCACCACCGAAAAGGCGAATGAGGTGAGGAGTCCGAAGAGCACGAACGCGATTCCGAGCGCCATCACGGCGGGCTGATAGGTAGGCGCCGGGATATGCTCGGGCTTGGGAACCGTCCATCCTTCCTGCTCGCCCTGCGGCGCGGGCGGGCCAGGCTCATCTTCGGTCGGCATAATTCAACTCCTCCGCTTTCATCTAAAGAGCACTTCCGACGCGACGACTTCGCGGTCGGGCTCCATGTACCATCGCGCAATCATCCAGATAATCGCGCCGATAAAGATGAACCCGCCCGGCACCCACATAATCAGGCCGCCGAGCTGATGATCGATTTGCGGGCTCAGCCCCCATCCATCGCGAATCATCGGCAGGATTCCGAGCGGATCCGCCGGATGCAGGTACGCCGGATAGAGGCTGGAGCTCGAAAACGTCAGCAGAATCGCAAGCGCACTGTTGGCGAGCGCGGCCAGCGCCAGATAGATCACCGCGATGAGCGGTTCGAGGCGCGAGACATCAATCGGCGCAAAAATCGGCCACCAGAAAATTGTCGCCGTGACAAGAAAACACAGATGCTCAAAGATGTGCACGTTCTCGCTGGCAAGCGTGTCGTTGTATAGCGGCGGCCAATGCCAAATCCATAGCGTCAGCATCGCAAGCGTCCACGCTACAAACGGGTTCCCGAGGACGCGCTCGATCTTCCCCAGAGCGGGCACGCGCACCACAGACCACGCGAAACGCGGCGACAGACCAAGGATCAGGAGCGGCGGCACGATCAATATCAGCAGCAGATGCTGCACCATGTGTGCGCTGAATAGGTAATTGTCCGAAAGCGCGTCAAGCGGCGAAACGAGCGCGAGAAACATCACCGCGACTCCCACCACGAACCATGGCGCACGCGAGTAATCGCGCCGATGGGTCGCCGCGTAGGCAATCAGCAGCGCGGCCGATCCGATCACGATCGAAGGATCGAAGTCCCATGCGCGAATCAGTGCGGGGATGCCGGTCATAGAACCGCCCATAGATAAACCACGCTGAAAATGAGGACCCACACCGCGTCAACGAAGTGCCAGTAGATCCCGACCGCTTCGAATGCGTCGGAGTCGCGGGCGCCCGCCCCGACTTTGCCTCCAGCCAGCAGCCCAGTGAGAATCGCGAGCGCTATCAGCCCGATAAGCACGTGCAGGCCGTGGAATCCGGTGAGAGTAAAGAATGTGGTCGCGAAGAGATTGCGGTTTATCACCACTCCTTTCGCGAAAAGATCGGCGTATTCGAGTGCCTGCCCGACCAGGAATCCGCCGCCGAGCACAATCGTAATGCATAGCCATCCGAGCGCGCCTTTAAGCCGGCCTTTACGATAACTGCGCGCCGCCATCACCATCGTGCCGCTGCTTGAAAACAGCAGAATCGAGAACAGCCCCGTGCGCAGCGCGTTGAGCGAGTTCGCGGCGGTCGGACCGCCACCCGGATCGCCATGAAAATAAATGTAGGAAGTGACCAGCAGGCCGAAAAACGTGGTCTCCGAGATAACGAACAGTATGATGCCCAGCTTCGCCCGCGACATTGCTAGCGCGCCCCCGCCGCCGCGACCGCCTCGTCACGCCGATCCGGATGCTTCATGTCCCAGAGCGGGCGTCTTCCGCCGACCGGCGGCACCAGCGCGAAATTTTCCGGCGGCGGCGGAGAACTCGTTGCCCACTCAAGCGTCCATCCGTCCCACGGATTATCACCCGCGACCTGGCCATGGCGGCGGCTTACGATGATGTTCCACAGGAACACCAGTACCGACGCCAGCAGCACGAAGGCGCCGATCGTCGAAATCAGGTTCAGGATCATCCAGCCGGGAAGATTCGGGTAGGTAAACACGCGCCGCCGCATCCCCATCATCCCGAGCAGATGCTGCAGAAAAAAAGTCAGGTTGAAGCCGATGAACGTGAGCCAGAAATGCCATTTACCAAGATGCTCATCCAGAAGCCGCCCCGACATCTTTGGAAACCAGTAATAGATGCCGGCGAGGATCGCGAAGATCGATCCGCCGAACAACACGTAATGGATATGCGCGACCAGGTAGTAAGTGTCGGTGAGCTGCCAATCGACCGGAACCACCGCGAAGCTGACTCCGCTGAGTCCACCGATCGTGAACATCACGATGAACGCGATCCCGAACAGCATCGAGGTCGTCAGCCGGATTCGACCGTGGTACAAGGTCGCGCTCCAGTTGAAAATCTTGATCCCGGTCGGCACCGCGATTGTCATGCTCATGAAACCGAAAAACAGGTCGAACACGTGCCCCATTCCGACCGCGAACATGTGATGCGCCCATACCGTGAAGGATAAAAGCGCGATCGCGACCGTCGACGCGGCGACAAATTCATAGCCGTAGATAGGCTTGCCCGAGAATACCGGGATCACCTCGGAGATGATCGCGAATGCGGGCAGAATCATGATGTAAACTTCGGGATGCCCAAAGCTCCAGAAGTAGTGCTGCCAAAGCAGCGCCGAGCCTCCGAATGCCGGCGCGAAGATGTGCGCGTTGAGCAGCCGATCGATTAGCAGGGTGACGAAAGTCGCATTGATGATCGGCAGCGCCATCAGCATCAGGAACGAATTGACCAGCGTCATCCACACGAATAGCGGCAACCGCCGGATAGTCAGGCTCTTAACCCTAAGCGTCACGATAGTGACGATCATGTTGATCGAGCCTGCGAGTGTGCCGATTCCCACACACGCCAGTCCCAGCGCCCAGTAGCTGAGGCCGTTGTTGAACGAGAATGCCGGCTCGCTGAGCGGCGCGTACGAGAACCATCCGTCATTCGGCGCGCCGCCGGCGAGAAAGCTGAAGTACAGCAGGATGCCGCCGAATAGCTGAATCCAGAAGCTCATCGCGTTCAGCCGCGGAAACGCGACGTCGCGCGCGCCGATCATCAGCGGCATCACGTAGATCGTGAGCCCGGTCAGCACCGGCATCACGACCAGGAAGATCATCGTGGTGCCATGCATGGTGAAAAGCTGATCGAACATGTCCGGGCTTAGGAAGTGATTATTCGGAATCGCAAGCTGAACCCGGATCAGCATCGCCTCCAGCCCGCCGATCAGAAAAAAGACCAACCCCGAGAGCAGATACATGATGCCGATCTGCTTGTGGTCGACCGACGCCACCCATGAGAGCAGCCCACGATGCGCCGCTTCGCCGGCAGGTCCCGCGATCCGATCGGTCAGCGCGGCATCGCTCATCTGAGCGTCTCCATGTACGCGACCAGCGCATGCGCCTGATCGTCGGTGAGCTGAAAGTTCGGCATATGGGTCTGCGGCTTGATGGAATTCGGATCTTTGAGCCAGCGAAACAGATTCGCGGGCGTGTTCTCAGCCGCTCCAGCGGCCAGGATGCGCCGGTCGGCCAGATGTGTCAGATCGGGGCCGATACGCTGGTTCGCGACAGTACCGGTCACGGCGTGACAGTTCACGCAGGTCTGATCGCTAAATAGCTTCGCGCCTTTCGCCGCCTCGCCCGCGGACGGAACCGCCGGCACCTTAAGCTGCTCCTGCTGCCAGGAATCAAACGCCGCGGGCGCCTGCGCGACCACCAGCATCCGCATCCACGCGTGCTCGTCGCCGCAAAACTCGGCGCACTCTCCCACGTAATCGCCCGCTTTGCTCGCGCTGATCCAGACGTGATTGGGATGTCCCGGCACCGCATCGATCTTGCGCCCCAACTCGGGCACCCAGAAATCATGAATCACGTCGGCCGCCTCGATATCGATCAGGATCGGCCTCCCGGTCGGAATGTGAAGTTCGTTCGCTGTCACCACGCCAGATTGCAAATAGTCGATCTCCCACCACCATTGATGCCCTACGACGCGAATCTCCGGCTTCTCCCCGGACAACGGCGGATCGGCCACCTGAATAGTGTGAATCATGAAGCCGAACAGGAGAGCGAGGATCACGATCGGTCCGACGGTCCATGCCACTTCCAATCGCTTGGAGCCGAATTCCTGGCGTGCTTCAGGCGCACCCTCGCGGTCTCGATAGCGGACCAGCGCCACGATCACGATCGTGCTGACGAGCAGGAATATCGCGAGCATCACGAACAGGACGGCGATGAAAAGATGCGCGATCGACGACGCTTCAGGCGAGAACGGCTGCAGTGTAAGAACGCCTGTCATCGAAATGAACCAAGCGAGCGAATCTCCCTGCGGCAACGAACTCGGCGGGCGCAAACGGCTCCGCCCAGAGGCGGCGCACGGCTCGCGCCGCGCCGCACAATTACGAAAACATCAGATCGACCCGACCAGCAGACCGTTATCCTTGGTCATGCGGATGGCTCCCGCCGACGCAAGTTCGGTCTCGATATAGTTTCTGAGCGCGATCTTTTGCGCATCGGTTCCGACCCGGCGCATCGATGACATCGAGTCGATGTAGTCCATCAGGGGTTGCGCCTCGGTCACCATCAGCGCATCGGGCATCCGCTCGATCGTCACTCGCGCAAACGCGGCGCGAAAATATTCGTAACCGGTTTCAAGGCCGAAGCGCTCCGCCGCACCGCTCATCCGCGATTCGGGGATGAACCGGCGCACCATCGTGGTGAACTCTTTCAGGTTCTCGCGGCCCATAGTTGCCGAATACAGCGAGCATCCGGGGCGCAGAACCCGCCTCACTTCCGAAAGCGCGCGCGGAATATCGCGCACATGATAGAGCATGAAATTCGCGATTACCGCGTCGAAGCACTTGTCGGAAAACGGTAGCGCCTGCGCGTCCGCGCAGGCCGCATCGAACTGTCCCGCAATCGAGGTCAGACCGGCGCGCCCTTCGCGGAGTATGCCGTCGGAAAAATCCGACAGCACGACGCGCCATCCGGACGGAATCCGATCCGCATTGCTCTTCCATAGTTGCGCCGTGCCGGTGCCGAGTTCGAGCACCCGCGCCTGCGCCGGGAACGTGTAGCGATCGAATACCCAGCGGAAAAACCCGTATGGATTGGTGCTGAAGCGCGCATGCAGCCGCATTCGCGCGCTCAGGTTCGTGCCATTCTTGTATTGCTCGCGCAGACGCGCGGCCCATCGCGCCTCTTCGATTTCCGGCATGCGCAGATGTTTGCGCACGAGTTTCGGCTAGTCAATGCGAAAAACCGCGGTCGCTTGTCCGGGTGGATCGCCTGATATAATTCTTATTTCCGCACGCCCCGGTAGTGAAAAGGACATCACGAAGGTCTCCGGAACCTTAAGTCCGGGTTCGACTCCCGGCCGGGGCACGAAGTCTCTCACGACGCCCGGATCCACATTAGCAGACTGAATTTTCGCTGAAGGCGGTCCGGATTTAGCCGGACCGCCTTAGCTCGGTCGAACTTGAGTCTGAACGGGGCTTCTTGCCTCCGGCCCCTGCACGTCAACACCTGTAGCTCGTCACCGTCCTCGCTGAATGCCGCGCACAGTTTTCCGTCCAGGAACACGCTGATTGCGCCGCAGCGACTGCAAACCTGTGCGGAATGACGGCGGCCGAATCCAGTCGCAGGACCCAAAACGCATTTCGACACTTTCCTTTATCTCCTACTCCGACATTGGAGAACGGATTAACTATGTTCGCTGGGGCACCTTTTCATCCGCACTTCAAGCAGTTCCACAAGAGCTTCTAGTGTTGCCTTCATTTCGTCGTGGACTGCGCCTTGGTGCAACGATCGATAGTCATCTTCACGGCCAAAGCTTTTCGGAAAACGGGGCTGGTTGATCGGGAAAAAGCAAGTAGACCCTGTCAAAATGACCGCCCTCCAAGTCGCTCCAAACCTCATCGCGTGCGCGCCGCGCCAGTTCCCGTTGGCTTTCGTGCGCGTCAGGACCGTAACCAAACTGCACCACCGGAACCAATAGAGGCGCAGCCCACTCAAGAGCCGTATCGTCGTAGTGGATCACCAACCATAATTTAGCGAAGTTCCGTGCCTCTACAACAGCGCGATACTTCTCGGCTTTGTCAAGTTTCTTTCTCAGGTTTTGTCTCAAGGATTCAAAGGATCGTTTCAAATCTCGCTCTATCGCTTCGTCGGCGTCCACTGATTGGTCTGAGGCGCGGGACCGCCAGCCCTCGACCGCTCGTACTGACGCCCGTTGGCCCGGCATCTTGTAAATCGTCGCTCCTGCAAACATTTCCCTTATTTCCTGTGGAAGCTCTGAACTTTCAAGGTGCAACCGGAGATTTCGCACGGCGTTAGCACGGTCGGCGAAAAACACGAGCATCGGGCATATGAGGGAGGTCCACTTTCTGTCTGGCTTTTGGAGGGCTTCGAGGTAAACCCAGTGGCCTTCAAGTCTCTCAAACTTCGCTCGCTGCTCGAGCAGAACCGCACGTACCTTCTTGTTGAAATGCTCCAGAGTTTTACCCTCGTATATTTGGGTTTGGTCGATCCATCCGGTTAGTTCAACTGCCATCCTCCCTTCGGGCCATAGGAAATCCGGCTCCCCATTTCCCGTCAGGTATCTCCAACAGTTCAAGTCCGGGAGACTCGCACCCTCTGAGGGCGGAAGCGATGAGAGGAATGCTCGAAAGATTCTCCACGACTCTGACGCTTTCGTGTCCGGCAACTTTTGCTCCATATCTCGACTCAGTCGGCCGCACCAGCTCGGAATTGGACCTCGGCACCTGGTGAGAACGGAGCGGTTAGCGGGGTCTTTGTCGGCACGGCTTCCCTTTCAACCAGTTTGGACGACCAGAGATTTAAATGGCCCTCTCCTAAAGTCCGGCTCGAAAAGATTCGCCGAATCTCAGAGCTCTCCTATAGTCTCAGGAGCTTGCCGCGGCGCCTCGAAGCACGCGGCACGCTTCTTCTACGAGGTGACGCATGGTCGCCCAGCCCTCCGCGGTACCAAACGATTTTGCAAAAGCGATTAGCTGACTCATGACGAGGCTTTGAACTTCGATAGCAAGGAGCAAGCTATCGCTTTCGACACCGAACAGATTCCTTGTAATCGCGTGCATCAAAGGCGCGCCTGGCACCAAGCGTACAGAAGGGTCGCGGTGAATGGCTTCTTGGCGCCGCATCATCTCGCCGAAGGCATCGAAATATTCCTGATATCGTGTCTGGGACAACGCGGAAATCCTGCTGGTGGCCATAGCCCACGCTAAGCGTGCTTCCTCGTCCTCAGGGCAGCCCATGGAATGGAAAAATTCGTGATACTGATCGAGAAAAGCGCGTTTTTCCTCGTCACCTACTTTCGGCAAGCAGCGCATGACGCACAGTGTTACCCCCCAGAGGTTCAGCACCATGCGTTCGTCCTGATTTACCTTGCAACCCACCAAATCGGCGGCCATATCTTTATCTGAAAGTAAGTGGTCAACGATCGATTCAGCGAGAGCTCCTTTTCCGAGGGCAAGGTCACTAAGCGCGTTCAGACCCTTCTGCATGCCCTCCTGCGCCTCCAAAAGCTCAAGGAGCTCCCGATACCCACCTTCGAGCCGCCCTTTCTTGTCCAACTTACGGAGCGCTTGAAGTACAGCCGGTCGAGTCTCCGTGTTGATGATAGACTCACGAAGCGCCTGGAGGGGGTCCCCCTTCCCGATTGGCTGATCGGTCGAGGGGTGAACCTTCCCGTCTTCGGAAGCTCCGACTAGACGCCGTAAAAGCTTGATCACCCTCCCCATCTCGTCTTACGTAATTGCCCTGGAGCGCTGCGTCAATTGGGCTTTCTGAGCCGAGAGATGCCGAGCGCCTGCACGACGGCGGATAGAGGCAGAAACATCGGCTTTGGCGCTGGACGCTCCTCGAGCGCTCCCTCGATCACTTCAAGGCCGACGAATCCGTAACGCGAAAAATAGTTCTCGGCTCCCGGCTTTGTGTCGACGACGACGCCGACACAACCCAGCTTCTCGCGAAGTTCAATCGCGACCGAAGACACTGAGGAGCTTCGGAAATCCTTGGGCAGAACTTGGGCAGATTTGGCCGAAAAACGAGGCGAAACTGCACAAACTGCGGCAAAACCGTTGGCCGAAAGAGCCCGAAATCATTGGGTTTCTTTTGGTGGATTTGGTTTTGCTTTGTCCGTATCCTCAGTCTGGGTTCGACTCCCGGCCGGGGCACGAAGTCCCTCATACCCGGATTTATATTAGCAACTGAATTTTCGCTGAAGGCGGTCCGGATTTAGCCGGACCGCCTTAGCTCTGTGGGACAAACTCTCAGTTGAGCTTGAGGTAGACGGACTTTATTTGCGTGTACAACTCGATCGAGTGCTTTCCGAGTTCGCGGCCGATACCCGACTGCTTATAGCCGCCGAACGGAGAGATCGGATCGATATTGTTATAGCAATTCACCCAGACGGTGCCGGCCTTCAGTGCGCGCGCTACCTTATGAGCGCGTGAGACATCATTAGTCCACACTGCCGCGGCCAGGCCATAGGTCGTATCATTGCCCTGCAACACCGCATCATTTTCATCCTTGAACGGGATCACCGACGCGACCGGGCCGAAGATCTCCTCGCGCGCGATGCGCATGTTGTTCTTGACGTTGGTGAAGATCGTCGGATCGACGAAATAGCCCTTGCCGTTACGTACCTCGCCGCCCAACTTGGGCTGCGCGCCTTCCTTTTTACCGATATCCAGATAGCCCTTGACGCGATCGAATTGCTCCTTCGACACCAGAGGGCCAATCGTCGTCTTCGGATCGAGCGGATCGCCGGCCTTCGCCTGCGATGCCTGTTTGGCGAGCTTATCCACGAACTCATCGTGAAAGTCACGCTGCACAAACACGCGCGTTCCCGCGCAGCATACCTGGCCGGACAGCATCGTGAAGCCGAACAGCGAGGTCGGGATGCATTGATCCAGGTTCGCGTCGGCGAACACGATATTTGGCGACTTGCCGCCGAGCTCAAGTGACACGCGCTTGAGGTTTCCCGCCGACGCTTTAAGAATCAGCTTGCCAACCTCGGTCGAGCCCGTGAACGCGACCTTGTCGATGTCCGGATGCTCCGCAATCGCGGCGCCGGCAGTTTCGCCGAATCCGGTGATGATGTTAACGACGCCGTCGGGTATTCCCGCCTCCAGGAGCAACTCGCCGAGCCGAAGCGCGGTTAGCGGAGTCTGCTCCGCGGGCTTGATGATCGACACGTTGCCGCAGGCAAGCGCGGGCGCGATTTTCCATGCGAACATCGCGATCGGCCCATTCCACGGAATGATCTGGCCGCATACGCCGACCGGCTCGCGCAAGGTGTAGTTGAATACCGACGGATCCGACGGATTGGTCTCGCCGTAAATCTTGGTCGCCCATCCGGCATAGTAGCGGAAGGTGTCAGCCGCGCCGCTGGCCATCCCCTTCGCGAGCGAGATTGCCATCCCATTGTTGAGACTTTCCAGCGTGCCGAGTTCATCCGCGTGAGCCTCGATCAAATCGGCGATCTTTAACAGATATCCCGCACGCTGATGGGGGTTGATGCTCGACCATTTGCCCTCAAGCGCCTTGCGCGCCGCCTTTACCGCCTCATCCACGTCAGCTTTGTCGCCCTCCGCCGCCAGCGCGAGAACTTCCTCATTGGCGGGATTGATGGTCTCGAAGGTTTTACCAGATTTCGCTGATACCCATTTGCCGTTGATGAGCAGTTGTTTCGGTTTGCGAAGGAAATCCAGCACCGCATTCGATTTGATTCCCGCCGCGGCTTTTTCGATCGATGGAACTGCTGCTGCCATTGTAAATCTCCTATGATAAATGCAGCGCTCAGAGCTTTACATAAACCGATTTGATCTGAGTGAAAAGGTCGATGACATGGCGGCCGCCCTCGCGCCCGAAGCCCGATTGCTTGTAGCCGCCAAACGGCATCGCGACGTCGCTCGAGCCATAATTGTTTACCCATACAGTGCCAGCCTTGAGCGCGCGAGCCACACGATGAGCTCGTGAAACGTCACGCGTCCATACCGCGGCTGCGAGACCGTAGGTCGTGTCGTTGCCCTGCAGGATCGCATCGTTCTCGTCCTTGAACGGAATCGCCGCGGCGACCGGACCGAAGATCTCCTCGCGAGCGATCTTCATCTTGTTGTCCACGTCCGCAAACACGGTCGGCTTGACGAAGTAACCTTTGCCGCTAACTTTCTCGCCGCCGATGGTCACACGCGCGCCCTCTTTCTTGCCGATTTCCAGGTAGTTGTTCACCCGATCGAACTGTTCCTTGGAAACCAGCGGTCCAAGGCGGGTGTCGGGGCTCAGCGGATCGCCGATCGTCATCTTCCTGGACGCCTGGGTTAGTCTTTCGACAAATCCCTCATATTGATCGCGCTGCACGAAGATGCGCGTGCCCGCGACGCAGACCTGCCCGGAGTTGAAGAACACACCGTTCACGGCTGTGTTGACTGCCGCATCCATATCGGCGTCGGGCAGCACGATATTGGGCGACTTTCCGCCAAGCTCGAGCGATACGCGCTTCAGATTTCCTGCCGATGCCTGCAGGATCAGTTTTCCGACCTCGGTCGAGCCGGTAAAGCTCACTTTGTCGATATCCGGATGCTCCGCAATCGAACTGCCGGCACCCGGGCCGAATCCGGTAATGACATTGACCACACCCTCGGGCACTCCCGCCTCGAGTAAAATCTCGCCGAAGCGGAGCGCGGTGAGCGGAGTCTGCTCCGCGGGCTTGAGAATCATCGTGTTGCCGCACGCGAGCGCAGGGGCGGTCTTCTGCACCGCCATCAGCAGCGGAAAGTTCCACGGCACGATCAGGCCGCAGACCCCCATCGGCTCGCGCAACGTGTAACTGAATATCGAGGGATCGGATGGATTCGTCTCGCCATAGATTTTGGTCGGCCATCCCGCGAAATAACGAAACTGCGCCGCCGCTCCGCGCACATCGATGTTCTTCGCCTGAACCACTGGCTTGCCGTTGTCGAGGCTCTCCAGCAAAGCGAGCTCGTCGGCATACTTTTCAATAAGGTCGGCGATCTTGAGCAGCAAACGGCCGCGTTCATGCGGGCCCATCGCGGACCACTTGCCCGTCTCATAGGCCTTGCGCGCGGCTTTAACCGCTTCGTCCACGTCGGCCTTGTCGCCCTCCGCGACCTGGCAAATCACGGCTTCAGTCGCAGGGTTGATCGACTCGAACGTTTTGCCGGACTTGGCGGACACCCATTTTCCGCCGATTAGCAGCTTCTTGGGCGAATCCTTGATGAATGCAGGAATCGCGGTTACCGATGTGATCTTTTCCGATGCCGCTTGCGTCGTTGCCATGACGATAGCTCCTCTCTCTGCAAGGCCAGATTTGCTGATGCCATTATACGGGCGAAACGCCAGTATACTTGCACAGCCACGGACAACTCCGCCACCCCGAAACGCGGCTTTCGACAAGGCCGGCTCGTCACGGAGTCGAGAAAGTCACCACCACAGTATGGCGCCGACTTATTTCAGGAAAATGATCCGACGTGCGCAGAGCGACGTCATCATGTCGGCAGATGCATTGCGACTTCAAATCGCGACAGAACACCATACAAATCCGCCGTGAGGTAGCTCCGGGCGATCTTCGAGACGTGGTCGGGAAGGCCATGGATGGCTTCGGCGACGGCGCCGGTAATGCACGCGAGCGTATCAGTGTCACCGCCAAGACAGACGGCAGTGCGGATGGCGTCTTCCCAATCGACTGCTGTTAGCGCAGCCGTCAGCGCGGGTAGAACCGTGCCAGCAGCCGAGATGTCGAAATCTCCCGGCTTCAGCACCGACTCAGCGAGATCGTAATCGAAATCATCTGCCAGTCGCCGAGCGAGTTCTAAGCGCGGCAGGCCGGATCGCGCCAACAAGATTGCAAGGGCAACAGCCTGGGAAGCCGCTACGGCATCAGGATGGTTGTGACTGACCGCAGCCTGAGCGGCGGCAAGCTCCAGGGCTTCAGTCTCGCTGCGCGCCAACCAGCCGACTGCCGCCACGCGCATCGGCGCGCCATTGCCCCAACTGCCGTAGGCTGGCGCATCGTCGGTAAGCGCCCAGTCAAGGAACATCCCACCATAGCCGCGGTTCGGATGGCGCCGAACGAACGCTCGAAGGCTGGCAGCAAAATCGCGCGCGCCCATCAATGCATCGGCGACGGCCAAGGTGCAAACGCTGTCGTCGGTAAACCGGCAATCCGGATGGAACAGCGCAAAATCGCGTGGAGGCTCGCTCTCACCTTCGAACCGCGACCCAATGATGTCGCCCGCTATCGCCCCAAGCATGACGCCACTTCTATCACGATCAGGAAGAGACAGTGACTGGGACCAAAAAGAGCTGTCTAAGAACGTTGGTTGACACCCGGTATAAGCTAGGCTTGGGGCTTGATATTCACAGTCCGGTAGCTCGGCTCTGGTCGCTCAATCGCGACCGCCGCGTCAGGCCAGCTCTAACCTTAGCCGCTTTCCGAGCACTTTCGCGGCACGGGCCATGGTTCGCAACGTGACGGAATCGTTTTTCGGATCCAGCAGACGATCCAAAGCAGCGCGGCTGGTGCTCATCGCGCGCGCCATCTGGGATTTTGATATTTTCTTCTCGCCCATGCCGCGCTCTACCTGCCACGCAATCACCGCCTTGAGCGCGGCCGCGTCAACCTCTGCGCGGATACCCTCCTCGTCGAGCCAATCATCGAGGGAAGAGCCGATATGTTTGCGTCGTTTCATCTTTCTGTCTCTAGTCTGCGCTTGCGATGGACCGCCAAATCGAAATCCGATCGCGGAGTTTTCGACGACTTCTTCGTGAAGCCATGAAGCAGGACCATCTCGCCCTGCGCGATACAGAACAGCACCCGCGCGATTCTATTGCCGGAGAGATTCGTCCTGACTTCATAAAGCCCCTTACCCATGGGACGGCAAACCGGCATGCCGATTGGCCATCCGTCCTCGATCGTTCTAATGTCCGTGCCGATGAGAACACGGTCTTGCTTGTCCAAGGACTTGAGCCATTCTCTGACGTCTCGCTCCCGCTTTCGGTCTGATAGAATCGAGCCGGTATCCTCTTCCTTTCCACGGCCGCCCAAAAACTATCGTATCAGAAATGGTACATACCGTCGAACGCTGTCGGCGGGTAGTGCAACCTTCTCTTATTGGGGCAGGAAGCTCTTATTTCAGCAGAAATTGTCTCAGGCGGTCGGCGAGCTCGTGCGGTTTTTCCTCTGGAATAAAGTGACCGCAATCGGGAATCGAGCCGCCCTCGACATTGAGAGCGCATCGCCGAAGCGACTCCAGCACCCGCTCGCCGCGCCCGCGCGTTCCGCCTCCGCCGAGCGCGAGCACCGGCATCGGCAGCTTGAATCCAGTCGCCAGCAGGTCGCGATTGTCAGCGGTGTCCTGCGGCAGCGCACGATAGAAATTGAACCCCGCGCGCATCGCGCCCGGCTGCGAATAGGTGCGGACGTACTCGCGAATATCCTCGTCGCTGAACGCGCCCGCCCGATCGATGCCGTTTGAGAAAAACCATTCGAGATAAATTCGTTCGCGTCCGACGGTCAGCGCCTCGGGCAGGTCCGGTAACTGATGGAACATGTGATGCCATCGGTCGCCCCGCACGGGTCCGGAGCCGGCGGCTGGACGATCGCCGGGAACGCCGACGTCCAGCATCGCAAGATGCGCCACCTCATCGGGATGATCCGCGGCCAAGCGAAATGCGACCGGCGCGCCCCAATCATGACCGACCACGTCGAAGCGCTGATGGCCGAGATGCTCTCGCATGAGACGCCAGATGTCGGCGGCGACGGTCTTCTTGTCGTAGCCGGAAGCAGGACGCGAGGAATCGCCGAGGCCGCGCAGGTCGGGCGCCACTATCGCGAAGCGATCGGCAAGCAGCGGCATCACGCGCCGCCACTCGTACCACGTCTGCGGCCATCCATGAAGCACGACCAGCGGGCGCCCGGCGCCATGGGTCACGTAATGCAGACGCACACCTTTCAGGTTTGCGAAATGATGATCGAATTCGGACATCGTGCGACCGATTGTCGTCGATCCGCTCGGAAAAAGTAAGGGCGAAAAGTAAGAGCCGGAGGACTGCGTGACCGCTTACGGTCGTGGCTATCGCGCGTCGCCGAGTCCCATCAATGTGAACTGAGGCGTTGTGGCGGAGAATTTGATCTGCCGGTTCTCGCCGCGCCCATCGAGCACGAAGGTGAACCCGAGACTCGAGCCGATCGCATTCCCGCACGGCGGCGAGGACGGATCGCTGCCAGCGACGGTAAAGGTTGCGGTCCCCATCCCGTCTGCCGAGACGCTGTAGGTGCCGGTCAGGCTGTCGGTGCACGCGTTTGCACCGTCCTTAATCGCGATTATGCCGGTCAGAGTTCCGTCGCCGTTGCTGCGGATGATTCCGGTCCCGGCAACCTGCCCGCTCACGGCATCGATCCCGATGAATTCGATCGCGTAGCGGCCCTTAAAGCTCGCCTGGGAGAAAACCTCGTCGGAAGTATCCGCCGCGCCGGAGATTCCCGCCCACAAGATGATCGCGACCGCCACCAGGAAGATTATCGCTTGGGTTTTCTTCATCGGATTATCGTCCGGTTCGCCCTACCCGCTCCACAGCACGCCCGGCACTCCCCTTGTCAGTTATTTTTTACTACATTATGTTATGCGCAGGCAACAATGCCATGGTAGATACGTCAGTCCAGCCGACTGAGCGAGAGAAAAATGCGCCGCGCCGGCTTTTCAGGATGCTGGCGCTTCAGAGCGCGATCGCCGCGCTGATTATTCTCGCTGGAGCGCCAACTGCCCTGGCCTCGACTCTAAACGCATCTCCGATACTGTCCTGGCCGGCGACCGACTCGATAATTCCGCGCACCCAGCGTTCCCAATCGGGCTTCGTCTACGAGATCTTTTATGTTGGCTACCCGATCTCGATCGGATATGGCATAACTCTGCGGCTTGGCCACGCGGGCATCCTCGCGATCGATCCCGAAGGCGGGACGCGATACTTCGAGTACGGCCGTTATCAAACCAACTTCGGGCAGGTCCGGCGCAGGAGGATTCCCGACGTTAAGATCGGCGGCGACGGGCGGCCGACTCGCGATTCGCTTTTTCGGCTTTATTCCTATCTCTCGCGCGTCTGCGGCAAAGATAGCCCGGTCCGCGCGATCTATTACCCGGACGCCAATTATCGAAAGGTAATCTGGTTCGCGACCTTGCGCATGTGGGATCCGAATCGACGCGCCTATACATGGGATCCGATTGATCCCAATGATTGCTGGTCATTCGCGGCCGAAGCGGCGGCCGCGGGAATCGACTATCCGGCGCAAATTGACGGCGCGAGGCTCGGAGTCCTCGCGGGGCATGAGTTCGCCGGACGCGATTTGCGCAATTCCTCGGTTTCGGCACGCGCTGCGAATTCGAGCGCGCCACCCGCTCCGGATCACGAATATTTGCGCAGCGTCGCGAGCGTATACGCGGCGCGCTCACCGCCGCGGTGCATCCGCGGCTGCAGTACCGGCGCGAGCGCAGGTTTTCGCGCGCGCGGTTCGCGATGTTAGAATCACTAGTGATGGCAACCGACAACACCCGCTCGCATCAGATTATTCCAGGCCGGCTCGAAATCGGAAATTTCTCGCTCTAT
>JASHOJ010000043.1 GCA_030041155.1 Candidatus Binataceae bacterium | reverse complement strand
GCGAGCCGCCCCTTCGACAAGGATCGCTACGGCTTCGTGATCTCCGAAGGCGCCGCCGCCCTGATTCTCGAAGATCGCGACTCGGCGATCGCGCGCGGAGCGACCATTCTCGCCGAAATCGCCGGCTATTCGGCCAACTCCGATGCCTACCACATCACCTCGCCTTCTCCGGAAGGACGCGGCGCCGCGCGATGCATGCAAATGTGCCTCGAAGAAAACGATCTCGATCCCAACGAGATCGATTATATCAACGCCCACGGCACTTCGACCGAACAGGGCGATATCGCCGAGACCCAGGCGGTCAAGAAAGTTTTCGGCGAACGCGCGGTCAAAGTTCCGATCAGCTCGACCAAGTCGATGACCGGGCACACGCTCGGAGCCGCCGGCGCGATCGAGTCCGTCTATACGGTACTTGCGATAACACGCGGGATGATCCCGCCAACCATCAACCAGGAGCATCCTGACCCGGAGTGCGATCTCGACTACGTGCCGAATCATGCACGGCCCGCGCAAATCCGAATCGCGCTTAATAACTCCTTTGGGTTTGGCGGCACCAACACCACGCTGGCATTCCGGCGCGCCAATTAGGTCTTGACATGGGTTCCAGAATCGTCGCCACCGGGCGCGCCCTGCCGCGCACATCTGTTACCAATCATGAACTCGAACGTTTCATGGAAACGTCCGATGAGTGGATCCGTTCGCGCACCGGAATCGGATGCCGATACACGCTGCGATCGGGCGAAGAGTTGGCGGAGATCGCAACCGAAGCAAGCCGAAGCGCGCTTTCACGCGCGGGGATGACAGCGGCGGATCTCGACGCGATTATCGTCGGCACGGTTTCCTCTGAGTTCGCCTTCCCATCATTCGCCTGCCAGGTGCAAACCCGGCTTGGCGCCGACTCGATTCCCGCCTATGACGTTGCGGCGGCATGCTCGGGCTTCATTTACGCGCTCTCGGTGGCCGACGCGCACATGCGCGCGGGCGACTTCAAAAAAGTCCTCCTGGTCGGCGCCGACGCGCTCTCGACCTTCGTCGACTGGTCCGATCGCCGCACCTCAGTCCTGTTTGGAGACGGCGCGGGCGCGGCGGTGATGGTTTTCGAGCCGGGATCGCGCGGAGTGTTGGCAAGCTTGCTGCACTCCTCCGGCAAGCACTGGGATCTGCTCTCGCTCAGGGCGACCGGAGTGCGAGCGACACTGGATTCTGAGATCCGGCGCGACGGCACCGACGCGATCAAGATGAAGGGTCCGGAACTGTTCAAGATCGCGGTCAAGAGCATGGAAGAGGTAAGCCGCAGGGTCGCCGAGCGCGCCGGCATCAAGCTCGAAGACGTAAGCCTGGTCGTGGGGCATCAGGCGAACCAGCGGATTATCAGCGCGGTCGCTGACCGACTGGGCCTTCCCGCCGAAAAAGTCTTCATGAATATCGAGCGCTACGGAAACACCTCCGCCGGGTCGGTTCCGATCGCTCTGGACGAAGCGCTCGAGCAGGGCCGTATCCACGATAATGACCTGGTGATGTTGAACGCGTGCGGCGGCGGTCTTACCTGGGGCGCCAACCTTCTGCGCTGGTAGACGCGAACCCGCTCGCGCGCCGGGCGCCGAGGCATCGATGGAGCTTCTAAACCGGCGCGTGATTTTTGTCCTCGGTAAGGGCGGCGTCGGCAAAACCACCGTTGCTGCCGCCCTGGCAACTATCGGCGCGCGCAAGGGGCTGCGCACCCTGGTGATGGAAACCGATCCGCGCGCGCCTCTTGCCGCGGCGCTCGCTGCGCGTCGCTCCTTCGATCCGGTCGAGGCGTCGCCCGAGCTGTTCACAATGGTCCTGGACGGGACCCGCGCGCTCGAAGAATACCTCGCGCTGGTGGTGCCTGGCCGGATGGTCGTGCATGCGGTGCTGAGAAGCCGTCTTTATCAATTCTTCGTGCAGGCGGCGCCCGGACTGCGCGAACTCATGACGCTGGGCAAGATTTATTACGAATGCAGCCGCAAAATCGGGCGGCGAAATGCCTGGGACCTGTTGGTGGTCGATGCTCCCGCCAGCGGGCAGGCGCTTGCCCTGCTGAGGATGCCGACCGCGGCTAGCGCGACTTTCCGCGCAAGCGTCGTCGGTCAGGAGGCGGAGAACATCTCAAAATGGCTTCGCGATCGAAAAACCTGCGCATTCCTGACCGTCGCTACCGCCGACTCTCTCGCGGTGACCGAGACCATCGAGACCGACTCGGCCCTGGCCGCGATGCATCTGGCGCTTGGCGCAATCCTTTTCAACCGGTCGATGCGCACCGGCTACTCGGATTCGGACGTAAAGGACCTGCTTCGTGGGTCCACGAATGATCACGAGCGTCGAAATCTCGATCATCTGGCCGAAATCGCTCGTGCCGGACTTTCCCGCGGCGCCGTTTCGGCCAGGGCGCAGGCGCGCCTGAGAAGCGCCACGTCCGCTCCTGTAATAGAAGCGCCGGAGCTTGCCGCTGCCGATGGACGCGGGCTAATCTCCGCGTTGGCGGAATCCTTGGCTTCACGGCTCTATCGGGAACCTGATCGGCGTGTGTCGCGTGGTGGTGAGTGAAGATCGCGCTCCTGAGCCGCCACGCGAAAACCGTTCGAGGGGGTCCTTTGTATGAAAGCGCACCTGCTCGCCACTCTAGGTCTCGCCGGCTGGTTTATGGTTGTTGCCCCGATGCCAAGCGCGGTGGGACAATTCGACGTGCGCGCTCCGATTTCAGAGTGGAACGTCCGCTCGGCGATGTTCCGGTCCGATCGCGAGTGCGAGGCTTACCGCGATATCGCGGCGACGAGCGGCCTTCACAGGAATCTCAAGCCCTACCAGTTCATCTCAGATGACGCCGCGGCGGGCGCTCCCCGGATTCCTAAGTCAGCCTCGCGATGCCTCGACGCCGGCGCGAATTCCGTCGATCTGCACGGCTGATTGCGAATTCCACTGCTGAGCGCGCTTACGCGCTCAATCGTCCAGCAGAGCCTTGGCGTCTTTCAGGTCGGCGGTATCGAAGCCTTCTGTGAACCAGTTGTAGATCTCCGACAGCATCGCGCGCGCTTCGTCGCGGCGATTCGTGCGATCGAGCATCCGCGCGAGTGAAGTCGTCGCGCGCAGCTCCCACCATTTGGCCGACTGCCGGCGTGCAATCTCGATCGCGGTGCGAAA
>JASHOJ010000317.1 GCA_030041155.1 Candidatus Binataceae bacterium | reverse complement strand
CGCTCAGCGCTCTCGAGAGCAGGTTGCCGGAGGATTTGGTCATTGCGCACACCTCCGACCAGCCGCGCCAAGTTCGTGAAAATATTGATCTCCTGATGCGTGCTTTGTACGAAGCGATTGTTCTGGTGATATTGGTCGCCTGGATTGGCTTTTGGGAATGGCGTTCGGCCCTTCTTATCGCACTCTCGATACCCATCACATTGGCGATGACTTTCGGCATGATGCACATGCTCGGCATTGATCTCCAACAGGTCTCGATCGCAACGCTGATAATCGCATTGGGACTCTTAGTAGACGACCCGGTCGTTGCCGGCGATGCAATCCAGCATGAACTGGGAATGGGGCAGCCGCGCACGATCGCCGCATGGCTTGGGCCCACCAAGCTCCGACGCGCGATTCTGTTCGCGACAATCACCAACGTCGTCGCCTATCTACCGTTCCTGACGTTGAGCGGTGATACCGGAAAATTTCTCTATAGCCTGCCGATCGTGATGACTTGTGCGCTGGTCGCATCGAGAATCGTATCGATGACTTTCATTCCGCATCTCGGCTACTACTTGATGCGCCCCGGCAAACCGCTTCCCCCGGTTGAGTATCGCCGGACGCATGGGGTCACCGGGTTATACTACCGGCTCGGCAAATATGCATTAGAGCATCGCAAAGCGCTGGTCGCTTGTTCACTCCTGTTTCTCGGCTGTGGGCTCTTAGCAGCGCAACACCTGCGTAGCGCTTTTTTTCCGAAGGACGTTCAGTATCTTGCTTATATCGATGCCTGGTTGCCTAACGGCGCCTCGATCTCGGAAACCAACTCCATCGCCCGCCAAGCCGAAACCGTGATCAGGCTCGCCGCCAGTCAATATGGTCACGAACACCGTGGGGCCGACGGCCGACCGAAAAAGGTCCTGAAGTCAGTCACCACTTTCGTCGGTGGGGGCGGCCCACGCTTCTGGTTTTCGGAGCCGTCAGAATCGGAACAGCCCAACTACGCGCAACTTATCTTCGAGATCTACGACAAAGAGGACATGCCCAGTTTTGTCGGGCAGTTGCAAACAAAACTCTCGGCCTCGGTTCCCGGAGCGTACCTAGATGTGCGGCAGCTGCTCACAAACCCGGTGCAGTATCCGATAGAGGTTCATATCTCAGGCCGGGCCGATGTCGATCCAGCCCAAGAAAACGCGGACATCGAGACACTTCGTGCTATCAGCAATCGTGTTGAGGAAATCCTCCGCTCAGTTCCCGGCGCTCGGCGCGTTCGTACTGACTGGATGAAACAGAGCCCCAGCATCGAACTTCCGATCAACGCGGACCGCGCTAATTTTGCGGGCGTCAGCAATGCCGACATCGCCAGGTCGGCGGCGGCCGCTCTGAGCGGCTGGCAGGTAGGCACCTTCTTACAGGGCGATTCGCATATACCGATTGTGGCGCGGCTTCGACAGGACGAGCGAGCACAATTGGCAGATATAGGTAATCTTTATGTCTACCCGTTTTACGGTAACGGAAGCGTACCGATCGATTCATTGGTTCCTATCGTTTTCAAGATGAGCCAGGAGCGAATCATACGCCGCGATCATTTTCGCACCATGTCAGTGATTGGCTTTCCCGCCCCGGGCGTTCTGGTCTCTGAAATATTGCGCGCTGCCAGCCCCAGGCTCGAAAAATTGCGCGCTGAATTGCCACCGAGCTACCGAATCGTGATCGGCGGCGAGCAGGCGAAGCAGGAACAAGGCTTTGGAGAACTGGCGATAGTTCTCGCGACCTCGGCAACCATGATTTTCATAGCGCTGGTCATTCAGTTCAACAGCCTGATAAAGCCATGGCTAGTATTCACCGCTGTGCCGTACGGCGCGATGGGGGCCTTGATCGCGCTCTTGATAACGGGGACGCCGTTCGGGTTCATGGCTTTCCTCGGTATAGCGAGCCTGGTCGGAGTGATCGTGAGCCACGTCATTGTGCTGTTCGAATTCATCGAAGAGCGACAGCAACTCGGCGGCGATCTGATAACCGGCTTGCTCGATGCAGGAATTGAGCGTCTCCGCCCGGTAATGGTGACGGTGGGCGCGACGCTGCTGGCATTGTTCCCGCTAGCAATGCACGGCGGGCCTTTGTGGAGGCCGCTCTGCTTTGCGCAGATCGGCGGACTCAGCTTAGCAACTGTAATTGAATTGATATTGGTCAAATCTTTTTATGCAATCTGCGTTTCAGATCTGAAGGTACTTAAATGGGGGATGGACCGGCCGGACGCTGGTGAGAAATCCAATAGTGAGGTGTGATAATGGAATCCTCGCTGGATGAAAAAGTTTCGCTCGGAAGTAAAGCCAACGATGAATCGTTGGACAGCCTGCTCAAGAAGCTTGCCGCTAATCCGATGTTCCGGCATATCGCGCCGGAGACCTTACATGCGATGGCGGCCGAGTTCGAATGGTTCAGCTTGCCCGGCGGCCAGGTTCTGTTTCGTCAAGATGATCGCGATGATTCTTTGTATGTCGTTTTGTCCGGCAGACTAGGAGCATTCATCCGGAACGAGGATGGCAGGGAAGTCCTGATCCGCCAGATGACATCAGGTGAGACGGTGGGAGAGATGGCAATGCTGTCTGCGGAGCCTCGCTCCGCCACCGTCATTGCGCTGCGGGACGCGGAACTGGTGCGCCTGTCCAAGTCCGCATTTGAAACCCTTGCCGATAAACATCCTCGTACCCTACGCTTTATAACGGATTTACTGGTGCGACGCTTGCGGCAGCCGCCCCGGCCCGATGCTCCGGCGCCGGCGCCGAAGACGATCTGGCTTTGTCCGCTGGATCGCGAGGTGGCATACGCAGATTTCGTTCGCTCCGCGATCAGAGCATTTGATCAGTTGGGCTTTAAAGCTACCGCGATCGATCATACGGCCGCCTCGCAAAGCGCGGAGTGGCTTAGCAGACTCGAGGAGGCTCACGATGTTGTAGTCTATCAGGGGGATTTCGAACTAACCCCCTGGACACGTCAGTGCCTCCGGCAAGCCGATCGTCTAGTACTGCTGGCCGATGTCTCGCGACCCTTCGCGACTGCACCGTCCGCGCTTGAAGCGATCTTCAGTAATCCCCTGCGGATTCCTACGGAACTAGTCCTAGTTCATACCGGCCGCGGGAGCGGCCATCCACAGACACATTCCTACCTGACGCATCTCGACGGCTTCCCGCATCATCACGTACGAGAGGCTCTCGCGGCGGATTTTCGGCGCCTTGCGCGCCTCATCATTGGGCGAGCGACTGGAGTGGTGCTATCGGGTGGAGGCGCCCGGGGCATCGCGCATGTAGGAGTGATCCGGGCGTTGCGCGAGGCCGGTCTGGAATTGGATCTTTTCGGCGGCACGAGCATGGGCGCGATTGTGGCAGCAGGGGCCGCACTCGAATGGGACGATCAGTCGTTCCTGGAGCGCATGCGCGCCACTTTCTTCGACGACAACCCTGTGAGCGACTACACCCTACCGATGATTGCGCTCGTGCGGGGACGAAAGGCGTCGCGCTTTCTGCGCCAGCACTTTGCAGACCAGCAAATCGAAGACTGTCCCTGCTCATTCTTTTGCGTCTCATCCAACCTAACCACCTCGCGTCTTAAGATCCATCGGACAGGTCCAATCTGGAATGCCTTACGCGCTAGCTCAGCCATTCCCGGCGTTCTGCCACCCGTGATCGACGGCTCGGAGATTCTGATCGATGGTGGGCTTGTCGATAACTTGCCCATTGATGTAATGCGTGAAATGAGGCGAGGACCTATCGTTGCAGTAGATGTAAGCAGTGATTACACGTTCCGGGCCAGCATCGACGAAATTGATCGGCGCTCGCTCTGGCAATTGGCAGGCCATGCCAGACGGGGCACGCCGAATATCTTTACGGTCTTGTTCGCCGCCGGAACAATGGGAAGTTTCGCGCAATCGCGAGAATTGAGGAAGTCCGTTGAATTGCTGATCGAGCCTCCTCTACCAGGCGTGAGTCTCCTGAGTTGGAAGACGTTTCATCGCGCCGTCGACGCGGGTTATCGGCATACTCTCGAGGTTTTGGAGCGAAACCAGGGCGTGCTTCCAACGACGAGTTACTCTCATCATGCGAGTTCCTTCAGTCAACCTGTCTGAACATTCAAGAGCTACATAACGTTTAACTAGATGATTATTGTTCGCGAACAGATCGTGGCCGCGTCCATCGTCTTAGCAGGAGCCACGACGAAGGAAGTTCGAATTTAACGAATTCTCGCTGACGCGGAGAATTTCGCAAGAGCGATCGTGGCGACTGCCTTAGGTTATTTGCTAGGAGATGTTGTCCACACGTATATTCCGTTCAGGTGGTTCAATACTACCGAGAGATTCACTTTGTTTTTTGTGCTTGTTGGTCTGACGGGAATGCTTGTCGCAGCCATTGTGGTATTTGTTCGCACAGGTGCGCTTATACTGATCTTTTGTATTGCTAGTGTCTTGGTTTTTATTACGATGGGATTGTGGTCGTTAAAAGTAGCCGCTAGACAGCGTAACAAACACTTCTCCTGAACCCGGCTTTTCGCGCTCGGCTCGACGCTCGCGCTTGCGAACTCGGCACAGGGTATGACGACCAGCTACAGCGGGGCCTGCCCTGTGCGAAGCCGAAGGGACCTGTTCGGCAACACCATGATTTCCGGCTCCAACAGCAATCCTTACCAGTTCACCGTTCGCGAAAACGACGCCACTGGCCTCTACTTCTATCGCGCGCGCTACTACTGTCTGAGGTCTTCAGAACCGGGCAGCGGCGCGGCCAATGCCGCAGTGGAAGCATTTCAGTTTTGCGACCAGCACAGCTCGTCTCTAGGTGAATCCCCTGGTTCATCGCCGGTTGGGAAGTGACTGATATAGCCTTCGAGGCGAAGGCGCAGAAGGACCGGGAACCCGAATGTTCGTTCGATGGCGGTGAGAGGCCGCCTTTGTAAGTTCCACGCGGGACACAGATCCTCGAACCCGCTGGAAAAATACTTGAGCCCCACTTCATCAGCCGCGGGTTTAACGAAGCGCCAGAAGAAGTCGCCCAGAAGCGCGCTGTACTCGTGCGCCATCAGATTTCTGCCCGAATAAAGGCGCACAGTGTCGACCGCGATGACCCCTGGACGCCGGGTCAGAATGAACGCGACATCGCCGGCGGTTCGTCGGCATAGGAAGGCATAGTACCGGGGACCATCAGGATCGCCAGACTTCGCAAACCACTTTTCCGTGTGCCGGTCCCGGCTCCAGTGGGCGTCGAGGCGCGCTTCGATGGCCGGGATCAGCTTGCGTAAGGTGGCGGATTTGCCGTGGACGACCAGGTCAACAAACCATTTCATCTCCGATCTCCGCCATGCGCCCGATAGTTTCCAGGTTCCTGAACTTTCAAAAGCACGACCATTTTCCCCAGCGGCGGCGCCTGAGGCGCTCGCGCATCTCCCGGTAATCTTCCTCCTCGAATGGATTGATTGACGACCGCAGGCGCCCTAAATCGCGTACCGAGTAGTATTCATAGATTATCGGCGGCGGACACAGCGCCAGCATCAACGCCTCGGCGCGATCCAGTGAGGGCACACCCCGCGCCCGCGCCTGCTCCTTTGACTCGATCTTCATCCGTCCCTGAGAGTCGATCTCATAGAGAATGCCCGCGAGCTGGCCAATGGTCGCCTCGTCGCACAGCCCGTCGAGTTGATCGCGCTCCAGAAGGTCGGCCAGCGTCTGATAATACTGAGTCTTTAGATTGGCAAAGCGACGGGACGGGTCGTTCTCGCGCAAGTTCGGCTTGCTCTCGCACAAGTTTCCCACATTTACCATCTCTACGTTGAAGCGATGGTCGCGCAGATGGAGAGCGAAATTGTGGCCAATTCCGATTGAGTCGACCCGAACCACCGATAGCCGCGGCCGGTACCGGTTAAGCAACTCGACCACTCGTCCTCGGGTGTCGTCGCCGCGCCAGGCGCCCAGTGCCACGATGCGGCTCAAGTCGTGCTTGCATTCGCAGATGTAGACCACGGTCTCGGCCTCGCCGCCGCCGACATCGACCCCTGCAACCAGCGAGCCCGCGCCGCTACCATTATCCGGGTTGTCGAGCGCGCGGCGGCGGGCGCGTTCCAGCCACGCCATCCTGATGAGCGCGTTCTGTGCCTGCTCGGGGAACTGCGCCATCACGCGCGAGAGCCAGTTTGGAGAGCCACTCTCATTCCCGTACCACCAGCTTTGATGCTGTTCCCACACCCAACGTTTGGTTACCAGAAATGGAAACTCGTTCTGGTCGAGCGGCCCTCCCTCGATCGGGTCCATGGCGAGCAGCTGATCGAGATTAAGGCCTCTGAGATTCGGCGAGTCGAATACGCTGATGGTGAAGCAATGCCACAGCCAACGATCCTTGGCGAACGCATCGTAAAACGCGCCCGAAGGAACCGTCGGGTTGCCGGCCATCACGATATGAACGA
>JASHOJ010000316.1 GCA_030041155.1 Candidatus Binataceae bacterium | reverse complement strand
CCGCGTGCTGGAGCTGCTTGAAGCCGCAATTGCACGCGCCGGCTGAGCCCTAAACGAATTCCGCGAAAACCGAATCCGCGAGTTCGAGCCCGCGCTCGGTTAATCGGATGCGGTCCCCTGCGCGCTCCAGAAGATTGCCCTCGAAGAGGCGCGCCGCGCGCGCGCCGAAGTCCGCGTCGAAGTCGCTGCGGAACCGTACTCGGAAATCTTTGAGCGCGAAACCGGCCCTGAGCCGCAAATTCAGAAACACAAACTCGCTCGCGCCAGTCGCGAAGTCGATTGTCTCCGCACCCGCCTCAGCTATTCCGCGCTCCACGATCGCTCCGATATATTTGGCTGGTAGCCGCTCGTTCCACCATCGTCGGCCGTAGCCGCTCGACTCATTCCCGCTGAGCGCGAAGCTATGCGCTCCCGCGCCGACTCCGAGATAGCTCTCGGCGCGCCAGTAGGTCAGATTATGCCGCGCTTCGCATCCGGGCCGCGCATAATTGGAAATTTCGTACATCGGATAGCCGCGGCGTGCGATCTCCTCGCGCGCGATCGCGTACATCGCCGCTTGCTCGTCATTTCCGAGCGGAACGATTCGTCCGCGCTTCATGTCGGCGAAGAATGCGGTGCCCTCTTCGAAGGTCAGGTTGTAAGCGGAAATATGATCGGGCTCCAGCACCGCCGCCTCGCCGATGTCGCGGATCAGCGCCGCGCGCGATTGTCCGGGCACCGCGAAGATCAAGTCGAGATTCAGCCGCGTGAAGCCGGCGCGATGAGCCAGCCTCGCGGCGGCGCGGGTTTCATCGGCGGTGTGGATGCGTCCGAGGAACTTGAGCGTCGCGTCATCGAACGACTGCGCGCCGAAGCTCAGGCGATTTATTCCCGCCGCACGCATCCCAGCAAGTTTCGCGAGGTCGACTGTTCCCGGATTCGCTTCGAGGGTTATCTCCGCCCCGCTTTCGATGCCGAAAACCCGATCCGCCGCCGAGATAACCGTGCCGATCGATTCGGGCTTGAACAGAGAAGGCGTTCCGCCGCCAAAAAAAATCGTGCGAAGCCTTTGTCCGGCAAATTCCCGACCTTCCGCGCGATGCTCCATCTCGGCTGTCAGCGCCGATACATAGTCGGCTTCCGGCCACGAAGCCGCCGCGTAGGAATTAAAGTCGCAGTAAGGGCATTTCGCCTGGCAATACGGAATGTGAACGTACAGCGAAAGGCTCATCGCAACTAATCATATTGCGCCGCGCGATGCGGCGCATCCGCCGCGAAAGTGGTCGACGGCGCGCCGCGAAGACAAGACCTGATACGGTCGATATACTCCTTTAACCATTGGCTGAGAGCATCAAAACCACAAGCGAAGCGCCGCTATCGGGCTCCGATACGCCACCGGTCAGGAAGTCCGTTGCAAGCCGCGCCGGAGCGGGCCTGGTCGCTTCCGGAATACTGCTGAGCCGGATCGCGGGCCTGATTCGGGCGACGATTTTCGCCCACTTTCTGGGTAACTCCGCCGCCGCCGACGCGTTCCAAGCCGGTTTTCGCATTCCGAACATCCTGCAGAATCTGCTCGGCGAAGGTGTCCTGTCGGCGTCGTTCATCCCGGTTTACAGCAAGTTGCTCGGCGCGGGCGACGATGAAACCGGAGATTTGCTCGCGTGGGCGTTCGGCGCGATTCTGGCTCTGGCGACCTCGATCCTCGTGGTCGCCGGGGTACTCGCCGCGCCCTACCTGATCGACGTGATCGCACCCGGATTTTCCGGCGACAAGCGCGAACTGACCATCACCATCGTCCAGATCCTTTTTCCCGGCACCGGATTGCTGGTGATGTCCGCGTGGTGCCTGGGTGTGCTCAACAGCCATCACCGCTTCTTCGCGTCGTACGCGGCGCCGGTTGCCTGGAATCTCGCGATAATCACAACCCTGATCGTGTTCGGTCCGCGGCGCTCGCTCGACGGTCTTGCGATCGACGTCGCATGGGGCGCGGTCGTAGGCGCGGGCTTGCAGCTTGCGGTTCAGTTTCCTCAGACGCTGAGACTGCTCAAAACTCTGGGGCTCGATCTGAGCCGGGTCGGCGAACCGCTGCGTTCCGTGTTCGCGAATCTCGGGCCAGTCGTCGCCGGGCGCGGAGTCGGCCAGTTGAGCGCGTATATCGATAACCTGCTCGCAAGCTTGCTGCCGACCGGCGCGGTGGCAGCGCTCAACTACGGACAGATCCTCTACATGCTGCCGGTTAGCCTGTTCGGCGCTTCAATCGCCGCTTCGGAGTTGCCGACGATGGCGCGCGCGACCGGAAGTCCCGAGGAAATCGGATCGGCGCTGCGCGGGCGGCTCAATGCGGGGCTAAGGCAGATTTCGTTCCTGGTGGTCCCATCCGCGGTCGCGTTTATCGCGCTGGGCGATGTCATTTGCGCGCTGATCTTCCAGTCCGGGCACTTCAGCCATTCGGACGCGATCTACGTCTGGGCGGTAATCGCGGGCTCGGGAATCGGGATGCTCGCGAACACGACCGCGCGCCTCTACATCAACGCGTACTACGCGATGCTGGATACGCGCACACCGCTCAAGTTCGCGGTCATCCGCGTCACCCTGACGCTGGTGCTGGGCTATTTCTGCGCCCTCCCGCTACCGCATTTGATTGGCGTCGCACAAAAATGGGGCATCGCGGGGCTGACCGCCTCCGCCGGAGTATCGGGATGGCTCGAGTTTTCGCTTCTCCGATGGCGTCTCAATCAGCGGATCGGATGGACCGGGTTCGCGCGATGGTTCCTGGTCAAGCTGTGGGTAATCGCGATCGTAGCCGCAGCGGTCGCATACGGGGTGAAGCTCGAAACCGCGTTCGTCGGATCGCGCGTGCAGGGACTTATCGTGCTGCCGGTTTTTGGCCTGATTTATCTGGGCGCAGCCTGGGGGCTTAAGATGCCTGAGCTGAACGATCTTGCCGGCATCCTGCGCCGCCGCTTCACCCGCGCCGAGTGATAGCGATGCTCACCGATTTGCCGCCGCGCCTCGATTCGCGGCAGCATCTCCCGCGGGTCGCGACGCCACGCGCTTTATCGTAACGGTCGTGCTGCGACCCTCAAGTATCGGAGCCAGAACCACGCGGCCGCCGCGCGATTCGACAAACGACTGTCCGACCACCGTTTGCCCGCGCCAATCCTCTCCCTTCACCAGCACGTCGGGCTTTATCGCGCGGACCAGCCGCTCTGGCGTCGCTTCATCGAACACCACCACGTAATCGACCGAGTCGAGCGCGGCCAGAATTCGCGCGCGATCGAGCGCCGAATAGATCGGACGCGACGTGCCCTTTAACGCGCGCACGCTGCGGTCGCTATTGAGGCCAACCACCAGCCGATCCGCCTGCGCGCGCGCGAAGTTGAGAATCTGCACGTGTCCCGCGTGCAGCAGGTCGAAGCATCCATTGGTAAAGGCGATAGTCCGGCCGGCGCGGCGCTCGCGCGCGAGTTCGGCGCCGATTTCCTCCATCGCCACGATTTTGCGCTCGAAGCGCAGATGGCGCGGATAGAGCGCCTCGTTCAAATCCGCGCGGCTTATCACCTCGGTGCCAATTCGTGTCACCTCGATACTAGCGGCCAGATTCGCAATTCGCGCCGCCGCCGAATAGCCGAGTCCCGCGATCGCGAACAGGCCGAAGACGCTCAGCACCACGTCGCCCGCGCCGGTGACATCGTAGACATCGCGCGGAATCGTCGGAATATAGGTTGCGCCACCGCCACGCTCCGCCAGGTACATCCCGTCGCGGTCGAGCGTGATAAGGCAGGCGTCGAGCTTGAGCTTCTCAATCAGCATCTCGGCTGCGCGCCGCCACGCATCGCGGTCGAGGAGCTTGAGGCCGGTCGCCTGCTCGGTCTCATAGCGGTTCGGAGTTAATACATTGGCGCCCTGGTAGATCGAAAAATCCTCGCACAGCCGCGGATCGATGATGACCGGCACGCGTTTCCGTCGCGCGCCGCTGATTATCGCGCTCAAAAGCGAAGGGGTGAGAATTCCCTTGTTGATGTCCGACACGAGCACGCCATCGGCGCGCCCAAGCTCGGCCTGGTAGCGATCTCTAAGCGCGCGCTCGCGCGCGGCGGCAAGCGGCGAAGGATCCTCTTCATCCACGCGCAGTAATTGCTGAGTGCCGCGATTCGCGGCCTGCACCGATCCGAGCATCCGCTCCTTCACGATCGTCGCGCGTCCGGAATCGGCGAGCAGTCCGCGGACTACAACTCCCATCCGCGACAGAATCTCGCGCAGGGTCCTGCCGTTTGCATCCGCGCCGACGATACTCAGCGCGCTCGGACGCGCGCCGAGCGCGCACAGGTTCGCCATCACGAATCCGGCGTTGCCGGGCCGCTCCTCGCGCCGTTTCACCCGCAGCACCGGAATCGGCGCTTCCGGCGAAATTCGCTCCACGTCGCCCCACACGTAACGATCGAGGATCACCTCGCCCGCCACGATCACGCGAGGTTTGGGAAGATTGGCCGGGATGGAAGGAATCGCGTCCGCTGTGCTCGCGGGCGCGCGGCGCGCGATTGGGGTGCGCGGTTTCACTCGAGCCATGGCGCGATGATACGGGATCGCGCGCGGCGACTTAAAGCGCGCCGTGCACGCGCAAGTCGGCGGCAAATCCGGGCAGGTCAGCGAATCGCGTAGCCGCCGTCCACGAACAACACCGCGCCGGTCATGAAATCCGAGGCCGGTGCCGCCAGGAACACCGCCGTTCCCGCCATGTCGCTCGGCTCGCCGAACCGCCCCGCCGGCGTGCGGGTGATTATCTCCTGATAGTAAGGGCCCGACTGCGCGGGAATAGTCATGTCGGTCCTGATCCATCCGGGAGCGAGCGCGTTGACCTGAATATTTCGCGGCGCAAGCTCTATAGCCATCGACTTCGTCATCTGGACCAACCCGCCCTTCGCCGCCGCATAGGAAACCACGCCCGCGCCGCCAAAGAGCGAATATTCGCTCGCGACGTTGATTATCTTGCCGCCCACACGGCGCGAAATCATCGATCGCGCGCACAATTGCGACAGGAAGAAGCACGAGTGCAGATTGGTTTCGAGCACGCGATCCCACAGCTCGGCATCGTGCTTGAGCGAGCCGCGCAGAATCGAGATTCCGGCGTTGTTGACCAGGATATCGATCGGCCCGAGCTTGCGCTCCACCGCTTCGACCGCGGGCGCCAGCGCCGCGCGATCAGTCACGTCGAGCTTCAGCGCGAGAGATCGCGCGCCGGTTTTTTCGAGCGCCGCTATCGCGTCGTGATTCTTGTCCTCGTTCCGCGCGGCGATCGCGATTGCCGCGCCCGCCTGCGCGAGCCCGATTGCGATTCCAAGTCCGATACCGCCGTTGCCGCCGGTCACCAGCGCCACTTTGCCGGTCAGATCGAAAAGCGGATTTGGATTCATCTGATGTTTCTCCCGAATTGTGGAAACGCGCGCGCCGCCAGCGCTTTGTTGCGCGGGCCGTTCGCGCGACAATAGACATATGACGCAAGCCGCCTCTATATTGCCGACTCGCGAGCGGCAAAGTCGAGCGCGATTCATCCTCACGGCGCTTGCTTCTCGATTTCCAGGGGAAGGGGAACAATCCGAATGGGACTACGAACCGCTGAACAGTACAAAGCTTCGCTGCGCGACGGCCGCGCGGTCTTCTTTCGCGGCGAAAAAGTGCCGGATGTCACCGCGCATCCGGTCATCGGGATCGCGGTCGAGCATGCCGCGCTCGACTATCGGATGGCGGAGGATCCGAAATATCGCGAACTGTCGGTGGTGAAGGATTCCTCGGGCGAGTACAGCAGGTACTTCCACATTCCGAAGAACGGCGACGATCTGCTTAAGCGAAGTCAACTGATTGCCGCCTCGACTCGCGAAGGCGCGACCCTGGTCGTCCTGATCAAGGAGATCGGCAGCGATGCGCTGCTGGCGCTCAAGATTATCGGCGAGCGGATGGCTGCGGCGGGAGCGGCCGAATATCGCGATCGGATCGCGGCCTTTCATCAGCACTGCCGCGACAACGACCTGGCGGTAGCAGTGGCGCAGACCGACGTGAAGGGCGATCGCTCGCTCGGTCCCACCCAGCAGGAGCATCCCGATTATTACGTCCGCGTGGTCGAGGAGCGCCGTGACGGAATCGTGGTGCGCGGCGCAAAAGTGCACACCTCGGTTTCGACCAACACCAACGAGGTCATCGTGCTGCCCACCCGCGCGATGCGTCCGGAGGACAAGGCTTACGCGGTGGCATTCGCGGTGCCGATGAACACGCCGGGGCTCAAGATGATCGCAAGCCCTCACGGCAGCGCGCCGAAAAATCCCTTCGAGCATCCGATCAGCGCGCGCCACAAGATGATGGAAACGCTGACCGTGTTCGACGACGTGTTCGTGCCGAAAGAGCGCGTCTTCCTTCAAGGCGAAATCGATTTCGCGGGCTTGCTGGCGCTGACCTTCGTGCGCTTCCATCGCTTCACCGCGGTTTCATACAAACTGCCGCTGCTGGAGCTGATGGCGGGCGCGGGCTTCGCGATTGCCGAGGCCAATGGTATCTCGCGCGCGGGCCATGTGCGCGACAAGCTGACCCATCTGGCCGCCTATCACACGACCGTGCGCGGACTTATCGAGCATGCGGCGCGCACCTGCACGATCGAGGAAGGGGTCGCGGTTCCCAATACTCTTCTGACCAACGTCGCCAAGTATCACTTCGCGCACAACTACCATCAGACAGTGCAAATCGTGCAGGACCTGGCGGGCGGATTGCTCGTGACCGCGCCAAGCGAAGAGGATCTGAAAAGCGAGGCCACCCGCGAGTACGTGCTCAAGTATCTGGGCGGCGCCAAAGGCTTTGACGCCGACAAGCGCCTTAAGCTCCTGAATCTGATCGGCGACCTGACCTCATCTGATTACGGCGGCTATCAGGAGGTGCTGGCGGTGCACGCCGAGGGCGGTTTCGAGGCGGAAAAGCTTCAAGCCTACCGCGAGTATGATTTCAAGACCGTCGCTGCGTATGCGCGCAAGCTCGCCGGCGTTTAGCAGAGCACGCGGCGCGAGCGCGATTCTTTCTTCTCCCGCGGTTCGTTTGTCGCGGGGACGGTTAGGGAGGGGGTGACTGCTTCGCGCGCTTAGTTGTCGGTGCGGAGCTCGATCGTGTTGCCGTCGGGATCGACGATCCATAATTGCCGCCCGGCCATATTGCCCGGCGCTTCCAGGAACTCTATCCCCATTTCCTTGAGCGCCTTTTTCGCCCCGTCGAAATCCTCAACTTCGAGCGCCAGATGAGGCCCGAGCGGGTCGGGCTTGTGGCCGCGGCTTTCGCTCTGGATCAGATGAATCGCGTTGCCGCCGACTCCGTACCATGCACCGGGAAATCCGAAATCGGGCCGCGGCAGCTTCTTTAGCCCCAATACCTCTTCATAAAACTTGATCGATTTCGCTGCATCGCTTACCCGCACCGCGCAGTGATTGAATTGCTTCGCTCTAATCATCGGCATTTCCTCGGTTTTCCTTGGAATTTCTTTACCGAAACCTCACTCGAACGCGTTTTCGCCCGTGATATCGCGGCCCAGAATCAGCGTATGAACGTCAAAGGTGCCTTCATAAGTGTTGACCGTCTCCAGATTCATCATGTGCCGGATAACCGGATACTCGTTCACGATTCCGTTGGCGCCCAGCATGTCGCGCGCATCGCGCGCGATCTTAAGCGCCTCGTTCACGTTATTGCGCTTGGCGAATGACACATGCTCGGGGCGAA
>JASHOJ010000315.1 GCA_030041155.1 Candidatus Binataceae bacterium | reverse complement strand
ACGAGAGCTTGGCGCATGAGAGGACGCTGATAATCCCGCTCCAGCCTGGCTTCGGCCAGACGCCGCGCCTTGAATGGGTGCGCGATTATGCCGACCTGGGCGGCTTTTACGCGCAGGTGCTGCGGGAGATGAAGCTGGATCCGATCGACGTGATTGGGTTTTCGGCGGGCGGATTTATCGCGGCGGAAATGATCGCGGCCGACCCGCGAATCTTCTCCAGGATGGTGCTGGTGGCGCCGATGGGTCTGAAACCGGAGAGCGGCGAGATCATGGATATCTTTCCGATCACGATTCGGACTCATCTGCGCGCCACGGTTGCCGATCCGGCGGGAACTCCGGAGTTCGCGAAACTGTATGGCGGCGAGATGACGCCAGAGGTGTTCGAAGCGTTCGAGGACGCACGATCGGAGACCGCGCGGATCGGATGGGAGCCGTACATGCACAATCCGAGTCTGCCGCATCTGCTGCGCGGGGTGAAAACACCGACGCTTCTGGTGTGGGGCGCGCGCGACCAGGTGGTGCCGCGCGGATGTATCGACGCGTACCGCGCGGCGATCTCCGGCGCGCAGGTCGCCGAGATCGCAAACGCGGGCCATCGGCCCGAAATAGAAAACTCAGTTGAGTTCGAGAAGGCCGTTCACCGTTTTCTCAATGCCTGAAGGCGAGGGAAACAGTCATGAAAATAGGATATTTCACTGAACGCCCGGTGCGCTGGATACCCGAGGAAGTAATACTCAGAAACGGCGGGCACTTCGCGGTCTCGAATAGCTACTTCGATCGCGACCAGGCGGCAGATGACTACAATTACTATATAGACGAGAACCTATACGCCGAGGAATTGGGGTTTGACATAATCGCGCTCAATGAGCATCACGGCAATCCATTCTGCATGGGCAGCGTGATGAACGTCGAGGCGGGAATCCTGGCGCGGCTCTCGAAACGCGCGCGAATTCTGCTGATCGGCAATCCGCTTCCGGTGATAAAGCATCCGCTCCGCATGGCGGAAGAGCTGGCGGAAATCGACCTTATCTCGCGCGGGCGATTAATCAGCGGATGGGTGCGCGGCGCGGGCAGCGAGCAGTTCTTCAACAATGCCAATCCCGCGTACAATCGCGAGCTGTTCAACGAAGCCCACGATTTCATAGTCCAGGCGTGGACCAGACCGGGACCGTGGCGCTACGAGGGCAAGCACTTTCACTATCGGCATGTTAATCCGTGGGCATTGCCATATCAGAAGCCGCATCCGCCGATGTGGATACCCGGAGTAATAAGTCCGGAAACCGTGAAATGGTGCGCCGAGCATCAGTACCCATATTTCGGACTGGGTACTTCACTCGGACCGACCTGCGATTTGTGGGAATACTATGCCGACGAGGCGGCAAAGCACGGCTATCAGGCGGGGCCGGAGAATTTCGGCTATGTGATGCCGACGTTTGTCGCGGAAACCGAAGAGCGCGCGCAAGAGCTGGGCAGGAATTTCCTGTTCGGCGGCGGGCAGAATTCATTCGCCCGCGTCGAGCATACGCTGCCGCCCGGATATAACTCGAAGGACGCGATTCGCAGGATGGCGAAGCAGCCGCAGGGAAGCTGGCTCGGAGTGAGCGGAGATAAACTGCGAGGGCATACCGAGGAGCAGGCGATCGATCCGGCGGCGATCCGCGCCAAGCTGATCCCGGGCTACGATCGCGCGCAGCGCCAACTGCAACTCGTAATCGGCAGCCCAAAATCGGTGACCGCGAAACTCAAGAGCATCCTAAGCGTGCTGAGGCCGGGATCGATAGTGCTGTTCAACGTGCAGGGGCCGGTTGCTAATGAGGATCGCAAGACCAGCATGAGGCTTATCGCGAAGGAGGTGATTCCCGCGCTCCGCGAGCATGCGCGCGCAATCGAGCTGCAGGACGCGCTCGAGCGCCCGCCTGGGGGAAGACGGCTAACGGCAGGAACGAGCCGCATTCCGGTCTCCGATCGCGGTCCATTAAAGGAACTCGGGCTGGTCTAGCGTGGCCGCGGCGCGCCGCTAATCATTTCGCGATGATCCCGCGCCTGTCGGCGGAGCGGGCGGAGGCACGACGTAGGTTTGCAGCCAAATCAGGCGGCTGCCGGATGCCTCCACGACGGTTCCCAGCGCCTGACATGACTGCGCGTCCCCTTTTTTGCAGGCCGCGCGCGCCGCGCTGATTTCTTCCTCCGGACGCCACCAGTTTTCATCCGGCCACGAGGTTTTCATCTCGGCGCATGCCTCGGTATTGCCGCCATAGCAGAGCGGTTTCAGTTCCTGATAGATGACCGCGAGCGACTGGCACACGTGGCGGTCGCCCTGAGCGCATTTGGTCGAGGCTAGCTTCTGACACGCGGGAACATCGCCAGACTGGCACTCGATAGTGGTTTGCGGATTGGCGGCAGCCGTGCACGCAGCCGCCTGTCCTGACTTGCACGCCTGCTTCAGCGCAGCGGCGCGCCCGGCATCCGCCGAGCGCCAGCATCCCGCCATGCACAGGAGCAGCGCCGCAAGCGCGAGCCGGATCGAGACCGAAAAATTCATCATTTAGATTTGATCGCGGAAGCGGCTGCGGAATTCAAGACGATCGCGGGCGCTCTTGCGGTTGCGGAGCGATTAGGGAAGATTGACCGATCGCGCACACGGGATCGGATCTTGGTTGGAGAACGATAATCACATGGCAGGATCGCTTCGGTCTGTCTTGATCGCGGCCGCGGTTACATTTTTGATGATCGCTTTCGGAGTGCCAGCTTTTTCGCAGGGCACGCCGACTCCCAATTTTACGCAGGGCACGCCAACTCCAAATGCTCATTTTCCGGCGGGCATCAAGATTCCCAAGCACATCGTGGTGGTGCCGACGCTTCCCAGGCCGCCCGAGCAATCGGTCGAAGTTCCGATTCCACAGTTTACGCCGACCGAAGAGCAGATGAAGTTTGCCGGCGCATACATCAAGGCGGTGAATGACAACGACGCCGAGGGGCTCCGCAAGTTAATCGCGCCCAAATCGCTTGCCTGCTTCAACTCTCGCAACGAGTACTATCTGGACCAGTGGATCGAACGCCAACTGAAGGATCAGATCGCGTCGCCCTACAAGGTTACAGTCGAGGAGGTGGGCGCCGACGATCAGCCGACCACCACGCTATTCACTCTGCCCGTCCCGCCGACACATCAGCTCGACATCGAGACCACTCTGAACGGCAGACGGGTGACAATTGGCCGGCCGATCGCCTATCAGGATGGAGGATGGTACGAGATCGCGCCTTGCCCCACCGATGCGGGGATGGCGCTCGCGGCCAAGCAGCAGCAGCACATAATCGACCAGCAGAACAAGGCCGCGAAGCTTTACGCGACTCTCTCGCCCGCGTTTAAGAAGAGCCTGGTGCAACTGCTGCTGCAAAACAAAGGCGGCGATGCATGCCAGAGGGCGGCGACCGAGCTTCACGTGGACGTGAACACCGGATGCGGAGTAGTGCGAATTCTTGCCGACGATCCGGCGAACAATCCGGAAAAATCGCCCGCGACGGCCGCATCGGATGGCAAAACCTCGGGCGCGAGATGATGCGGCGCGCGGCGCACGGCCCCGATAGCAGTTGTTACTTAATTTGAGCCATCGTGACTTGTTCCGGCGTCAGTTAATCTCTAGACTGCACGCTGATGCGCGCACCCGCGATGGGCGCGCGGGTTGGATGGGTTGGTTGGCGGCAGATGGCATCGTTAGCGGGGCTTAAAACCCGGACGGAAAGCGAAGATATCGAAGACGGCGGCGCGCGTGCTCGCGGCGGCGCGACGCACGCGTACGCCCTGTATGGGGTGGCGCTGAGCAGCGATACTCCGCTTGCGCTGGAGCCGGGAAATCAGGACGCGGTCGCGGCGATCGAGATTCGGACCGAGAGCGCCGGATTTTTCGCGCGTGCGACTTCGGGCGCTCGCTTTCAAGACGGCGCTCCCGATTGGTGCGATTACGCCGCTTTGGCGGACCATTCCAGCTACGTGCGATGGAAGGGGCTCGGCGAGTTCCTGGTTTCGCGCGATGGGCGGCGGGTCTATTGCCGCAAATTCAGAGGCGCGCATCCCGAGTCCTTTCAGGTTTATCTGCTGCATCGCGCGCTGTCGTTTGCGCTGGTCAAGCAGGGACTCGAGCCGCTGCACGCCACGGCGGTGGTGGTGAACGAACGCGCGATCGCATTTCTGGGCGACTCGGGCTTCGGCAAATCCAGCCTTGCGGCCTGTTTCATGGCGCAGGGTCATGAGCTTTTGACCGACGACCTGCTGCTGCTGCGCGCAGGAGCTGGAGGATTGCGCGCATACCCCGGTCCGCCGCGAATCAAACTCTTTCCCGCGATGGCCCATCGATTTCTTGGTGATCAGGTCGCGGGTGTACCGATGAATCCGGAAACCAAGAAGCTGGTGCTGCCGCTTCTTCCGGAGCAGAAGTGCTCGGAACCGGTTCTGTTGAGCTCAATCTATGTTCTGGAGCACCCGCACGAGTCGCGCCGCAAGCAGCCGGTCCGGCTGAGCCCCATCGGGCCGCGGCAGGCGTTTATCGAGCTTTTGAAGAATACCTACAACTATCTGCACGTTGCGACGGATCGGCTAGAGCGGCAGTTCGCCGCGGCCTCGAGCCTTGCCAATACGGTGCGCTTCCGGCGGCTATCGCATCCGCGGGTCGTTGGGCTGCTGCCTGCGGTGCGCGACGCGATCCTCGCGGATGTTTGCGGCGTGGGCCAGGAGGCGGCATGGGGCGCCTGAGGCGTTTCGCCTCGATGCCGCGACGGGAGCGCTACCTCCTGCTGCGCGCGCTCGTGTGCGTGGCGGCGGCGCGGATCGGACTCTGGGTTTTGCCGGTGCGCGTGATTCACCGATGGATTTCCAAAGAGCGCGAGCGCTCGGGCGGCGGCGAGTCGGTTGGCGAGATCGTGCGGGCGGTGACGACCGCGAGCCGCTATTGTCCGGGCGCCACCTGCCTGATCCAGGCCATAGCGGCGCAGGCGATGCTCGCGCGGTCGAGCCATCAATCACGCATCGAGATTGGTATCAGCAAACAAGGAGAGCAATTCGCCGCGCACGCGTGGCTGGTATGCGGCGGCAGAATCGTTCTTGGCGGGCCGGACGTGACGCATTACGCGCCGCTGGCGGCATGGGAGGTAGATGGCTAATGGGGATGTCATTCGCGGATCGGGTGACGGTTTCGCCGGACGTGATGTTTCGGATGGTCGGCGACGAGGCGGTGCTGCTGAATCTCAAAACCGAGCTTTATCTCGGGCTTGATCCGGTCGGCACGCGGATGTGGGAGCTGTTGATAAATGCGGCGTCGATTGACGACGCGTTCAAAGCCGTCCTGTCGGAGTACGAGGTGCAGTCGGAGCGCCTGCGCGCCGACATGGAGGAGTTCGTCAGCAAGCTTATCGAGCAGGGGTTGGTGGAGGTGTCGCCGGGTGATGCGGATCGCAGCCCGGCTGTTTCCGGATAGGTTGGGATGAGCGGGATCGCGGGGATCGTAAACCTCGACGGTGCGCCGGTAGACGCCGCGCTCTTGCGGCGGATGACGGATTCGCTCGCGTTTCGCGGACCAGACGCACGCAACATGTGCATCGATGGGCGCGCAGGCTTTGGGCACGCGCTGCTTCGAACCACTGACGAAGCTGAGCATGAGCATCAGCCGCTAAGCTTCGATGGGCAGGTATTTATTGTCGCGGATGCGCGCGTGGATGCGCGCCGAGAGCTGGTCGCGAAGCTTCGCTCCAAAGGCCACGAAGTCACGGCCGAGGTTCCCGACGTCGAGCTGATCCTGCGCGCATACGAGAGCTGGGGCGAGGACTGCGTAGACCATCTGCTCGGCGATTTCGCATTCGCGATCTGGGATATGCCGCGGCGGCGGCTGTTCTTCGCCCGCGATCATCTGGGAGTGAGGCCATTTTACTTCGCCTACATCGGCCAGACAGTGGTATTCAGCAACACGCTCGACACGGTGCGGATGCACCCGGCGGTCAGCGACAAGCTGAACGACCTGGCGATCGGCGACTTTCTGCTGTTCGGTTTCAATCAGGAAGTCGCGACCACGGTTTACGCCGATATTTATCGCGTGCCGCCGGCGCATACGGCGGTCTGGTCGCCGGATGGCTTTAAGATTCGGCGTTATTGGACATTGCCGATTGATGAGCCGGTCTTCTACAAGCGCGGTTCGGATTATGTCGAACGATTCCGCGAATTACTCGAGACCGCCGTTGAGGAGCGGCTCAGGACCGATAAGCTTGCGGTCTTTATGAGCGGAGGGCTGGATTCGACCACGCTCGCGGCGACCGCGTGCTCGGTCTATCGCAAGCAGCATCGATATTTCGAGGTGCACGCGTTCACCTCGGTCTTCGACGACTACAGCGACGAGCGGCGCTACGCGACAATGGTGGCGGAGCATCTCAAGATACCGATCCATTTCCGA
>JASHOJ010000314.1 GCA_030041155.1 Candidatus Binataceae bacterium | reverse complement strand
ACCGTGTCGATCGAGAAGTCCGAGCGCGTTGCCGAAAAGCTCAAGAAGACCGGCATCAAGCATTCGGTTCTGAACGCCAAGAATCACGAACGCGAGGCCGAGATCGTGGCGCAGGCCGGCCGCTTCGGCGCGGTCACGATTTCCACCAATATGGCGGGCCGGGGCACCGATATCGTGCTCGGCGGCAACGCGGAATTCATGGCGGCCGCGGAAGCGGGTACGCGCGACCCCGCCGATTCCAAATTTGCCGACGCGCTCGCGCGGTTCAAAACTCAATGCGCCGCCGAACGCGAAAAGGTGCTGGCCGCGGGCGGGTTGCACATTCTCGGCACCGAGCGCCATGAATCCCGCCGCATCGACAATCAGCTCCGCGGGCGCTCCGGCCGCCAGGGCGACCCGGGCTCATCGCGCTTCTATCTCTCGCTCGAAGACGACCTGCTGCGAATTTTCGGCGCCGATCGGCTAAAGGGCCTGATGGGTAAGATGGGAATGGACGACGGCGTGCCGATCGAACATCGATGGATCAGCCGCGCGATCGCCAACGCGCAGGAAAAAGTCGAGGGCCATAACTTCGATATCCGCAAGCATCTGCTCGAATACGACGACGTGATGAACAAGCAGCGCGAGGTCATCTACGGCCGCCGCAAGGAGCTGCTGTCTGGCGCTCCGCTCAAGGACGACGTCTTCGACATGTGCGATCAGTTGGTTGAAGACATCGCCGCCGCGCACGTGGAGAGCGACGCCGATCCAAAAGAGTGGAACTGGAAAGCGATCGACGACGCCTTTTTCCAGCAGTTCAAGTTCCGCCCCGCTTTCAGCGAAGCGAGCATCTTCGACGGCGAGCCGATAAACACTGGCGATGACCTTATCGAGCTCGCCGAGGAGCGGGTCCATGGGCTGTACGAGGCGCGCGAAGCCGAGTTCACGCCCGATGTGATGCGCCAGATCGAGAAGATCGTGATGCTGCAGACGCTCGATGGCTTGTGGAAGGATCACCTGCTCGCGATGGACCATCTGAAAGAGGGAATCGGCCTGCGCGGTTACGGCCAACTGAACCCGCTGGTCGAGTACCAGAAAGAAGGGTTCACGATGTTCGAGCAGCTCATGGGCGTGATGCAGAAGGACGTGGTGGAGAAATGCTTCTCAGTTCAGGTCCGCAAACAGCAGGACGTCGAACAGATCCAGCAGCAGCCGCGGCCGCAGCGGGTCGTTATGAGCCATGGCGGGGAAAGCACCCAGGAAGCGGCGCAGCCGGTTAAGCGCGAGGTCGACAAGGTCGGCCGCAACGATCCGTGTCCATGCGGATCTGGCAAGAAGTACAAACGCTGCCACGGTAAATAATCCGAAGTCTAACTCGGATCGCGCGTTCTCTTGCCTGCGCGCGCACCACGCGTATAGTGCGGCGCACGGGAGGGATGCGGATGAATGTCGCTCTTGAGCCCGCGCGGGTGCACGGCTTTCGATTCGCTGGAACCAGCGCCGGCTTCAAAACCCAGCCGGGGGCGAAGGATCTCGGGCTGATCGTCGCCGATCATCCGTGCGCCGCCGCCGCGGTCTTCAGCGCCAACAAAGTCAAAGCCGCCACGATTTACATCACGATGGACCGCGTTCGCGGCGGACGCCTGCAGGCGATCACTGCCAATTCCGGATGCGCCAACAGCTTCACTGGAAATGCGGGGCTGAAGCTCGCGCGCGATTCGTGCGCAGCGGTCGCGCGCGAGACCGGCATCGACCCAAATCTGGTGGTTCCGTCATCCACCGGCGTGATCGGGCATCTTTACGATCTCGCGAAGTACCAGGCTGGGGTGCGCGAGGCGGTTCGGGCTTTAAGCGCCGACGGTCTGGCCGATTTCGCGCAGGCGATCATGACCACGGATACGCGTCCGAAGGTAGCATCCGCGCGGTTTAAGCTTGGCGGCAAGGAAATCTCGATTGCGGGCGCGGCCAAGGGCGTCGGGATGCTCTCGCCGCACATGGCGACGATGCTCGCGTTTATCGCAACCGACGCGGCGGTCGCGCCTCCTTATTTGCGGGCTGCACTGCGCCATGCGATGCCGACCAGCTTCAACGCCATCACCGTGGACGGTGACATGTCCACCAACGACAGCGTCATCCTGATGGCAAGCGGAGATGCGGGCAACGCGGCTCTCAGAGCCCGCGACCGGGCCGCGCTCAATGATGCGGTCGATAGCATCTGCGCCGCGCTCGCGTGTGAACTGGTGCGCGACGGCGAAGGCGCAACCAAGCTCGTGACGGTCGAGGTCCGCGGCGCGCGCAGCGTGGCCGACGCGGAAAGATGCGCGCGCAAGATCGCGAATTCGCCGCTGGTAAAAACCGCGTTCTTCGGATGCGATCCGAACGTTGGAAGAATCCTGATGGCCGCGGGATCATCGGGCGCGGCTCTGAAATCGGATCGCCTGGTGCTCTGGATCGGCGGAGTTAAGGTCGCGGCGCGCGGGTCGCTGCTGCTTGATGCGCTTGCCGCGGCGCAGGAAAAGATGCGCGAGAGAGAATTCGGCGTTCGGCTCGACCTCAGGATGGGCACTGCCAGCGCAACGGTCCTGACCTGCGATCTGAGTTACGATTACGTGCGTATCAACGCCGAGTACACGACCTGATCGCCTTGCTCGCGCTACCGGCAAGGTTGCTAGTGAGGTGCCCGCAATAATGTTTTCAGAATCCGGTACCGGCTTCGCTGGCGCAAAGCAGACGTAAAGATTCCTCGGCTTCGTTCGCGATGCTCACTACGCTCGGAACGACCTCAAAAAGAACGCGCACCGATTCCAGTTGCTTTCTCCGCTGTCACCCCGAGCGAGCGTTGCGCGAGCCGAGAGCCTGCCCTGAGCCTGTCGAAGGGGATCGGCGCTAAGCGATTATCCGTCAAGGCCGCTGGATCTAGAAAAGCTCACCGAGTCTGGGAATCGCACATAGGACACGGTTGAAAGGCATTTGAGATACAGCAAGGATCTCGAAACGGAGGGCTAAACAGGTGGCGTTTCAGAAGGTCGCGTCCCGCGCCGATTTACCCGACGGCAAAGCTATTGTGGTCGAAGCCAGCGGCCAGAAAATCGCGGTGTTCAATTCCGGGGGCAAGCTCTACGCGATTGGCAACACCTGCAAGCATCGCGGGGGACCACTATGTGAAGGCGACCTGGACGGCACGACCGTAATATGCCCGTGGCATGGATGGGAATACGACATCACCACCGGCAACAACCTCGACGATCCCAAAATCAGCGTCGGCTCGTATCCAGTGCGCGTGGAGGGCGAGGATATCCTGGTCGATGCATAAGCGATCAGCGCGCGGCGAAAAGACGCCCGGCGCCGTATGTGACAATCGCCGCCGCGATTCCAGTCGCCATGCTCTCGAGCCCGCTGCGCCACCACGAACGGCTCGTGATCACGGTTTTTGCCGCGCCGACGGCGAACAGCACCACGATTGTCGCGATCGCGGAGGCAATCACGCCGAAGTGGCCGGGTGCGAAGAACACGTATGGAATCACCGGCACCGCCGCGCCGCACAAGTATGAGAGCCCGACTATCAGTCCCGACTTAAGCGGCGGATCGAAAGATTCGGCCGCAAACCCGAGCTCTTCGCGCATCATCACGTTCGACCATCTTTCGGGATCGGCGGTGATATGACCGACGATCCGATCGAGCAGCTCGCCTGAGAATCCCTTGGCTCGATAGATGGCATTGATTTCGTCGCGCTCGCGCTCAGGCCAGCGGCGAATCTCCTCGCGTTCGCGCTCGATTTCGCTCTGGTAGAATTCCATCTGCGATCGCGCTGAGATGAACGCCGCCAGACCCATCGAGACTGCGCCGCCGAGCATCTCCGCCAGCCCCGCCATCACCACGATTTTCGGCTGAGCGAAAGCGCCCGCCACGCCGGAAGTTACCGCAAACGATGCGACTAGCCCGTCATTGAGGCCAAGTATCAGGTCGCGCACCCAGGTCCCGCCGGCAGCATGAACCTGCTCGGTATGATGGTCGTATTCGCGCCGTCTGATGGCGATTGCCACGCGCTGGAACTCGTTTCAGATTCGCGCCGAGTCGCCGGACCCGGCAGCATGCGGCACGAGATTAATAGGCGGTGGAATTGATTGCGCCTTTCCGCGTCGTTCGACTCGATCGCGCATTTCGCGGATCGCGGCGATGATCCGATGCGCCTCATCGCGCGACGGACGTCCGCCCAAATAGTCATACAAGAAAGCCAGCCGGGCCGCGCGGCAAAGAAAGCGTCCGATACTCCGATCCAGATGCACAAGGTTGCGGAGTCTTTGCGCTTCGCGAAGAGAGCGCGCGCGGCGAAAATCCTCAAGGTCGATAAAATGGACGCGAAAGCCGCCCATACCGTCCTCTGAGACCATCACGTTGGTCTCTTGCAAATCGCGCGTATAGATTCCCGCGTCGTGCATCCGTTTGGTCTCGCGCGCGACCGCGGCCAGAATTTTGCGCCGACGCCGCGTGTCGCGCCCTTTTGTTCCGCCCGATCCGAGCGCGAATTTGGATAGCGTATCGGCGCCAGCCAGAGCTTCGGTAATAATGTAGCTTTCACGCACCGCTCCCGCGCGCAGACACTCGGCCGCAGCGAGCACGCGCGGGTGTCCGACACCCACCGCTTCGAGATAAGCGGCGCCGCGCAGAACGCGCGCGCATCGCGACT
>JASHOJ010000313.1 GCA_030041155.1 Candidatus Binataceae bacterium | reverse complement strand
ATCGGCGGCGGTGCGTCGATCAGCATCGCCGCGTACAGCCGATTGCGTCGCGCGCGAAGCGCATCGATTTCCGTCGCGGTGGCGCCACGTTCCGCCGCGAGATCCAGGCAGCTCATCCCTCGATGCAGCGCGTAGTCGACGTATAGATCGCGGCTGAGTTCGATGCCGATGCTCTCAAGCGCGTCGCGGTTGGCGCGGAAGAAAAGCGCTTCGGTGTCGATCAGGACGCCGTCGTTGTCCCACAGGATTGCCTCAATCATAGAGCGTCATCGCGAGCGAAAGCTGCGTCGTATCATCCCGAGGCGAGGGATCCCTAGAAGACCGGACCCTTCGACTCCGGCAGCCTACGCTAAGGGTGACACAAGAGCGAAGGCCGACAGCAAAGATTCAGCTTTTGGCGCCGTCGAGGAACTCGGCGAATCCGGCTGGTGTGTATGGCCCGAAGCATACGTGCTCAAGCACTCCGATTCCGGTGCGCCGGCCGTCGCTCGCGCGCACCACCTGCTGCACGTGAACATTTTCCGGTGCGAGCATATTCAGCTTCTGCGGGTCGAACGAATCGCTGCCGATTTCGAGCTCGCCCTTCCACATCCCGTGGCCCCACTGCGGATGCGAATATCCGATGCCTTTCATCTGGAATTTGAGAATCGGATCGAGTGAGAGAGTGCGAGTCGCGCCGTTTAGATCGATCAAATCGATTTCCGCCGATCGGGCAAGGCGCGTGCCCGGCACGTATTTGATGCGATGCCGCGCCGTTGCCATCCGCTCGTCGCGTCCATCTTCAACGCCCGGCACTTCGGCTTCGCTGGCATAGAGCGGCGCAATTATTCCTTCGCGAATCAGCGCCTCACCGCGCGGCCCATCGAAAAAAATCGCATGGGTAATATGGTCATCCCAGAACAGCGGCGCCCACAGAAAGAACGCGCCGCCCTGAGCTTGCGGCGCGCCGCCGACCTCGCGTTCGCCCACCGCGCGCACGCCCCACGACCTGTCCTTGGTGCCGCGGCAAACCTGATCGGCAACCTGGATCTCTCCTTCGGGATAGCGGATGACACCGCTCCAGCGCCCGAACTGATCGAATCGCGTCGCATCCATCGCCCGGCGCGTGCCGGACCATAGAGTCTGGCGCTTTTCCTGGATGGACGCGCTGCGCGCCGAGAATGTCAGGTCGCAGGTGATGCCGCTGGAATTTTTTTCCAGTACCACCCGCGTCCGGCGCATCGGCTCGATCACGTCGAGTCGAAACGGCCCCGCCCGCATTTCGGTTCGTTCCGCCGGCGCGCGCCGCGACGCGAAAAAGCAGTACTGGCGCGAGTTGGGCTTTACGACGCTGAAGGCGCAATCGAGAATTCCGCGATGGGGATAAACCGCCAACCCGAGGCCGAAGTAGTACGACCCGTCTTGTGCGTAGCCATTGAACCAGGTGCGATCGTAAGCGTTGCGATCGCTGGTGGCCGGATATGCGAGCGGCTCCGGCGTCTGATGAACGGGAAAGTCATCGAGCTTGTTTAGCATTGCTGTTCCTCGCTACTCCTCGGTCCCGCCACAGTAGCCCAGGCGCGAGCCAGTCTTCAAATTTTCAGCGGTGGGTCGTCTGATTCGGCGCCGGTGCGATCATGCCGCACAGCGCCTGCGCGATCATCTTGCCGGCGAACTCGTGGCCGCGCGCGTTCCAGTGTCCCGTCCCCATCTTCGTGTTGGGAAAGCCGTGAAAGTAGACCTGATGCTCGATCGCATACGCGCGCATCGGCTCCGAAAGATCGAGCATGTCTATTCCATGAGCGCTGGCGAAATCCTGAAGCCGATGATCAGCATAGAAAAGGTCCTTCACGCCGAGCCGCGCGCTCATCCGGCTCAGCACCTCGGGATTCGGATTCACCTCGATAGGCGAGCCGACCACCACCACCAGAAGCCGCGCGCCGTGCGCGGCAACGTCGCGATTGAGCTTAAGCAACAGATCATCGCTAACCTGCCACGCATCGCGCCAGTCGGCATTTTTTGGCGGCGTGAAAATCGAGTCCGAAAGTCCGGCCTCGTGTTCCATCGGAGGAGGATTCTCCCGCGCGCGCAGCGACTTGATAATCCGATGAGACTGGCCGAGCAGATTCAGCAGGCGCGAGTAGCGGGAATAGAAACGCGCGGCGCAATTCAGCCGGAATGATTCCGATTCGTCAAACGGTCCTCCGGCGACCAGTTCGCCGCCGCGCTCGACATAGAACGGGCGGCATTTGTCACCCTCCAGCGCGACCGTATTGTTGCGAAAGTCGTTGCCGTTGAAGAATTCCAAGACCACGAAATCGGGCTCGTATTTCCATCCGCGACGGTCCAGCGTCATGATCTCCTGCGCTGTCCCATAACCGTCGATCCCGAAGTCGAGTGCCTCCGCCCTGCGGCCCGCCATCGCCGGACATGATGCGAGCTGGTCCTGCATCACCGACCAGTATGCCTGCTTCGCCGGCACTTCCTGCGCCTCTGTGAACGAGTCGCCGATCACCGCTATCCGAATAGTCCTCGGCGGCTTCGCAATCGTGTGATCAACGTCGCGCATCCCGTCCCGATTGATCCGAATGAACGCGGCGCCCTCCTCGCGCTGCCATCCCGCGGCGCCCGGCCTGAGAATCCATCCGCGCTCGCTGTCGTAGATGAAGAAATGCGGGTTCGGCGGCCCGAAGACTCGTAGGCCGATTTCCGCGAGTATGCATGCAGCTATAACGCCAACCAAGATCGCGGCGAGATTTCCGAGAATCGTTTTCATCTGCGCCGATAGAAACCAAGTTTCATCGCGCGCGCTTTTCCAGCGAGCCGACACCCGCTGCCGCATCATGATCCAGCGCGGGCGGCTCGCGCCGCCTGCTGAACATCCTTCCGATCCGAATCGCCGCGACGCCGAGTGGCATCAATGCCAGATGAGCCAGCTTACCGAACGGCAGCCAGACGATCAGCAACTCGACGCTGAGTAGATGCGCGGTGAGCAGCGCGCGATACGGCGCGGTCATCGATGCGCCGCCGACGTGCGGATACGCGAGCATCCCGGTTGCGACCGCCGCGAACACCACGAGCCAACTGAAATAATCGTCAAACGCGGAGAACGCGCTCGGCTCGCGCGCGTAAACGCGGTAGGCGAGCACCGAAACCATCGCGGCGATCGTGACCACGCCCGCGAACAGCACGACTCCGATCGGAAGGCCCGGCCAGCTTATTCCGGTCAGCTCCCGCACGAACAGGATGTGCGGCGCAAAGCCGAGCGTAACGACGATCAGCCCCGCGTGCATCGCGTAGCTGTCGAGATGCCATCTTTGCGCCGGAGGATGGAAGCCCTTGCGCGCCCAGTATAGATCGCGCTCGCCGCCAGAGAGCACGAAGTTTGCGCCGCGCCAGCATACTCCGAACACCAGCACCACCAGTGCGAAATGAAGGCCGGGACCGCGAGCGAAATCAAGCGCGCTCATGTCCGTGGACCTCCTTGCGAACCATTTCGCGAGCCTTTTCCCGAGCCTCGCTTGCGCCGAAAGACCACGCCGGTCAGCACTCCGGCCAACAATCCGGCAATCGCCGCGCCAGCCCATCCGCGCGCATGATTCCACGGCTTGACGTACGGAGGCCTGAGCTGCGCGGTCGGACTCATCCGCGTCATCACGACATGGCAATCCGTGCATACCAGCAGTTCCGCGCGATGCGTATGGCCGTGCCAGAATGTGTCCTGATGGCAGTTAAGACAAACTCCATTGGCCGCGCGGGCCGATTGCCCCGGACCTGAGTGAAACTCAACCAGCGAGCCGACGCCAAGTCCTCCGCCGAGCATCGCATGATTGCTGCCGGGACCGTGGCATCCTTCGCATCCCCGGCGTTCGAGATCGTTATGCGGATGCAGCAGGAAAGCGCGGCCCATCGCGGTCTTGGCGAACTGATTGGCGGTATCCAGATGGCATGCGTAACAGTACGCGCTGCCGATATAATGCGGCGCCGCGAAGTAGCCCGGTTCGGCGGCGCTTGTGGGCGCGGGCAAATCCTCGATCGTGATCGCGCGCTTCGGCGCGGTCGCCTGCGCGCGCGCGGGTCCCGCCAGGAAGCAGACGAGAATCGCGAGGGTGGCGGCCGCGCGCGCTATTTTGCGGAATCGATTAATCGCAAACTGTCCGCGAGATAACTTCCAGACATAAACCCGGCTTGAGACATCATACTCGCGCGGTCGTTTCCGGCGCGGCCTGCAGCAGACCCTTGACCGCGCCCTCGACCGCGGTGCCCTTGAAGAAGTTGGGATTGGTCTCGCCCCAGAACCGCACCGGATTGGCAAACACAAAATCGCGAAAATCGCTCGCGGTGATAAGTTCGTCCTCAACCAACTCGTAAGCTTCTTCCAGAACCTCGGACATGTTCACTACGTCGAAGTGTCCGATATCCGATCCGAACAGCGTCTTCAACCGCGCGCCGTATGGATTGGCGCGAGTGTTGAACCCCCACGCGTTGATCGGATCGTCGGCTTCGCATCCGAAATAGAAATTGCGCGTGAACAGATCGCGGATATCCTCCGCTCGATCGATTTTGCACGCGGCGAAGTCATCCAGCTCGGTTATCCCGCCGGTGGCATCCGAGCCGACGCCCTCAAGAATCGTGGTGGATTGCGTCACTTTGGCGGCGAGCTCCTTCGATCCGTAGCGCTGGACCAGCTCGCGCAGCATCACGCGATCCAGGTTCGCCGGATTAACCTCCTCCAGCGCCTTAAGATTGCGCTTCTTCCAATGTCCGATCAGATCGCTGTACAGGTTGCAGGCCCATCCGACGCCGCCCTCAAGGAACGCGAAGTTGAGAGTCGGAAAACGCCGCGTCACTCCGCCAAGGAACAGCGCCTTGCACACCGCTTCTCCGGCGACGGCGAAATGGCCGATATGGTTGAAGGTGAAATTAGTCGGCGACACGCGAAATCCAACCCCGCGGGTGCCGGTGTGGAAGGTCGGCGACACGCCCAACTCGGCGCATCTGGCCCACACCGGATCGTAGTCATGCTCGCTGTCCAGCCCGAGCACGTCGAACCACGGCGCGAAGCGCGCGGCTTCCGGATTCTTTCGCGCGACCGCCGGGATGGTGCGGCGCACCATGCTGCCCATCAGAATTACCTTGAGGCCGAGCGTCTTCACCACGTAGTCGAGTTCTTCGATCGCCTCGGCCGGCGAGTGCATCGGGATAACCGCCGCCGGCGTCATCCGATCGGAAAATTCGCGAAACTCATCTGCGATGTACATGTTGAAGGCGCGGCACGTCGCACGTCGCATCTCTTCATCGGCGAGAAACAGCACGCCAAGAGCCGCGGTCGGATAAAGCACCGTGAAATCGAATCCGAACTCATCCAAGCGCTCATACATGAGGCGCGGCAGGATAGCGGTTGCGCGGTCGAGGGTGTTTTTGGCCGGCACACCCCAGAACGCTTCTTGCGCGCGGCGCTGATCGCGCCGCTCCTCTGGCGTCATCATTAGCGCGTGCTGCACGCGTTGGTTGCGCGAACGAAAGCTTTCGACGACCTTCGGCCCGGCGATTCGCTTGAGGTAATCGGAAATGGATGGGCCAAATTCGAGCCAGTGCCCGTCCGCATCGATTACCGGATGTCCGAGCCGATCGTGAATCTCTTTGGAGCTGAGCTTGCCCGGCATGACAGCCTCCTCTTGCGTGAGCGCGATGCTTCACAGCCTAGCGCAGCATCGCGCACTGCGAAAAGCATCTGCGCAGCAATCGCAGGATTCGCGAACTATGGCCGCGGCAGCAGCGCCGCAATAGCGACCAGGCTCCACATCGCTTCGAGAACGACGAATGGCAGGAATCCGATCAGGTAAGACGCATAACACGACAGTCCCGCACCGACGGCATTCAGAATCTTGTAGCGCCACGATTCCCGGGTCTCAAAGCCGAACTGGTTCAGGAAAAAAGCAATCAGCAGCAACGCGACTCCGATGGTCGCTATCAGGTTTGCGTCAGACACGGCGCGCGTCGCTCCCGTGGTTATGACTTGAGGAAATCCAGTATCAGGCGGTTTGTTTCATCCGGCTTTTCCTGATGAACGAAGTGCCCCGCGCCGGAAATGACTTCCTTACGCAGGCCTTTAGGAAAGAACGCCTCCATCCCGTCGAGCAGCTCCGCGCCTATACATCCGTCATTGCGCCCATGCAGCATCATCGCGGGCACGTTGATTGGCGGCGGCGGAGCCGCGGCCGAGCCGATCGCGTCGGCTGGAATCTTCATCATCGCGCCGAGCGTGGCGCGATAGTAACCGAGGGCCGCGGAAAGCGCGCCCGGCGCGCGAAAACATTCTTTCAGCGGCTCGATGTCCTGCGCGGTCCATTTCCAGTCGGGCGACCAATCGGTCCACATTTTCTCGAGGAATTTGAAATTGTTGTGGCTGACCGCCGCCTCGGCGAATGCGCCCTGAAAGAAATACATGTACCAACTGCGCTTCTGCTGCGCATAATTCTCAACCAACGCTTTAATAAATGAGATGCCGTATGGGACCGCCGCTGTGACAAGCTTTGTGACGCGCGCCGGCATCTCGGCCGCGACCGGATAGCACGCGACCGCGCCCCAATCGTGCCCGAACAGGATTGCTTCCTGATAGCCGAGCGCCGCAATCAGGTTGACCGCGTCCTCGCTGAGCGCCGCGGAATCATAGCGGCCGTCTGGCGCCGCGCCGGTTGGCGCGTAACCGCGCATGAACGGCGCGACAACGTGATAACCAGCAGCCGCAAGCGCGGGCATCTGATGGCGAAAGGCATGCGCGGTGTCGGGAAATCCGTGCAGACACAGGATGAGCGGGCCGGCGCCCATCTCGAGCACGTGAAAATCGATATTTGACGCGCGTACGACGCGCTCCGCGGCCGCTGATGCCATAGCCGTTACCTCGCTTTCGCGAGAGGCTACTACAGTCGCGCCGCGTGATGCATCCCGTTCAGGCGCCGCCCGCGGCAACGTCAGCCATCGCCTTGGCGGCGCGTTCGGCAACCTCGGTCACGATCTCATCGGTGATAACCGTGGACAGCGCGAGGAGTCCGCGCGGAGCGATAAACAGACCGTGGCTTAGCGCGGCAAGATGGAAGTCGGCCATCATCCGCGCGTCCTCGCG
>JASHOJ010000312.1 GCA_030041155.1 Candidatus Binataceae bacterium | reverse complement strand
TCGCTTAGCTCGGTCACGTGGACGCTGTTCACGACTACGTGGAAAACCAGTTGGTTGCCGCTCCTCGTCTCGATATAGCCCCCCAATGCCTGACCCTCCAGCACGAGTCCTGCGCTGGAAGCTTGGACGAAAGTTCCGGTCTTCGCGTGCACCTGCCCGATTGCTCCCGCGAGCGAATGATTCGACTGAAAATCCTTCACAAAAGCGAGCGAGCCGTCCACGCCAAGAATGGGCATCGCATCGAAATAGGCTTGGAACGACGAACTTGGAATCATGTCCGAAAGCATCTGTGTGACTGCGCTATTAATCGCGGTTGTATCGCCGCCGCCGCTTCCGTCAATGAAATGATATTCGTCGGCGGTGATTCCGTAATTCGAAGCCAGGTTTTGTTGCTCCGCAACCAGGGCCGCGCTCATATTGTTGACGCCCTGAGTGAGCCCCCACAGAACCAGGCTGGTGTCGGAGCCAATGTTGTAGCTGACCTTTAGGATCAGTTTGGCGTCATCCGAATAGGGCATTCCGGTCAATTCCGCCACCTGCGTGTCCGGCGCATACGATCCTGGCGACGGGAGCAATTGAGTCGGATTCGCTTCGACCGGAGCGGCGTCGATCTGCACCCCAGCCGCTTCAAGCGCCTCGATGAAAACCGTGCGAGCGTAGTTCGAGGGTTGCGTAATGCTGAAAGTCTGGACCAGCGGATAGGCGTCGGTGAGTGGCGGAACGAAGTCGATCGGAAGTTGTCCGGTAATTTCGGCGGTGCAGTCCGGCTGGCCGATGCACTGGGGGAATTCTGGATTCAGTTGGAGCGTGTATTTGGAACCGGATGCGCCCGTAGTCAGCGTGTTGGTGACTCCAAGTGCGGCCGAAACCGGACGCCATACAACCGACGCAGGCTCGCCGGGCGTGGTCGGATTGATGGTCAGATCGACAAAGTCATCGTTGACGAAAATCGGCGTTACGTTGAATTCACCTCTGAAGCTGAAAGGTTGAAAGAGACGATCGTCGATGATCACCTCGCCGCTTACCTCTGTAATGCCGGCTGCGGCGACCTGCGCGGCGAGCGACTCGTAACCAGCCAGCGGATCCGGCGCGGTCAGAACCGCGTTGCCGAGCGAATCAGCCTCACTGTGATCGTAGTCGCTCACCGCGATACTGCCGTCCGGATTGGTTCTCCCCCCCATCGTGAGATCGCCCGACGCGACCATTATGAGGTTGCCGTCAAGAACTCCCGAGTCTATGGTCCCGTCGTAATAGACCGGCGTGTCGTAGGTTTTGGTGGCGCCAACCTGGTTCATCAATTCTCCCACCGTGAAGGCCTTCCGCACGGAACCGATGAAGAACTGGCGCTTGGGGCGGACATTTATCAGTACCTTGCCGGTGGCGGGATCCACCAGGCGCAGTCCCCACAGCGAATTTTTGTACATGGGCTTGTCAAAAACCGCGCGAACGTCGGCAGGCGCACTGGCGTCAGCGGAACTCGAGGAAGTTTGATCGTTACCGCAGCCGCCTATCAGCAAGGAAATCGCAAGAATTAAAGCAAGCGAAATCGCGATCCGCGGCGACCATGCCCTGGAATCTGTTGAAGCCGGAATTTCCATTTCCCACCCCCGCCAAGGTTGTATAGAGCACGTCGGAGTCCGACGCAAAAGGACGTTATTGTGACAAAGGCGGCGGTTCAGAACGCCTGCCATAAGCGAGCGGAATCAAGCGATCAAGACGCGACGTTCTTCGAGCTTACTTATCGTCGGGAATCTCTTCGGGAGTTTCTTCGGGGAAAATTTCCCGCCAGATAGATGCGGTCTCGATGTCGCGAATCAGACGCCCGTCGCGGCCCAGCGCGGAATTCCAGGTCTCATGATGAATCACCGAGCGCGGAGGCAGGCGCTGAGCCCATCCCGCGCTGGCGAGAACCGGACGCGGCGGAAATTCGCGCGGATAGCCGACGCACAGATAGGCGAGCGGCATCACGCCGGCCGGAAGCGAGAAAATCTCGACCAGCGCGTCATTGCGGATGATACTGACCCATCCGACGCCGAGCCCCTCGGTGCGCGCGGCGAGCCACAGATTCTCAACCGCAAGGCAGGTCGAATAAACCTCAACCTCGCGGATGCTAACTTTGCCGAGAACACCGGGGCCGAGCCGTCCGGGCGTGCACGTCACGAGCAGATTCAGCGGAGATTCCAGGATGCCTTCGAGCTTGAGCGAGAGAAATTTTTCGCGGCGCGCGCCGGTGAATTGCTGCGCGTTCTTGAGGCGTTCTTCATCGAACACCCGCCTTACGCGGCGTCGGCGCTCAAGATCGCGGATGATGACGAAGTCCCAGGGCTGAGTGAATCCGACGCTGGCCGCGTGATGCGCAGCGACCAGCACCCGCGCGAGCACGGCGTCGGAAACGGGATCGGGCAGGAATTCGCGGATGTCGCGGCGCAGGAATATCGCCTCATAGAGTCCGCGCTTGAGCTCCGGCGCAAATTCTTTAACTTGCGTCCGGCGCATCGCGATTTTCCATCCGCACGGCCGAAGCGTTCAAAGCTTTTCGCTGTCGCGCCGAGCGCTGCATCGAGAGTGATCTAATCCACCGGCCCCGAATCAGGCCGAGGCCGCCTTTTTTGCCGCGCTCAGCGCCGCTTCAAAATCCGGCTGATTGGCCACTTCCTTGACGTATTCCACGTAGGTCACGTTGTCGTTTTTATCGACTACGAACACTGCGCGGGCGAGCAGGTGAAGCTCCTTAATCAGCGCGCCGTATTTCTCGCCAAATTCCGCGGCCTTGTAATCGCTGAGCGGCGTCACCTTGTCTACTCCCGCCGCGCCGCACCATCGTGCCTGCGCAAACGGCAAGTCCATCGAGATTGACAGGATTTGCACATCGCCCGGCAGCTTCGATGCTTCCTCGTTGAAGCGGCGCGTCTCCGCGTCGCACACAGGCGTGTCAAGCGACGGAACAGTCGTGATCACTTTGACCTTGCCCTTGAACTGATCGAGCGAGGCGGGGGCAAGTCCTTTGCCGGTGATTGTGAAGGCTGGCGCCTTCTGTCCTACCTTGAGCTCGGGGCCGACGAGCGTCAGCGGGTTGCCGCGCATCGTGACTGCGCCTTTGCGTTCTTCCGCCATGAACACTTCTCCTTGGATGTGAACGGTGAGGATGAATGGACAAGCGCAACTTTAGCCGCTTGCGCCCGAATCGTAAACAAGAGATGAGAGCGCTCGCGCGGCGTCGCATCGAGCGCCTATGTGCTCGCAGGTATGCGGCCGCTGCTGCTACCGGCGGACTTAGGTCTGAGAGGTCAGCTCAGATAGCGTGCACGCCGATTCCAATCAATCCGCCGACTACCAGCACCGCGTTGATAAGAAAGGTGACCCCGGCGCCCGGCGCGCGCTTCTCCGGCGCTCGCACGTATCCGGCGGCATAAACGATCCGCGCGGCGATAAAGAGCAACCCGAGCGCAATCGCGACCGCGACGCTGACGTAGTTCGCGAATAGCCACAAAGCCGGGATGAACACGATCAGCGATTCGAGCGTGTTCTGATGAACCCGAAAATACCGCTCGAAAATCGGGTTGCCGGTGGTCGCCGGCGCCGCGATGTTGTACCTGACTCGCGCGCGCCCCACCATCCCGCCGAGGACGACGTACTCGATAAGTGCGAGCCCCATCACCGCTGCAACTCCGTTCATAGATCCCCCTCCCGCTACACTGATTGATTAACCGCTAGGTTAGCCTGTTAGTCCTTGCCGCGACGTTGTCTAACCGCTAGGTTAGCCGGTTGCTTGCCTCATTTAGATTAACTAACCGCGAGGTTAGCTTGTCATATTGACCTCACCCACTTGGCTGCTCGCTCTTGCTCCGCGCGGTCAGCTTCCTCACGCGAAGGGCGCACCGGCATCCAGCCTTTGGTGTAATCACGCTCCTCCCAAGCGCGATCGTTGGGGTCCCATACATAAGGCAATTTGATGATCGTGCCGGGACGGTCGATCGTTTCGAACGCTGAGAGCGCATCGAAAACGATGTTCTGTTGCAACTCCGGAGCATCCGGCTTGCCGGTCTGATGGCCGAGCGGAAAATTCAGGAAAACCGCCCGCGGCGGCTTGACCAAT
>JASHOJ010000311.1 GCA_030041155.1 Candidatus Binataceae bacterium | reverse complement strand
TCATCGCGGCCGCCAGCGGTGCGCCCACGATTGTGCCGCAGCCGATTCCGGCGACCGCGAATCCGAGCGCCAGATTTCGCCGCCTGAGAAACCATCCGCCCACCACCGCCAGCATCGGTACGTAACCGCTCGCGACGCCGATTCCGACCCCGATGCTATAAGTGAGATAGCCAGTCCATAGATGATTGATGAACGAGGTCGCGATCAGCCCCGCGCCCATCGCGACTGCGCCGGCAATCAGCACCAGGCGCGGCCCGAACCGATCGCTGATATGCCCCGCGAACCATCCGAGAATTCCCCACACGAACACGGTCAGCGAGAACACGGTCGAGGTGCTGGCGCGTCCGGCGCCGAACTCCGCCGCCATCGGCTTGAAAAACGCGCCGAAGCTGTAAGCGATCCCATAGGTCGCAAACATCGCGACGAACGCCGCCGCGGCCATCCGCCACGAGCGCGCAGAATCGAACATCGCAAGCGCACGCGCGGTTTCGGGGTCGTCGGCGGCTGAGTTACCGATCTGCTCCTCCATTGGAACGGTTCCGGGGCTGGACAACACTCGCGCAGGCTTGCTGTCCACACAAGCTTAAGCCGCGCGTCACGCCCCTTCGCCGATTATGTTTGATCCCCATCGGCCGGAGTGCGAAGCTCGGCTTTCACGCCGCAGCCTCGGATGGGAGGTCTGTCATGGAAAGCGCGCAGGAATATTATCGCAGCCACGGTTCGATGACCGCGCCCGACGCGAATGCCTCCGCATTTCGCGACCTCCCTCGCGATCTTGCCGCACTATGCGCCGTGGTTCAGGGCGTGCTGATTCATCGCGATATCGCGCCCTGGCTCTACAGCCTGAAGCTGCCGAAAGAGCGCTACGACCTCGCCAACGTTCGCTCAGTCCGAGAGATGCTCACCGAGATCCGAACCCTCGACGAGCATCCGCTCGGCGCCGCGCGCGCGCCCGAGCACAGGATGCCGTGCGTTTGCCGCCACTTCGCGACCCTGTTCGCTTCGGCCCTGAAAGAGCAGGGCGTGCCCGCGCGAGTGCGATGCGGCTTCGGTGCGTACTTCAATCCCGGCCGCTTCGAAGATCACTGGGTGGCGGAGTATTGGAACTCAGCGCAGGGACGATGGATCCTGGTCGATGCGCAGCTCGACACGATTCAGCGGAGCACATTCAAACCGGATTTCGATCCGCTCGACGTTCCGCGCAACCGCTTCATTATCGCGGGCGACGCGTGGCAGATGTGTCGCGCGGGCAAAGCGAATCCCAACCTGTTCGGCCTTTCGTTCATCAACGAACAAGGGATGTGGTGGATCGTGCAGAATACGATTCGCGATCTCGCCGCGCTCAATCGACTCGAGATGCTGCCGTGGGACGTGTGGGGCATGATGCCCGAGTCGGCCGACGAGATTACCGCTGAGATGACGGCGCTGCTCGATAAAGTTGCGGAGCTGACGCTTGTGGGCGACGACGCGCTGCCCGGCATTTGCGAGATCTATCGCGACGATCGGCTGCGGGTTTCAAAAACGATCTTCAACGCGAGCCTGCAAACCAAGCAGGAAATCGCGTTCTGACCGGAGGCGCGTCGAGTGGCGGCGCGCGCGTATCGCGCGGACGACAATCGCGAACCGCCCTCGTGAAGTTCGTCAGGGTTGCGCCTCCATGAAGTAAAAGCCGCCGATATGTCCGGCGCTATCGACCGAAATCTTCAAAGCAAACGCCTTTGGCGCCTTGTCAAAGTCTAAATTAACGATTCGCACCAGATATCCGCCAATTTCGGTCCGCGAAACGAGCTTCCATCCGGCCAGAGTTCCCAGCGAGGAGGTTCGCTGCTTCCACGCCACTTCCAGCGCGTGCGGCGGCAGCAGAGATTTCATTCTCGAATCGAAATGAGCTTCGGCAGCCTGAAAGTTGCCATCGCGCAGCCTCGAAATCATCTGATTCGCGCGCTCGTCCGCCAGTTTTTCCGCGCCGGCTGGAACGGCTGCCGGGACGAAGTGAATTCCCACCACCTGGCCGCTTGCGTCAACTGCGACTTGAGCGGCGAGCCCGCTCGGGCGCTGAAAATCCAAGTTCGCCGTCCTTAGCTCGACACCCGCGCTTGAGCTTCTGTCGACGATTTTGAATGCTCGCAGATTGCCGTATGCGCCGATCACCCGCTTCCATCCTGATTCGAGTTCCGGCAGATGCGCTTTCATCGCCGCGGTGCAGTTGCGAGCAGCGGCGGCGAAGTCGTCTGCCTTGAGCGCGTTCAGAAAATCGGTCGTTCGCCGGTCAGCGAGATCCGCCGCCGCGGCGGTGCCGATCAGAGTCAAGATCAGAAGTGTCGACAGAAAAACCGCGGCATCGCGGCGCGCTCGCATCACGAAGCTCCTTTCGATCGGCGGATATCCAGTACGACAGCCCGGGCCGACTAAATTAGCTGAAGCTTCAGCGCCGTGCAGCCTCACGAGTCTTGATCGATGTCGTCTACCGCCTGGCGGCAAAGGACGCGAGATCGCGGCAGCAATGGCTAAGGCTGCTGATACACCAGGATGACTGAAAGAGAATCTCGGATGACATAAAGTGGAACGCAGAGGTCTTCATGTTAATCCCTACCGCGGCAACTTGTCACTTCTCAGGTGTCACCCCGAGCGAGGCATTCCGTTGCCGAGTCGAGAGCCTGCCCTGAGCCTGTCGAAGGGGATCGGCGCGCAGCGATTATCGTTCCGGCCAAAAACATTCCGAAGACTTAACGCGGAACAAAAATTCACAAACTCTGAGATCGGCAGAGCCGTGTTTTTTTGTGCGCCGTCGGAGACTCGAACTCCGGACCCGCTGATTAAGAGTCAGCTGCTCTACCAACTGAGCTAACGGCGCATCCCGCAAGAATTGCTCTTCGTAGCAGGATATGTGGGGTGAGTGAAGGGACTTGAACCCTCGACCACTGGAGCCACAATCCAGCGCTCTACCAACTGAGCTACACCCACCACGCGAATTTCAAGCGCGGCCTTATCCCGAGCCAATTGCTCGATTGTTTTCATGGCGCGCCAGAAGGGACTCGAACCCCTGACCCGCGGCTTAGAAGGCCGCTGCTCTGTCCACCTGAGCTACTGGCGCTAAAATCGGGGCGAGCCGATTTGAACGGCCGACCCCCTGCTCCCAAGGCAGGTGCGCTACCAGGCTGCGCCACGCCCCGTATCGCAAGGAATTAACACACGGATCCAAACCTCTCAACGGGCAGGCGCGAGGGCGAGCGCGAATCCGATGCGTCCGCGCGCGAGGGCGTCACCGCGAGGCTGTCGCCAAGAAATTGAATGTCGCGCACGATGCCGATCGGCGAATCATCGTGCTCTTTTGTCGAATCAGTGCCGTACATTCCGCACCCGTCCCATATCTCGATGTTCCAATGCGTTGCACCTGCTGAGACTGCATGTATTAAGCTGCGCGTGCCCTGATTCGGCTGCGGGATAAGCGGCGCCTCGATTAGCAAGTGAAAAATCGATATCGGTGCGGCGAAAAATCGCAGGATGCAAAAGGCTCTAAGTAGCTATGGTTACGCGGATAAATCGCGCTATCCGACCTTTCTCTCGCAAATCGCGAAAGAAATTTATCGACCGCCACTAGATAAACACTAGCTTTCCTGGCGGCATGGTGCTTGCTCCGATGATACCTAGCGCTGAAATCTCCTCCCCCGAGAATTAGACAGCGCCTGTCCCCAAGCACGGCCGGGTTACCCTCCGTAGGCTCCCCACCCACGGTCCCCAATGGTAACCCGGCTCCTTTTTTTCGGGTACATCGCTGGATTTCATCGCTTGGTTGCGCGTAGCGCCAGAAACAGGGGGATCTCTCGGCAAGCGGATGCTCGTGTGTTGCTTGCGTTGGCGCCGGACTCGATTTCGTCGGCCGCGATCTCACGCAATTCATCGACCACAAAACCATTCGCGACGAGCGCGCCGAAGTAGGACTGGAGCGGGCGATGAAAGCTTTGCGTGCTTCCGATTCTACCCGCACCGTATTGCTGCATCGGCACAACCAGTGGCGATAGATACCGGCCGATTCGGCGGAACTGCAGCGCCCGTTTCTCATCCCAGCCCCATCCGCTCTGCCGCGGCACGCGAAAACACGGATGGGTCATGAGAATTGCCAGGCGACCGCCCGGACGCAGCGCTCAAACGGCGTTCCAGCGCGGCGCTGCTGCGTCGCTCAAATCGGCAGGCACCCCTGCTTTTCCCTCCCCCCGCAAAACCGTGGGTGAGGATTTGGGCGCGAACGTCAAAGCGGTGGGAGGTCCGGGGTGCCGGCGGCGAATTCCCGCCGCACGCGCTCGTAGGTCGCCAAATCGTCGATCGTGCGCATCAGGCCGCGATGCACATAGCCCGCAACCGGCAGCCCGTCGCGAACCATCGGCGCGATCAGACCGGTCATGATGCTCCATGGCGGTGACGGGGGACATAGCCTCAGCACCGCCGGCTCCAGCACAATCACGCCGCAATACATGAACGGGTCCAGCACCGTAGCGCTGAGGTCGAGGCGCTTGTTGGCGTAATCTTCATAGCGCTGTTCTTTGACCGACATGAGCAGCTGCATCCGGCGCACCATCGCCGCGCTATCGATTTCGATCGCGCTGTAATAATCGAGGTTTTCGGGCCGAGCGAGCGCAAGCGTCACGAGCGCTCCGCGATCGCGATGAAACGCAAGCATCGCGGCGAGATCAAGGTCTAAAATCGTGTCGCTGTTCACCATCACGAAAGTCCCCGCGCCGAGAAAACCGCCAAGCGCGTTCAGCGGACCGCCGCTACCGAACAGCGCGGGCTCCGGCGACCATACGAGGTTCAGCCCGAAGCGCGAGCCATCTCCGAGCGCGGACTGAATGCTTCCGGCGAGATGATGCACATTGATTGCGATTTCGGTGATACCGGCCCGCTTGAGCATCGCGAGCGGATAATGAATTAGCGGCCGTCCGCCGACCTCCAGCAGCGGCTTCGGCGTAGTTTCGGTCAACGGCCGCAGCCGCTCGCCGATTCCCGCGGCAAGCACCAGCGCTCTCATTGCGGATGCGCGCCTGTTCGCGCCAGCATTTCGGCCAGTCGCGGAAAGCGGCCGGCTTCGCGCCCGGTAAGTATCCGCGCCGCTTGCGCGATCGCATGCGGCAGATAAACGAGATATGAGCCGTTGCCGTTCTGCTCGAAGAGGATAAAACGGCCGATCATCTTGAGCGCGTGCTGAAGGACGCACAAACGATAGCTCTCGACGAACCGATCATGCTCCATCTCGGGAGCGCCCTGCCGCATCCGCCCCGTGTAGTAGAAATACAGCAGCTTTTCTTCGAGTGCGGGCGTAACGATCGTGCCGGTATCTCGTGTCGTCAAAAGTACCGCCAAATCCTGCGCCGCCGGCGCCATCAGCGCGTCCTGAAAATCGATAACGCAGAGGCGCTGAGCGCCGTCGCGGTTTCGCAGAAGCAGGTTTTGGCCGTGAAAATCGCGATGCGAAAAGACCCGGCGATACTCGCCGAGCGCGCGCGATAACACGTCCAATTCGGGCACGATCACGGCGGAATCGGCATCCGGGAAGATTCGCGGCAGCGCGAGGCTCACAAACTCCTTCAGCTCATAGCGCATCAGGCGTTCGTCATACGCGATACCGCCGGCAATACATCGTGAATCTATCTGGCGGGTGCCTTCGATATGGATCTTGAGGAGAGTTTCAAGCGCGAGCCGGAATAGGTCGCCCATTTTGGCGTCCGATGCGCGCGCTGCGTCGGAAAGGGTCCGGTCGCCGGCGTCCTCCACCAGCATCGCGCGCCGCGCCGGGTCAAATTCATAGAGTTCCGGAACGGCGACCTCGATCGAGCTTAAGAAACGATGCACATTTATCCAGGGCGGCTCGACGAGCGGCTTTGGCACCAGATTCAGGTCGCGCGCATAGCGCGGCAAGTCGTCGGGGCCGAGATCGGTCAGGATCGCGCTTTTGGGAGCGCGGGACCTTCCGCGATCGATACGCAGGCGCCAGAAGCGCCGGGTGGACGCGTCGCCGCGAAGCGGTTCGATTTCGTCCGCGCGAGCTTTGGGCCATCGCCGCGCGACAGCACGGCGGGCCCAGTCGGCAATTTCTTCGTCGCGCATCCTGATTGCGGATTCCATCGTTTTCAGCTTTCTTCTCAGTTCTTCTTAGCTTTTTCCCTGCGGCTGATTGTATCGGCGGGCGATGCGCCCTCAAAGTAGAGCGCGAATTTCGCAGGCCTCGATTTCACGATCGCGCTGGCGCGCCTCACCGCGATTTCAGAATTTCTCAAGCTTGGCGCGGTCTTTTTGGCTATTTCTTTGCTGCCAGCAATCTAACAAGCGTTAGATTTTTTGCCAATTTTGTTCATGGCTGAACTGTTCAGCCTTATGCGCGGACGAATTCGGCGCTATTTTTTGCAGCGTGAAGTGGCGTGCAAGGATATCCGCCGTGGCAGCGGCAGTTACGATGGCGACTTTGCCGCTAGCGAAAAAAACGCGCCGCCGAATTGGCGGCGCGTCTTTATCGATCGCACCTGGAATCAGCCGGCTGGATCGATCAGCGCATCGAGGCCTTAAGCACCGCCATCGGAGTAAAGAAGCTTCGGTCCACCGCGCCCATATTGATATACCAGCACTCGCGCTCGGGGACGTTGTAGCCCGGGTGATAACAGACAGTGGACAGCCCGGACTGCTCGTCAGTCGAGGACGAACCGGTCTGGAACAGGCGCTTGAACGGATAGATCGCGACTCGCGACGACCTCGAAACGCGGTCGGCATACTTCAGCCAAGACGTGTAGTTGATGAAAAGCTGGCCCTTGCGGTCGTACTGATCCTGGTACATCCCAAAATCGGCTTCGGAATCGATGTACAGGACGTGGCGCGAATAGAGATCGCCGGGCAGGCGTTCGGGACGCGCGCGGCCTTCCAGCACGTACATATGGCGCATCTGCCACAGCGCGGGGCAATGGCTCGCGCCGCCGTCGGTTGGGCAGGTCTTGGGCGGGTCGGTCGGATCGTCGATTGCGCCGAGCATCTCTTTATCACCCAAAAAGCGCCAGTTGTAATTCTCGTTCTTGCCCGCGAAGCACTCGAAATCGTCAGGGCTGTACGACTCGGGGCCGGAGTCCTGCGCTGTGCTCATCAGGCTGTCGTTCAAGCGACGCAGCCTGCGCGTTTCAGGGCTGTAGGTATAAGAATCGTCCGCGCGATTTGGATTTTGATAGCGATAGCGAAGGAATCCGGAGCCGGCGCCGTCTTCGGGCGAGAGCTGCGGATAAAGCCCCGTCATCGAATAGCGATTGGAAATCAGAAAATCGGGGTCGATCGGAATGGGTTCAACTTCGGTGCGGCCAACCTCGTTGTAGCCCATGTAATGGCCGACCGTGTAGTACCACAGCACCCGGTAGGGCTTGTTCAGCCCGGCATACACGCTTTCGCAATCGAAATAACGGAGATCGTAATCGTCGGACGAGATCGGGCGGAAGAAATAATTCCACATGATCTTGTTGGCGACATCGGGATCGTTCGGATCGAGGAGCGGAAACGGCTGCCCGGCGACGTAGCCGACCAGACTGCGATGATCGCTGGAGAGGCGGACCTGGGCGGAGTATTTTTCGGTCGCTTCCTTGTAGGGCACCGGCCAATCGATTCGCTCGGTCGGTGCGATGATCATCTGCATCCCGCTCTGGACCCGCCAGTAAACCCCGGGCGAGACAAGATTTCTGACTTTGTAAGCGTTGTTTGGGCCGATGTGATCGCCGGGCTTGACCTGAGCAAATGCCGCTCCCGCGAGCATCAGTATCGCGAAAGCGCCGGCGACGACCGCAGCCAGAATCCTGGAACTGAGTCTTCGCTCCATACGAAAATCTCCTCCTTCCTGGGTCTATGCTGGTCGTATCAGTGGCAAATCAGCCTTCTATGGACGGCCAGCCGAACTAATGTTGCGTGTACATTACTACGAGCCGAACCGTGTTAATTTCTGATTAGCGATCGTTACGGCCTAAAGTCAACGACATAATGTGGATGGACTTTGAATCTTTGACTTTTAATTCCTTCTACAATTGTTTTAAGAAGCAATCTGATGTTTTGTTGTCGTGACCGCAGACCACACCAAAGAGACCCGAAACTGAACGAAGGTGAGTCCGCACACCGTCAATAAAACTAATGTTCATTAGGTTCCGCACTTATTGAACAACCGGTATGTTGAGAATGGCGACAGGATTGGCAGGATTGCCGGAAATCGAAGTGAGACGAAAACCGAATCAAAGTCGGTGCTTGGCCGCGATGCTTCCGCGATCGAATGGCGCTAGGTCGAAAGGCGCTGCCATTGGAATCGCAGCCTCTATCCGATATTAGTTAGGTATCTGCCCTGCGCAGATCTTTCTCCAAAGGATCCGATTGGGATGACAACCTGGTTTCCTGTGCTTGTGACGCTGGTCTTTGCCGGCATCATCGTCGGCGTGATGGTTTCGATTAACCGTATCCTTGGGCCGCGGCGCCCCGGCGAGATCAAGAGCGAGACTTTCGAGTGCGGCAATGTGCCGAGCGGGAGCGCGTGGGGCCGCTTCTCGGTAAGCTTTTATTTGACCGCGCTTTTGTTCCTGATTTTCGACGTCGATCTGGTTTTTCTCTATCCCTGGGCGGTCGAAATCCGCGAGCTCGGCGTGTTTGGACTGGTCGAGGTATTCATTTTCATCGGAATCCTCGTCGTCGGACTGGCCTACGCATGGCAGCGGGGCGCGCTGGATTAATCGGTACCGAGTTCCGTGCAAATAATGCTGGCTGAGAAAATCAAAGAACGCTTCGGGAGCGTGATTGCGGCCGTCGGCAACGCGCTTGGTGAGGAATCGATAGTTATCGCGCGCGAAGACGCGATCGCGACGCTGCGGGCGCTGCGCGACGAGTCTCGGTTCTCGTTCAACATGCTTTCGGACCTGACCGCGGTCGATTGGCTCGAACGCACGCCGCGGTTCGACATCGTCTACAATCTTAATTCCCTTACGCATGGGCATCGGCTGCGGGTCAAGGTGCAAATCGGCGGCGGCGACGAGGCGTGGATGCCGACCGCGATAGAGCTGTGGAAGGCGGCCGACTGGCTCGAGCGCGAATGCTACGACATGTTCGGAATAATCTTCCGCGGGCATCCCGACTTGCGCCGCATCCTGCTCTACGACAGCTTCGAGGGCCATCCGCTGCGCAAGGATTATCCTTATCAGCGCCGCCAGCCGATCGTGCCCGAGACTGACGCCGTGATTAATCCGGTGCGCTCCTCGCGCTAGCGCGCAACAGATTTCCGGACAGGCAAGATGGCATTACCAGCGCGTTGGCAAAACAAGCTTCACCCCGACGATCCGATCGACGAGGTGATGGAGCTGCAAATGGGGCCGTCGCATCCGGCCTCCCACGGCACCATCAAGTTCAACTTAAAGCTCGACGGCGAGCGGATTGTCGATTGCGATGTCGAAGTCGGCTACCTGCATCGCGCGTTCGAGAAGATGTGCGAGCAGGGGACTTGGACGCAGGCGTTTCCCTACACCGACCGGCTGAACTATGCCTCGCCATGCATCAACAACGTCGGCTTCGCGCTCGCGGTCGAAAAGCTTTTGCAGATCGATGTTCCCGAGCGCTGCAAGTACGTGCGCGTGATCATGAGCGAGGTCGCGCGCATCGCGGACCATCTGACCTGTCTCGGGATGGCCGCGGGAGAGGTCGGCGCGCAGACGGTGATGTTCTACATGCTGGAAGCGCGCGAGTTCCTGTACGATCTGATCGAAGCGGTGACCGGCGCGCGCCTGACCGTCACCTGGTGCCGGGTCGGCGGTATCAAGTACGATCTACCGCCGGACTTCAACGACCGAATCCGCCTCGCATTCAAGTCGCTCGACGCGGTGCTGAGCGATTGTGACCATCTGCTGTCGCGCAACCGGGTTTTTATCGATCGGATGAGCGGGATCGGAATTATCTCGCGCGAGGACGCCATTTCATACGGGGTGACCGGTCCGCTGCTCCGCGCGTGCGGGGTGTCATACGACGTGCGCAAAGCGCATCCGTACCTGGTCTATGATCGTTTCGATTTCGAGGTCCCGCTTGGAAATCGCGGCGACAATTACGACCGCTTCAATGTGCGCTTCCGCGAGATGGCGCAATCGAAGCGGATAATCGAGCAAGCGATGGCCTCGATTCCCGCCGGGCCGGTCTCGATCGACGATCCCCACGTGATGCTGCCGCCCAAGGATCGGGTCTACAACTCGATAGAAGGGCTGATGAACCATTTCAAGCTCATTATGGAGGGCATCAAGGTGCCGCCGGGCGAGACCTATACGGCGGTGGAGGGCGGCAACGGAGAGCTTGGCTTTTACGTCGTCAGCGACGGGAGCGGGAAACCCTACCGAGTGCGCGTGCGCCCGCCATGTTTTCTGGGGATGGGCGCGCTCAACAAGATGCTCATTGGCAGGATGATTGCCGATATCATTACGACCTTCGGGATGATCAACATGATCGGCGGCGAGTGCGACCGATAACGCGGCGGTTGATTCGCGACGCTCTGAGCGATTGCGCCATCTCCAGCAGTTTTGCTAACCCTATAAACGAGAGGGGCGAGCCAATCTCGTTGCTTCCTCGTTGTGGGGACGGGGCGGTAATCAGTTCGTAGCGCCGGTGGAGATGAGGAAATTCGCCTTTTATACGCTTGCGTTCTTGGCGCTTGTGCTGCTCCCGGTAGCGGCGCACGCGCAGTTGTTTGCGCAAGGATTTGAGTCCGATACCGCCGGATGGTTCAACCAGGGCAACGGCAGTATCGCGCGGGTGCCGTCCGGGTTCTCAACCTCGGGCGGCTATGCTGACGGGATCAGCTCGGCATCCGGATCCTATCAGGCGCGTCTGCACGTCGATCCCGCGGCTAATTTCGGCAACGCGGGCAATCCGCAGTGCGCTCCTGGATCGAAAGATTGCATCGGTCCGTACACTGATTGGAACGCGAACTTCGCCGCGAGCCGGTTTCCGACCGGCGGCGTGGAGACCTCGGTCGACATCTATCTGGACGCCGACTTTGCCGCGACCCACAAGGATTATCGCTTCGATTGGGATTCGGCGCTGAACGACTCGACCGGACAGTTCCTGCAGGATTACGCGTTCAATGTCGGCACCGGCGAGCCGAATGATCCGTGCGTGGAGTCGGGGCTCGCGAGCAGCAACGCGCATTTCGTCATCGCCGCCTCCACCGGCATCTTCCGTTCGGGCGCCTCTCCTGAAGACGGAACCCATTCGCCGCAGTGCATCTCCGCCTCTGGATGGTACACGTTTCAGCACGTGTTCAAGCCTGACGGAAACGGCGATCTTGAAGTGGACATGACGATTATCAACAAACAGACCGGCGCTCTTGCCGCCACCTGGACGCTGCATCCGACCTGTCAGGCGCCGCAGTCGCTTGGATTGTGCACTGAAGGCCAGCCGCTGCCGGTCACCGCGGTCGGCGGCAACGCTTACGGATGGTTCGCGAATCAGGAAATCGATCAGCTCGCGATCGATAACACGACGCTTGCCACGCTGGAGCCTCAGTCCAGGAAGGATTGCAAGCAAGGCGGCTGGCGCACCTTCAGTAATCCGGTATTCAAAGACTTCACCGCCTGCGTCGCGTACGTCGATCAGCACGAGGATTAGGCAAGCCACTTAGTCGCACGATCGCGCTGATAGTGTTGCGGCGCCAGTTTCATTAACTGCCTGACGGTTATCAAAGCATCGTTCCGCGACTGCTATGCATCGGCGATGTGCAGCCATGGCAGACGTTCTTCCGGGAAGTACTGCTTTCTCGGCTGGAGTCTTGCCGCCTGATCGAATGCTCCGACGTGGAAATGCGTGAGCGTGATCTCTGGCAGCGATTCGCAGGTCAAGGTCGATCCGCATCTGGCGCAGAAGCCGCGCCGCGTTTTTCCCGGCGTGGAATCGAACTTGGTTATCTCGCCTTTGATGACTTTGTAGTCCCGGGGTTCGTACGCCGCGAAGACGGAAACCGGCGCACCGGTATGCCTGCGGCAGCTTTGGCAATGACACCAATACACGCCTTTCGGTTTTCCAGTCGCGATAAAACGGACCGCGCCACAGAGGCATCCGCCTTCAAATTGCTCTATCGCATCACTCATGGTTCTGATCCTCCTCTCTGATCGTCCGTTCTGATTTTCCTCTCATCCGGAATCACTTATCTCGAGTCGCCTTTCATGCCACGATCGCAATCGCATGAAAACTCCGCAATCGGAAATACCGCGCTTGCTTGAACTCAGCCGCAATGAAGATCCCACGGTTCGGCGCGAGGCGGTGATGGCGCTATGCCCATGCGAAACCAGATCGAACGATCCGGAGAGCTGACGGCGGTTCCTGGAGATGGCGCACGATTCCGATCCTCGGGTTCGCGGACCGATCGTGCACGTTCTGTGCGACGAATCGCCCGTCGAATACCGCGCCGAAATAGTGAGAGTTCTCGAAAGCCTTTATCACGACGAGGATGATCGGGTGCGCAAGCAGGTGCGCAGAGTGCTCGCCCAATATCGCCATTCCGGCAGGGTCAACGTCCTGTAGCGCCTGCGAATTCTGCGGCGAAGGCCAATTCGATGGAGCTATCGATCGATCCGCGCGGATCCTTGGCCATCCAGCGCGAGTCGGTGCGCCGAGCTGGCTTCTGGATTTCGCACCGTTGGCCGGCTTTGGATTTTTTGCCTTGTCGCTGTGGATCTGGCGCTTCGGGGTTCGGCACTATACCTCAACTGGAAGTTAAGTGTCACCGCGCTCCATCGGCGAGAGATGCAATGAAAAATAGCTATGACTCGAACTCATGTGCGCGGAACTGGCTTGCGCTTGCGATCGCTACGATGGCTTTGCTGCTTGCTCCGCTAACGGCAAGCGCCGCGAGTACCGCGCCGATCGTGACTACGCGGCAGGGGATAGTGCGCGGGGTCGTCAAGCAAGGTGTGCGCGAATTTCTAGGCGTCCCTTACGCTGCGCCGCCGGAGGGTAAACTCAGATGGCGCGCGCCCGAGCCTCATCCGAAATG
>JASHOJ010000310.1 GCA_030041155.1 Candidatus Binataceae bacterium | reverse complement strand
ATCCCGCCGCGGACCGTGAACTCATAGCCATAATCGGCGGCGAGCCGGTGAAGGAAATCGAGGTCGGTTTCGCGGTTCTGAGTCACGCGCGCGAACTGGATTACCTCAACTCCCGGCGCGCTGACCACCGTGAGCCCATAACGGCCCGCGACGATCGTGGCGATATCCAAGAGCGTCAAGCTTTCATATGCCGCGGAGAGCCGCGTGCGCATCGCCGGCGTGACGTAAGCGGAGAGGCAGCGTAGATGGAATATGTCGGGCGGGCCCGTCAGCGACAGATCATCGACCTGGAACGCGCCGCAATCGAGCATCGGCGCTCCGCAATAGCCAAGCATCAGGCTCACCGGGTCCCCGATCGTCGGAAACCAGGAGTTCTGCCACCGCAACGCGTCATCCTCGAACTCCAGATGAATACTGCCCGACAACGCGGACAGGTAGTCAGTGTAGGTAATTGCTCTCACCATCGTGGATACGCCTGACGTGATATTCACTCCCGCGTAAGTTAATACCCACTGAGGCGTTGGCACTGGATATAGAAGAGCCGCGCTCATGATGCTGCCTGAGACTGCGTCTGCGTAGTCGACGCGGTCGCCCACGGCGGAAGTCCGGTGGTCGCGGTCTCGCTAGCGGCAAGGACTGGAATAGCCAGTACGATGCCCGCATCAAGCACAGGAACGATGGGGACCGCCGGATTAGCCATGATGATCGGGTTGAAGTTCGTCGGGTCGCCATAGTAGCGCCATGCGATCAGATCCCATCGCTCGGTACCGCGCGTCACGTGAGTGAGGTATTGCTGCGCCGGCGTCATTGGCTTTCGCTCCTGGTAATCACGGCGACCGGCACATCACCGGGCTGGAGTGTCGGAGTCGCCGGCGCCGATGAGGTCGGGATGCTCAGGAGTGCGGAGGCGCCCGCCGACGATTGCGCGAGCGTGGGCGCTCCCGATGACCCGACCGAGCTTACCAAGGCGATCGCCGTCGACGCGGCGGACGCCGCGGCGGCAATGGTGGAATTCAGCGGGTACTCACACAGCCTCAGCGTCATCTCGATCGCAATCGGCGTCGCGCCCGGGCCGAGCTGAGTTGCGCTCGTCGCGATCGACTCGATGACGAAGTAGCCCATGAACGTTCCGTCACCGAGCACCAGCGGCATCGCCTGATGCAAGCTTGCGGTTTCGAATAGTAATGCGGCCTGCGCCTCGGGATCGGTAAATGAGTAATGGAGCAACAGGTCAAGCTGGATGCGCTGGAGTTCATCGCCTATCCACTGCATCTGAGGAAGCGCCCCGATTACCTTATGCTGGGCGTAGCCATAGCGCCGGCGCGACTCGATCCTGCGCGGCGATCCGACTACTTCGAACAATATGGTGCCGAATTCAGCGAACACCGCTTATGCTCCATCGCGCGCGCTCGCCCGCGCGCTGCTTCGATAGCCATTTTCGAGCGACACCATCATCCGAGGAATGGTTGCGCCGCGCCGCGTGCGTCGCGGCGGACGGAAGTGGCGGTCTCGACCCGAAGCGCGCGCCCTTCGACTTCGGCTCCGTTGAGATCGCGAATCGCGAGTGCGGCGTCGTCCTCCGAATCCATCACGACGAAGCCGAAGCCGCGCGACCGGCCGTCAAACTTGTCGCGAACCACTTCGGCGCGTTCCACGGTGCCGATTCGCGCAAACACTTCGCGCAGTTGATCGTCAGTCAGGTGAAAGCTCAGGTTTCCAACGAACAGTCGCACGCTCATAGTCACTCGCCTCATTTCTCAGTCGCGTCTCGCGGTCATTCAGCGGTTCCTGTCATTCCTTGCTCACGCTCCGCTGGCTGTTTCCTCCGCCGCGCCGACTACCTGGTCGTAGCTCTCGATCGCACGTGTCCAGTAATCGATTTCCGCCAGCTCCATTGCGCGAAGTTCGCTCACGCTGATACCGAAGTTGACTAATCGCGCGAGCGCCGCGGCGGAGGGAAGCCGAAATTTTCGTCGACCACCTCGGTCTCCAGCGCGAGCACATCCGCCAGCTCCATCGCGAGCACGTCCTCGTACACGATCGGCTGACCCTCGACCCGCGCCAGTTCCGCGATAAGGGCGAAAATGAGCGACCCGTCGTCGCCGTTGGGCACGACCCGGTTCGCGTTTATCAGATCTCGGCCGCAGCCTTTGCGGACCGTCGCCATCTTTCCCGACGGCAGCTCGACCCGCCGTGCCGGCCCCTGACCGCCGCCTGTGGCGCCGCCAATCGGTACGCCGTTCACCGTCAATTCCTCGGCCACGATGCCACCTCCTTTCAATAGTCACTCAGCCAGGCGCTCCTATACTTCAGGCACCCAGGTTGGAGCGGAAAGTCGCGAGTTGATCGACGCCGCCGACCGTATAGAGGTTGGCGAATACGTCGTAGAGATAAATCTGCACGCCCGAGATATACAGTTCGGCGTGATAGACACTGATGGTCGATGTGGTTTCGACCATCTGATGCTGCCGGAAGGTAGGCATCCCCGCGTCCTTGAACACGCCGGTCATCAGATAGACCACCGGAAGCTCGGCGCTGCGTCCCTGGCTGGTGTATTGCTCCAGATCGCCGCGCACCTGGAAGTTGTGAGCCTGAAACGGGCTCGCGGCGAAGGTTATGGTCTGGCTGTCAAATGACGCCCACTTGATGCGCGCCTCGAGCTTGGCGACACCCGCCCATAACTCAGTGGTACCAGCCATCCCGAGCCCCTTGTAGTCAATCATCCGATGCCGCGGATGAGGAATATCGATTTCCTCCGCGCGACCGAGCAGGTCGTTGCCGTCGATATATACATTCGCATTAGTCAGTGAGTTAATCTGAATATTCATTGCAATAGTCCTTTACTCAGGTTGCGCTCGCGCTGGAGGTCGAAGTGGATGCGCTGGTCTGGCCAAGAGTCGAGAGCAGGCTCGCGTCGATGTAGCTCTGGAACGTCAGCCGTTCTGCGGGCGGCGGCGGCATTACGTCAATGTCGAACACGAGCTGGCCGGCGGCGATCTGGCTCGCGGGGTTTTCCGAGGGATCGTAACTCGCCGAGCCGGCGACCAGCGCGCCGCGCTGAATCAGGCTGCAGATGAACGAATTAACGTTCGACAGGATCGCGGTGATGAGCGCGTTGGATATCGGCTGATCGATAAATTGCAGCATCGAGAGCTGAATCGACTGCTCGATAACGTCCATGGTGCGCCGCACGTTGATAAAGTTGTCGGGCGCCGTGTCCGAGGGATATGCGGAAGACCGATTTCCCCACACCCGCAGCCCGCTTCCGAACGCGTTGAACACGGTCACGATTCCCTGCGCATTGAGATTGTTCACGTCGCAGTTCGGATCCATTATCGACGCGTAGAGGGAAACGTCGGGGCCGAGGATGCCAATCACCTCGGTATTCGAGGGCGACCACCAATAGCCATTACTCAGATCCTTCGCCGCGATAGCGCCGGCGATCCACTGCGAGTAAGGCCCGACTGAGGTTCCGTTGAATGCGGTGGTGATCGGCAGACCCGAGGAGATCGTCACGCCGGTGGGCACCAGGCCCGAGTCGGAGAATTGCTCCTGCGGATAGCAGAGGACAACCCGGGTCGACGCGACGTCAAACGCATTGCCTTCAAGGCCGCGATTCGAGATCGCAACCGACACCGCGGTTGACGGCGGGCTGTCCACCAGCGCGATGGCGCAAACCGTATTAGCCATCGTCTCCAGCGCGCTTGCCACGTCGGCATTCTGCGAATAGCCGGGAGCGATCAGCAGCTTGGCGAAGAATCCCATCGTGCCGTAGGTCGTCTGCAGCGCCTGGAGGCCGGTGTAAGTGCTGCCGGTGACCGCGCCGATAATGTCGGAATCGGCGACCTTGGTGGGATCGGCGTAGTTGAACGATACTTTAACCGCTTCGCCCGCAGTCAGCGTGCCGCTGGTAAGCGCGGTGACAACTCCGATTACCGGATCGAGCGAATAGTCAGTCGTCGATGAATAGGTAGTCGTGCCCGCCTGATTTGTCACCACCACCGCGCTTACGCCCATGTGCCCGAGGTTCAGAACCTGGGGCCCGCTGGCGGGAAAGCTCATCGCCTGGGCGGTTATGGCGGTGAAGTGCCGGGTGGGATCGAAGACGTTGACCACGATGGTCTGGCCCGCCCCCTGCGCCGCGATCGCGGAGAGCGCATATGGGATCGTATAGCCCTGGACCAGTGGTCCGAAGTTGGACGCGTCGCTCTGCGAGCTCACCAGAGTAGGCGTGTTCGGCGCCGGAGCCGCTGCGGGAGACTCGACCGCCCACGAGGGCGCGGTGCCGATGAGCCCAATCACGGCTGACGTGACCACGGTTATCGGATTGGACCCGGTGGAAACCTCGATCACCTCGACTCCGTGCAGGAAAGTTGCTGACATCTTGTTGTTCACCTCGCGCGAGGATCTTTTCCCCGCGAAATTGCGCGCCGGATTAATTTGCCGGCGACGATTCTCCCGCCGCCGCGATCACCTGGTCGGCGTAGCTGTAGGTAATCTCGACCGTTTGTCCGGCCGCCGCCGCGCCGCCCGGCAGCGCCGTGATGACGCCGGCGACCGGATCGACGCTGTAATCTATTCCGGGCTTGAGCATCTGATTGCCGGACGCGATCACGCTGAGATCGCTTACGTTGCCGGCGGGCAGATGAATCTGTCCGGACGAATCGAACGTGTATGAGGCGGAGCCGGCCGCGACGGTGGTCTGCCCGCCCTCTTCCATCGCGATGCCGGTTACAAAGGACGGAAAATTCGCGACTGGCGCCGTCTCCACCGCGAGCGTCGAGAGTGCGAACGTGATCTGGTAAATCCACACGCCGCCCTGCGAGTCGCGCTCGACGAAGCGTTCGCCCAGCGGATACATCTTGCGGCATCCGGGGATGCGAAACCCGGTCAGCGCCGCGCGCACCGCTTCCAGCATCGCGTAGGCGCCGGGGCTGGTGCCGCCGGGATCGCCGCCGTAACTCCATCCGAGATCGCGCATCAGGATCGTGATCGCGAATTCGAGCAGGCGGGTCTGGATGATCGCCGCGGTGTCGAGCATGTCGCCGTACCTGGCGCCGTGGTATTGAACCAGCGCCGCGCCGACGCGATGCACCAGCCGGTAGCTCTCGGGCTGGTCGGGATAGTGCGCGATCTCAATCTGATCGATCTGCGACTGAAGCTGCGCGACGATCGCGCTCTCCAGAGTCGCGATATCGATCGCGGTCGGAGGCGAGAAACTCTGCCCATCCCACGGACTATCCAGCATCGCTCCCATGGTCAGTACCCCCTGAGCCTTTTCCGGCTGAAAATCCGGCGCGGACCAACAGTGTCTTCCGCTGCTCCGGCGACCGGAGGCTCGGCGTTGTCGGGCGCAAGCCCAAGCGTCAACTCGCCCGCCGCGACCCGCGTAAGCATCGCGATCGCGTCGTCATAGCGGCGCCGCGCGTCCGCCAGATCGTGCAGCGGGCGCAGCGCCTGCAGCCGGTACATCGCGATGTCGCACGCAAGCCGGTTTAGCACCGCGGGAGGATCGGACAGCGGCAGCGCGAAGCGCCCTTCGAGATAGGTGTCGATCTCCGCCGACGCGTCGCAGGTCGCCTGACTAAGCGGCGTCTCGTTGATCGTGGTCTGGGTCGGGTCCTCGTTGGTGAGCTGAACCAGATCGCGATTCGGGTAGCGGTTGATCATGTCCTGGGCCGTCGCGTAAATCATCTCGACTCACCTTGGCGCTCTTGCGCGGTGCGCGCCGGGCGCGATCGGGTGCGGTTCGGCGAGGCTGGCGCGGGGGTGAGGAGGGTGTTCGCCGCGCCAGCTCGCCTGGGGAGCCGCGTCAAGTTCACGCGTTCCCTCATGCCAGGTACTCGCTAACGATCAGGTCCGCGCTGTTGCGCCAGATGTTGGTGGTGGCGACGCTCGCGCTCGCGCCGGTGCCCGCCATGAACTCCGAGTTGAGCAACTGGCGCGCGACTTCCTCGAGCGACGGCGGCACGACCAGGAACACTCCGCCGCGGCTCGACAGCGCTCCGAACGGCGCGCCGCCATCGGTCTTGAACGATCGCATCGCGGCGCGCACGGCGCCGTAATTGGCGGCGTCGCTCAAGTCGGTGTTGCTCGCGTAGGCGAGCTGCCACAGCCCGACGCCGGTGTTGGCGCGCCCGTCGACTCCGTAGCGGAACTCGCGCCGATTGAACACCGCCTCGTCGGTCACCGAGCTCATCCTGGTCACCGCGTACTCGCGCCGCATCTGAAAGATGAACGGACGAATCGCGCGCGAGGCGTCGACCAGAAACCAGTAAGCGCCGCTGCCCGAAGTGTTGATATTCGACGCGGTGGTGTCGCCGGTTTGATTCATCGGCCCAACCGGATGAGCCGCGGAGAAGAACGGCTGCCCGTCGTAACACACAACCTGAGCGGGATTCGCGACCGCGTTCTGCAGCATCGAGAACAGCAGCATGTCTGGATGCACCTTGGTGTCCCATCCGAGCTGCTCGATCACCGGCTCGTAGACGCCGTAGGTGTCGTCCTCGATATCGTTGCGATCGATCGCGACCGTGTCTTCGAAGTTGCGATTCACGATCGTGTAGGTGTGCGCTTCCAGAGCCTGGATGACGCGATCGCCCAGCCATTCGCGAAAGCGGGTCGTGCGCCCGAGCCACGGATAGGTGGTCTGCCGTGATCCCGACTTCACCACCGACGCGATTTGCTCGTAGTAGGACGGCGGCTTGTTGAAGCCGCGCTGAAAAACCACGTCGAAGCCGGTGAACAAGGCGGCCAGATTTGATGCGCTGATTTCCATGATTGCTTTGCCTCGTCTCGCTCGGGTTACGCGGCCGCCGCGGTCTGATGCCAGAAATCGACCCACACCTGGCCGCTCGGAGTAATCTCGATTACCTGCCCCGCCGCCGCGTATTGCTGCACGCTGGCGCCGGATGCGCGATCGTTCGCGGTCACCGTGTGATCGTCGATCGCGAAGCACACCGCGCCGAGTTGCGCGATCGTGATCGAATTGTCCTGGTCGTAGAGGAACACGCCCTTGCGCGCCTCGACCGAGATCGCTCCCGCCGCGCCGGGATTGTTGATCGCGTTCTCCCCGGGCATCCCGTCGACCATCGACTCGGCGCGCCCGATAATTTTGAGCGCATTGGCGGTAGTGGTGGTTGCCGACGCGGGCACCGCGTAGCCATTTGCGTCCAGCGCGACGATTCCGCCCAGGTAAACGTTGGTGTTCGCCTCGACGCCGTAGGTCCGCATCCGTCCGTCATCGCCCTTCTCGGGCGTGTTGCGTGAACTGGTCAATGCCGCCATTTCTTAATCACCTCGGATTGATTAGCGTTCGATTCCCGCGTTGTTGAGCGAAAGGAAGTCCGCACGCCCGCTTTTGCGCTTCAGGTAATCCGCTGCCGAAAGCGAAAGCTGCGAGCAGATCGCAAGCTCGATTGCGCTAAGCGCTTCGCCGCTCGGCCGCGCATCGCGCGCACCGCCGTCTTCGAAGCCGCTTGAGGACGCGAAGATCGCCGGCTGGCGCATCGCGAACGCCGCGAACCCGCGCGGATCGGCTGCGCAATACGCGATCGCCCACTCGCGCTGCGCCGGAGAGAGCTTGCCCTCGCGCATCGCGGCATCCACCGCTACCGCGGCGCGCTCGCGCGTGCGCTCGGCGCGCAGCGCGTTGAGCTCGCTGAGCGCGTGCTGATACTCCCCGATCGCGACGTAACGCGCCGGGTCCGCCGCCGCGTTCGCGGCGGTTTCGTCCTTGCCGCCGGATGCGATCGCGCGTGCGGCGGCGAGCACCTCATCGAGGGTCGCGCCGGGTTCGAGGCCCAGGATTTCCTTCAGCTTGCCGAGAAATTCTTCCATCGTGCTTTCCTCTGTGCGCGCGGCGACGCTTGCCGCCGCGGCGATAGCGGTCAGATACAGATTCGGATTATTGGTGAGCCCGGCGCGCAAAAGCCGGGTCACGCGCCCACTTTGCGCATCGAACTGGAACACCGGAGACACGTAGCGATACTCGCGCGCCGCGATCGCCGCCGCGGCCCTGACCGTCCACTCCACCCGCCCCCAAATCGCGCCCGCGCGCACCGCGAATTCGCGAATCCATCCTGCCGCCGGAGCCGGACGCCCCTTGGGCGCGGCGAAATCGGTCGCATGGTCGTAATCGACCGGAATCCCGGCTTCCATCCTGAGCGCCTCGGTCGCGGCGATAACCGCACTGGCGTTGTCGAGGTGAAACGGCCCCCGCCCATCGCGGCCGCGAAAAGATCCGGCCGGCAGGAGCTGGATCCATTGCGGCGCGCCTGGCTTAGGCGCCGTCGCGCCACCGGCCCGCGGGCTTGCTCCCGAAGCGGCAAGCGCCGCCGCCGTCGAAAGCCGGATGGTGGGAGCGCCGGCGGTATCGGTCGCCATCGGAGCGGTCAGATTGCCTGAGTTCCGGGGGAGATCACCGCCGGCGTTTTGGTGGAGGGTGCTCATCGCGGCGAATTGTGCGGCAAAAACAAATTTTGCGTAAGGCTGAACAGTTCAGCCATGAACAAAATTGGCAAAAAATCTAACAATTGTTAGGTTGGTGTCCGCGCGCGCGATCGGAGCCATCGCGAATCATAAATTGAAGCCGATCGCAAAATGGCCGAGATGCTGGCGCGCCCGCCAGATATGTGTAATCTGCGTGTTTCAAGCTTCACGAAAGCATCCGCGATGAACAAAAAAATCGAGCCCATAATCGAGCTAAAAAACCTCGCGATCGAGCGCGATGCGCCGATCGTGGTCTGCATAAATTGGCGGGTTGATCGCGCTCAAAACTGGGTTGTGCTCGGCGCAAACGGCTCCGGAAAGACCTCGATGCTCTCCGCGATGACCGGATATCTGGCCCCGACTTCCGGGTCGATCCGGGTGCTCGGCAGGACCTTCGGGCGCGCCGATTGGCGCGAGCTTCGCACCCATATCGGGATGGTCAGCTCCGCAATTCACGAGATGATGCCGGAGAACGAGACGGCGCTCGCCGCGGTGCTCAGCGGAAAATTCGCGATGGTTGGATATTGGGGCGAGGTCGAGCCGCGCGACCGCAAAGCCGCGGCAGCGATCCTGCGCCGGGTCGAGGCAGAGGCGCTTGCGGAGCGGCCGTGGCGCTATCTATCCCAAGGCGAACGCCAGCGGGTGCTGATCGGACGCGCGCTGATGGCGCGGCCGCGGCTCCTGATTCTCGACGAGCCATGCGCCGGTCTCGATCCGGTCGCGCGCGAGCATTTCTTGCAATTTCTCGACCGGATCGCGCGCAGCCCCGGCGCTCCCGCGGTCGTGCTGGTGACGCATCATGTCGAGGAGATCATGCCCGCCTTCACGCACGTGATCGTGCTCGGCGCCGGCCGCGTGATCGCCGCCGGTCCGCGTGCTCAGGTTCTCACCTCGGCGATCCTGTCGCGGGCTTTGGGAGCCAAAGTGCGGCTTCAGAGGCAGCGCGGCCGCTACGCGCTCTCGGTCCGCGCCACGAGCGGTCGGGTACTGTGATATGCGCGCTGACGAGGGTTTCTGGGATTGGCCGGATCGGAAAGAGCGCGCGATCAGCGGCGCTTGCGCTTAGGCGGAGCCTTGCCGCGTCCAACCAGCGCGACCGATTGCGCCGCGCCGATCGCATTATTCTGGATCTCAAGCGTCGCCGAGACTTGCCCCGCCGCCGCTGGCGTGAACGTCACCTCGATAGCGCATCGCCGCCCTGGCTCAAGGA
>JASHOJ010000042.1 GCA_030041155.1 Candidatus Binataceae bacterium | reverse complement strand
GACCGGTATCCTGATTCAGTGGAGCCTGCGCAAGCGGCGGCGGACGCCTAAACCGGCGCCTGATGAGCGGATCGCTCGTGAGGCACCGGAAACCAAGCCGCAACTGCCTCCTGAAATCGAGACGCGGCCGCCGCCCGAGCGGGAACCGCCGCCCCCAGCCGAGCCCCCAGTCGCCGAAATAGCCAAACCAGAAGCTGAGGCGGAAGTTGAGGCTCCAGAGGTCGAGGCTCCTAGCCGCGAGGCTCCGAAGCCCGCGCCGGCTCGCGCGCCAATCGGAATCGGCGGAGGACTCCGCAAAACTCGCGAGAGTTTTCTGGTCCGGATTCGCGCCGCAATCAGCGGTGCAAAAAAAGCCGACGAGATATACGAGGGCTTGCTGGAGGCGTTGATCGCCGCCGACGTGGGCGTGGACGCTTCGGTCAAGCTGACGGATGCGGTTCGCACGCGGCTTGGCAGCGATAATCGGCCCGAGGTGATTCGCGACGCGCTCAAAGAGGAAATTGCCGCTATGCTTGCCGGGGCCGAGCGTCCCGCAGCTCAGGTCGCCGAGGGGCCGCTCGTGATCCTGCTGGTTGGGGTGAACGGGGTCGGAAAGACGACCACGGTCGCCAAGCTTGCCGCATGGATGAAAACCAGGCGCGGTGACGTGATCATCGCCGCGGCCGACACTTTTCGCGCAGCCGCTATCGAGCAACTGGAAGTCTGGTGTAACCGCGTCGGCGCCGACATCATCAAGCATCAGCAGGGCAGCGATCCTGCTGCGGTCGCATTCGATTCGGTAAGAGCCGGCGTGGCGCGCAAAACGTCCACCGTAATAATCGACACGGCGGGCCGGCTGCAGACCAAGACGAATCTGATGGAGGAGCTTAAGAAAATCGCGCGCGTGGCGGGCCGCGAGCTTCCGGGCGCTCCTCACGAGACATGGCTGGTGCTGGATGCGAATACCGGGCAAAATGCACTCAGTCAGGCAAAGATATTCGGCGACGCGGTGCCGCTTACGGGCGTGGTGCTGGCTAAGCTCGACAGCACCGCGAAGGGCGGCATCATCATAGCGGTCGCGGACCGGCTGAAGGTGCCAGTGCGGTTTGTCGGGGTGGGCGAAAGCGCGGAGGATCTTGAGCAATTCGACGCGCGCGCCTTTATTGAGGCGCTGTTTACGCCTGCAGAGGGAGCTGCGGACGCCGCAAGCGACACTTATGCGGCTTGACAGGCCGGATTATAGAAAATTAAACTAAAGGTAGAAGTTTTTTGACTATGGCAACACCTATCGACATCCTGAAACAACTTGAAGAACGAATTCAGTCATCAGTGAATCGGATCCAGCAGCTACGCCGCGAAAACGATCAGCTTCAGCAGAAAATCGCGGAAAGCGAGAAACGGTTTGCGGAATCACAGGCCCAGGTGAAGCAGCTCGATCAGGAGCGAAGACAACACGAAACCGAGCGCAACGAAGTTCGCAGCCGGATCGAGAAGATCCTCGCGCGCTTTGATGGGATCGAACTAGGATAGGAATCGACTTCGGTGAAAGGCGTCAACGTCGAGATAATGGGACAGACGCTTGCCGTCGCCAGCGACGCTGGCGGCGACGACTACGTGCGAGAGCTGGCTCGCGCGGTTGACGGAAAAATCAAAGAGATTCGCGGCGGAACGCAGGGAACGCAATCGGTCAGTACTGTTCATCTTGCGATTCTTGCCGCGCTTAACTTCGCCGACGAGCTCGAACGCCTGCGGCACGAGCAGCAGGCATTGGTCGAGCGTATCGAGGCGATGAACAAGAGGCTCGGCGCCGCGATTGACGGCAAGGAAGCATAGCCGCCGCGGTATCCGGCCCATATGAAAGTTTCTGAAGCACGGCTGGGGCGGGGAATCAGGTTGATAGCAACTAGCCACAACGCGGAGCTCGCACGCATTGAGCACGCGACAAGATTGTTCGATGCCGCGGCGGTTCGCCGCTCGCCGCATCGGGGTGCGCTGATGGGCGCGCCGCCTGGAACAGAGACAGCGCCGATTCGGCGTCTGAACCATACGTGGCCGAGTAATTGATCCCGCTCCCGCCATGGCGAGGCCCGTGGCGGACGAAAAGAAATATTTTCGCGCAATCCTAAGCGATTGCCGCTTCGCGATATCCGCTGAGACCGTGTTCGCGCGCTCGCGCGAAATCGCGCGCAATCTGCTGAGCGGCGCGTTCTATCGAGACACCACACAAATTGTCCTTTATGCCGCCGCCGGCAACGAGGTTGCAACCGACGGCATCTGCTCAAGCGCGCTGGCGGATGGAAAACGGGTTTACTTTCCGCGGCTTAATGGGCGCAGTTCGCGAATCGAAATTGCCGAGATCTCATGCCTCTTGGAGCTGACTCCGGGAGCGTTCGGAATTCCCGAGCCGCCGCCGAATCGGGCCGCTACAGATCCCGCGGCGCTGGAACAGCCGATCGTTTGCGTTCCGGGGGTCGCGTTCAGCATCTCAGGTGACCGGATCGGGCGGGGAGGAGGCCATTATGATCGTTTCCTGGCGCAGCTTGCGCCGGAAGCGATCACGATTGGTCTTGCCTATTCGTTCCAGCTACTGGACCGGATTCCTGTCGAGCCGTTCGACCAGCGGCTCAATCTGATCATCACAGAGTCCGCGGTGCATCGCGCATCGAGTGCGCCACACGAATGCGCCCGCAGCGCCGGACAAGGAGGTACACCCGGGTGGCTCTGACATACGCGATCCTGGGATTCATCATTGGTGGCGCGGTCTTTTTTGTATTGGGATTCATGAGGCGGCGCTCTGACGCCGTCGATCTGGAGGCCGCGCGCGCTCAGGCCGAGGAAATAACCAAGGAGGCTAACACCAGAACCGAACTCATCATCAAGGAGGCCGAGGTCAAGGCCAAGGACCTGATTGTCGGCGCTCGCTCCGATGCCGAGCGCGAGGTCCGCGACCGGCGCCGCGAGCTGCAATCGGCCGAGTCGAAGCTCGAGTCGCGCGAAGAAGCATTCGAGAAGCGGCAGGAGGGCTTCGAGCGCCGCGAAGCCGATTTGAACCGCCGCGACCAAAGTGTGCGCGCCCGCGAGAAGAACATCAGTGAAAAAGAGGCGCAGCATCAGGCTTTGATCGACGAAGCGCGCACCCGTCTGGAGGCGGTTGCCGGATTTACCCGCGATGAAGCCAAACGCACCCTGATGGAAGAAATGATCGGGCAGGCGCGCACCGAGGCCGCCAAGCATATTCGGGTGGTCGAGGAGGAAGCGCGTGAGGAAGCCGACCGCCGCGCCAAGCGGATCGTATCGATCGCGATCGAGCGTCTGGCCGGAGAATTCGTGGCGGAGCGTACGGTCTCGGTGCTTGCGCTTCCTTCCGACGAGATGAAGGGGCGGATAATCGGACGCGAGGGCCGCAATATCCGCGCGATCGAAGCCGCAACCGGCGTTGATATCATAATCGACGATACGCCCGAGGCGGTGGTTATCTCATGCCACAATCCGATCCGCCGCGAGATCGCCCGGGTCGCGCTGGAGAAGCTCATCTCCGACGGCCGGATTCATCCGGGCCGAATCGAGGAAGTTGTCCGCAAGGCCGAGCAGGACGTCGAGGAATCGATTCGCGAGGCCGGCCAGCGCGCGATAATCGAGGTCGGCGTGCACGGGATCCATCCCGAGCTGGTGAAGCTGCTCGGGATGCTCAAGTACCGCTATTCGTACGCGCAGAACGTGCTGATGCATTCGATCGAAGCGGCGTTTATCTGCGGAGCAATGGCGGCGGAACTGGGGCTGAACGAAAAGCAGGCCCGGCGCGCGGCCCTGCTGCACGATATCGGCAAGGCGCTTACCCATGAAGTCGAAGGATCGCATGCATTAATCGGCGGAGAGCTCGCACGAAAATACGGAGAATCCGCGAAGATCGTTAACGCCATCGCGGCGCATCACGAGGAGGTGAAGGCCGAGACGATTCTCGCGCCGCTGGTCGACGCGGCGGATGCTCTCTCGGGAGCGCGCCCCGGTGCCAGGCGCGAGGTGCTGGAAAGCTACGTGAAACGACTCGAGGACCTTGAGAAGATCGCGAAATCATTCAAGGGCGTTGAGAAATGTTTCGCGGTTCAGGCCGGTCGCGAGATGCGCGTGATCGTCGAACCAAATCAGGTGACCGATGAAGACACGGTGATGCTCGCGCGGGACGTCGCCCGCAAAATCGAGACCGATATGACTTACCCCGGCCAGATCAGGGTTACGGTTATTCGCGAGACACGCGCAACCGAGCTTGCGAAATAGCAAGCCGCGGAGGGCATACAGGAAAACGCGAAGAGTCGGCGAAGGGTTCGCGAGGCTTCGCAAAGAGGATCAAGCCGCGCGGTCGTCAATCGTCAGACGCCGCAGCCTGCCGAATCGAATTCAGAATGAATAGAAAATGGTTCGGCGACGCGACATCCTGAAGCAGACTCACCTGCTTCAGCACTCTGAGTTCGCCGGCGGATATTCGATACCGCCTGTGCAGCAGGCGGTTTGAGGCAAAACGCTGCCAGGCGTCGTTCAGGCCCTTCTTTCCGGATTCGTCCGGGTCTCCGAGCAGAATCTTGGCCTCGGGATGAGACATAAGGAGCAACTGCCGCGCGTTGACTCCCAGCACCTCCGCCAGGTTTCTTATGAGAGGCAGAGACGGTCTGCGCCGGTTGGCCTCGATATAGGCAATATGGCTCGCCCTGACCCCGACTCGCCGCGCGAGTTCGCGCTGAGTCATGCCGAGATCATGACGTGCATCTTTAACAGTGCTGCCGGCGTCTTTTTTGTTCATATGCTGTATTCGCGCAGGAGCGCGAGCCTCAGTTTTGCGACGTGAATCATTCCCGCCAGCCGATACAGGTTGGTGCGCGCTGAATCGTCGGCCGAGAAATCGAATCCAGTAACGGATTTTACATAGGACCGCACCCTTGTTGCCGAGGTTTCAAAATTCCATTGTGCTCGCCTCTGTGTGGATTGCCGAAACACCGCTTCCGCCGCCTCTCGCGGATAGCATCCGAGCGCCATCACCAGGTCGGCGGCAATTTCTTCCGGGCGCTCGAGATGTTCCAGATAATCGGTCGCGAACGGCAACGCTGCCGCCGAGTGCCGTGAGCCAAAAATCTCGTGGGTGAGATGGTGGCCCATCTCATGCCAGAACGTCGCCGCCACGCCGACCGGGTGATTTGCGGAATTCAACCATATCAGTGGAGTCTTCAGAACCGTTCTGTCGTTGAGGTAATAACCTCTCAGTCTTCGTCCGTCCGAACTGGCGACATAGTTGGTTCGCAACATCACTCCAAAATTTCGCGCCATCCTCTCAAGGCACCCCAAGTCCGTCACGCCGAAAACCTGCTCGTTCAGGCCTGGTAAAAATCGCGCCAATTGAGACGCGAGGCTCCTTAGGTGCGAAATGTCGAACAGCTTTCTTAACGAAGCCGCATAGTCGCGATTCGAGACCGACGATAGAATAGTCGTTGCTTCGCGGATCGATACGTTTTGAGAATTCGACGAATTCACGAGTTCGTCAACGAGGCTTTTTGACAGTCCCGATTCGATTCTCCGTGCCATTTCCCGAACTCCTGCCCAGTACATGTTACCTGCGTAAACAGCTGGTCAGCAAGACCTCGCTCAGAGTAACGGCTGAGCGTCTGCTGTCCCGATGGTCAGCGCGGGAACAAATCGGCCGCTGCTGCGGTCGGAATTGAGCGCCAAAAGCTCTTTGGCTTCGAAGTTTCGCTCTGTCTCCAGTTTCCGCGGACCACCCTTCGGGTCTTGACAAATTGTGAAGCAACATCGCAGAGGAGACACACTCCTCGGTCAAGAGCAAGGTGCACTGTTAGCCAATGCGAAATGCGGTCTCGCTGCGACTGGCTGTTAGCGAGTCAGGTTCAGAAGCCCAATCGGCGGCTAACTGCTTGATGCTGTCGGCCCGAGCGCCTCCGTCACGAACCTGACGGCGCCAAATGATCCCGGTTTGTGAAGTTCACCTCTGGCAAATAGCAGGAGAATTTAAGTGGAAATCCGCAAAATGACCTCTGACTTTGAAAGACAGGTGTTCAATGACTGTCTGTTGAAAGCCCGCTCACAAAAAGGCTTCGGCTTCAGGGAGACTCCGCGCTCCTGTCTGGGCGCAAGCCATCTGAAGTTCGGGAATGTCTATGCTGTCTTTGAAGATAAGGGGGCGCCTCCTGAAAGCATGGTCGGCGGTTTCATAATGCACGATCTCGCCTCGCTGCCGCAGAGCTTCGGCGAGCCCTCGCTAGGACATCTGACGCCCTCGCTCGTTTTCGAAGGCAGTGACCTCTGGTCGCTCTCTAAGGGTGCGGGTTACTTCGCCGCAAGAGCTTCAGCGGCCGTGGCTGGTGCTTTGCGCGCTGAAGCGATCCTCGTTTATCCGATCGTTAGGCCGGTCGATCTCGCCTCGTTTTATTCCAGATTCAACTTTGAGCCGGCCTGCGAGCCGATCCGGAACCAATACGGAGAGACTCTCGACGGTGAGGAACTCTGGGTCCAACCACTAATCTTACAAGGACAGCGGCTGGCGGAATTCGTTCGCTGGGGAGCCGAACTTCTATACCAGCCGAACGTCGGCCAGGAATCGTTCGACTTGCGCGCGAGCTGACCTCCACCGCTTCGGCAATACAGAAATTCTCTAACGTGTTTTTAAAGGCCTATCTGATTGGTTCCGACAAAGTGCGCGGAACCGGAGCCAAAGCAAGGATCAAATATGAATACCGACACGAGTTATGTTTCTGGCGGAACGCGATCGCCGAACGTTTTGGCGGCGTGCAACTCTGCGCCGTTTGGAAGGGAGATGCTGAGCGCGATCAAGGCCGGTCAGGCCGAGTTCGCCGCTTTGCTCGCAAGAACCGGCCTGCTGAGCCGATTCGGTCTCTCGGCAAGCGCCGTTCACGACTACCACGATGTGGAGGTTCACGCGTTAATCCTGGGAATCGTCTCGGCTGCGCGGCCGGAAGAGGTGCAGACTAAATCTTTTCTGACCTACGCCTCGCATTGGATCGACGATTTCTTTGACGGGGATCAGGAGAGCGGCAACTTTGCGCAACTGATGGCGGATCGCCACGACTTGGCGCGCGCGCTCACGAATATGGGCCCAGCCGGAACGGTCGGCTTCGCGATGGCCGAGCGGGTGCGACATCCCGCCGCCGTCAACAAAGCGCTGCATCGGATGCTGTACGGCGGCCTGGTGCAGCGCAGCAAAAGCCGTCTCGATCGGGAATGTCTGGTCCGCGAATACGTTTCACTCGGGCTAAAGTTCGTCGATCCCGACCTGTGCGCGGATATCCGGAGACTGCGGCCTCAGGTCTACTGGACGACCAACAAGACAGTGCTGGAGCTTCTGTTCGCGGCCGAAGAACGGGTCGATTTCACCAGGTCCGAACTGTGGAGCCTGCTCTACGCACCCGCGATCTTCTATCAGGATTCCGAAGAGGAACGCGCCCGCGGCGAACTCGCGTTCGATCACGATGAAGAGCCGAAACTGGACGAGATGCTTGCCATGATTCGAGTCGCTACGCATGGTCTGGAAGGAAGCCTGGACGCGGCGAGCCTCGAAATCGAGCAGCTTCGCTTCGCCACTTCAGTGCTCCCGAATCTTCCCGAGCGGGTTGCTGACCTGTATCGGGCGCTGTGCGCTGGCGCCGAATCTCGGTCCGCGCGCGATGAGGCGGACGCGGGCCAAGCAGAAGTTGGTCAAGGGAGATAACTCGCGGGCGGATGTAACAATGCACGCTCATTCGCAAGCACCGCCGCCACGCAGCCGCTCTCCTCCGGCCACGCGGGCCAGGGCGGATTAGATTGCCGATGCTGAACTCGGAAGCTCCGCTTTACGATAGGTCAAAGTCGGCGTTATCATGGCCGTTGATGCCGACAACGCGCGAAGCCCTTGAGACCGCAATCGCTCTTGAGCAGCAGAGCATGTCGCTGTACGCGCGGATGGCGAAAATTTTCGCCGATAATCCGGCTCTGCGCGATTTCTGGTTCGGCATGGCCCGCGATGAAGCTCGCCACGTCGGCGCGCTGGATCTCGTGCGCACGGTGCTTGAAATCGAGGACAAGCTCGACGCGTCGAGTCCGATCTCGCTCGAAGATTCCACGATCGTGAAGCTGCGCACGATGCTCGAGCGGTTTCATCGCGAAGCCGGCGCCGGTCTCAAGATCGACCGCGCGCTTGCGATGGCTCTGGAAGTCGAAGAAACAGAGTTGGAGGACCTGGTTGCGGAACTGCTCAAGGCGGTGCAGGAGCCCGACGAATACGAGCGATGCCTCCGGCTCCTGGTGCATGATCTCGGCGAGCTGGGCATCATGATCGAGCGCTATTGCAACGATGCGGCGCTGCTTAGGCGATGCGACATGCTGTGCGATCGCCACGCCGAGACGCTGCGTGCTTCCGCCGCGGTCGGCGGCCGCTGAACCTCAATCGTGCGGCGCGTATCGCTTCGCCGGTGGCGTGAATATGGCTACTCGGATATATTCCGATTCAGCGCTGAGGAGTGGCCAAACTGGCAAGGCACCTAACTCTGGATCAGGGGATTGAAGGTTCGAATCCTTCCTCCTCAGCCAACATCGTCATCCATGCCGTAGTATCGCGAAGTCGGCAGACGGTCCCATCGTCTAGTGGTTAGGACACCGGCCTCTCACGTCGGGAACGCGGGTTCGACTCCCGCTGGGATCATTCCAATGACTTTTGCGCCGATAAGCCGGCCGCCGCGCCGCTTCCCTCAAATTTAACCGCATCGATAGTAGCAATCGGGTTCAGATCGCGCATACTTTGCGAAACAGTTTTCGGCTCGCGCGGGAAGTAGCCAAGCGCTGCGACAATCGCCAGCAATGGAATGGCAGGTACGCGGAACCGAACGTCCGCTTCTCCACCCGACGCCAGGAGCAATAGCAGCACTCCCGCGGCTGCTGGGCAGAGAACCCATAGCCGATAATCCACACCGCTATTGGCGCAGCGCAGAATCGCGATAACCAGCCCAACCCAGACCAGCAGCACCGTCAGCACCTGAAATGTGATAAGCGCGCTTAGCAGTGGAGACTCGCTGATAGCCCCGAGGGCGCGCCGGATACGCCCAAAGTTCAGACTGCCCGCATTGAGCCCGTTACCGACGTGCATCGCTGCGGTATCGCCCAAAAGATTCGCCAACTGAGTCCGAATCGGCGACAGCGCAAGATAGTCGAAAGCTTGCGCCGTCATTATCGCAGCTTCAAATGGATGCGCTTCGACCGTTTTGAGGCCCATCTCGGTCATCCGATGCGCAAGCTCGGGAGATTGAACCCCGGCTTCATAGATGCGGTCGTAAGGCACGCCGAGACGTGCCCCGAATGTGGCATGGGTGTCATCCAGGAGCGTTCCGTTCTGCCGGGCGACGATGTCCGCCGCGCGATAGTAATACATGTTTATCGCGCTCACCGTAGATATTCCGGGAAAGCCGGCGACAATGTAGTTGCGTGCAGCCCATCCGGCAAGAATCAGCGCCGGTATCCCGAGCGCCAGCGCCGCCGATGCGATTCGGTATCGCCTTGAGAGCCACAATGCGCTGAGCGGCGGAGCCGCCAGGACAATCGGGACAATGATACCGATTGGGCGAACCATCAATGCGAAGCCGGCAAGAAGGCCTGCGCAGGCGCCGGCAAGCGCGACATTTTTCCGCCGCTTAACCGCGACGAGCAGCGGGACAATCGCAAGCACGATTGCGAATTGAAACAGGGCCTCGGACATGAGCGAGTTGGACATCACGATCGACGGTAGATCGAACGCGACCAGCAGTTCCGCGACAATTGCCGCGTTAAAACTCCAGTATTTGGCGACCCATGCGGCAATCAGCAGACAAACGATCCCGCCCAGAACCGCCTGTGTCACCATAGCCCATCTCATGTTCGATCCGAGTGCGGCGAGAAAAAGTGGATAACCCGGAGTGCGCAGGATCTCAGCCGGCTGGCACACGCCGTTAATCAGGCGCGCGAACCCGCATCCGTGCCGCATTCCATTGGCCAGTTGCAGATATTCAAAGGAGTCGTCGGGTCGCAGGGTGAACCCAAGATCCGAACGCATCAGTGGCGCGAGGCGAATAGCTATTGCGACCAGTGCAATAGCTATTGGAAGCAGGCGCACGAGCCGAGAGGATTGCATACATACTCCTCTATCAAGATTTGCTCAGTCGCCACTCACCGAATCCTCTATCAGTTGGAAGCTGATCGCTAAAAGCCGGGCTTACGCCACGTCCGATCGGCAAGGGCCGCTTTCACTGACGATATGTAGCCAACCGCGCCGTGGTCGAACCAGTTTCCTGAGTACCAGTCACCCATGCATCCCCAGAGCATCTGATTTATATCGCCGTATGGATAGCGAGGATTGTCGTCCAGCGGAGTTTGCTGCCCCAGGTACGAAACGTCGCCGTTCATGCATGCCCGCTGATAAGCGAGCCGGAAATCGACGTTGAACGCCGTGCTGTCCTTCGACAGCGGCCAGCCGCCGAAGTCCATGAACTTCATCTGCATGATTCCGTAGCTCTGCTGGCAATCGCTTCCATTCCATGCGCCGGGAAATCCGCCGCCCGGAGGACATTGAGACCGGTTGCGGCTGAGGTCGCCGGTGTCGTTCTGCCACCAATGCGATTCGACTACGGCTTCGGCGCGTACGACGTCTTCATCGATACCCCACTTGCAGGCGCCCCATCTCAGGATCTGATCGGTCGTGCCGGTGAATTGCCCATCTATTCGTTGGAAATCCGCTATTGGAGCGTACGAGCCCTTTATCGGCCGGCGATGGAACTCTGCGAGTTCTCGAGCTGTCGGCGTCCTGTGATTCGCCGCGTAATTCGCGGGTCGCGGCTCATAGGGCGGTCCGCTCGCGGCGGCTGCCGCACACTCGGCGTCGCTTGGTAGCGCGGCGTGAGGCGGCAGGGTCGGAAAATGAGATTGCTCCTGCGCATGCGAGCGCGCCCCTACCGAAAGTAGTGCGAGCAGGACAATGGCTGCGCCCAGGATTCTGAAGATGGGAAATACGTGGCGCTGGCGCATCTGCTGCGACGGTTGGCAAAGCATCGAAATCACGAACGCGGCGCAAAATAAATGCCAATGCCGAGCGTTTGAAATTCAGACCCGCGAAATTTCGAAAGAACGTTCCAAATTGAGCATATCGATCGCGGCGCTTGTATAACGAGACCACCTGGCTTTGAAATTTTTATAGTCCGCACCTTCCCGAATATCCTGAACTTGCAGCTTTCAACGATGGTATCGCTTGTGCTTCGCGCGACTTCTTTCACGGAATTGCGCGCGTACTCTCCTTACAATCTCTTAAGGAGGCGGGGGTGATGAAGATCAGACTGGTGTCGCACGCATCAGTCGTCATTGACTGCAAGGGCACGAAAATCTGGACCGATCCCTGGCTGTTCAGCAAGGCATTCAATGAATCATGGGCGCTGTGGCCGCCGGCCAGCTTTGCTGATTGGTTGCTCGATGGCATCGACTACATCTGGGTTTCGCATGAACATCCCGATCACTTGAATTTTCCGACGTTAAGATCGCTTAATCCGAACTTTAAGCATCGAGTAACTTTTCTCTACCAGAACAACAATCCTGAACGCATTTTTTCAACTCTTCGCGATCTCGGCTATCGCAAGTTCCAGGTCCTGGCGCATCGTCAGATCACAAAGCTCGCTCCTCTGACCTCGGTTTACTGCTATCGAGTCGGTACTCTCGACTCATGTCTTGGCGTCACGAGCGGCGATAAGACGGTGCTGAATATCAACGACGCTCGTCTGAACGCGACTGATTATGCCCGAATACTCAGAGATCTCGGCCATGTAGACGCGCTACTGAATCAATTCTCGATTGCGGTGAAGGATTCCGTGGTCGAGTACGAAAAGCACGCCGCGGTTGCGGCGACAAACGTGCTCGAGAGTCTGTCCGCCGATCATCGCGGCCTCGGCGCAAATGTGACTATACCGTTTGCCAGTTTGATGTACTTTTCGTCGATCGATAACCAGCACATGAATACTTTTGCCAACACGCTGACCGATGTCGTCGAATTTTGCCAATCGCGCGGCCAGAGGGTGGCGATCCTCTATCCCGGCGATGAGTATGAAGTGAACGGGTCCCACGACTCGGCGCACGCGCTCGCACGGTACAAAGAGGCATATTCCAGGCTCCCATTGATTGACTATGACGTGCCGCCGGTGGTGCCGCTGACACAGCTAGCGGCGTCGCTTCACACCTTGGTCCGCGCGCTGCGCCAGCGATTTCCGCGTTTTCTATTTCGCCGATTCAAGCCGCTGCGGGTTCGAGTTCCCGATTTGAACACCACGCTCGATATCTCGATAGCCTCCGATTCAATAACCGAGATCCCAGGCGATCCGGAACCCGATGTTATTATCTATTCGCAACCGCTCGATTATTGTCTCGCGCAGACCTGGGGCATGGGCACGCTTTCGATTTCCGGCCGTTTCATTCTTCTCCGAAACGAGCGCAACTGGAGGATGCACAAGGCCCTCCTCGCACTTAACAATGCGGAGGTTGACTTCAAGCCGCGCCATCTCCTGAGACGGCGCAACTGGATCTACTTGAAGGATCGGCTGAAAACCGCCAGGCGTTATACCGATCGCGCCCGTCTGGGGATTAAAGCGGATTCCGCTCTCCTTTCAAGGCTGGAGAGTCGATCGCGACAGCGGAGTTGAAGCGCTTCATCGCTCGCTCGGATTTGATGCGCCGCCGTCGAGCGTCAGGATCGCGCCAGTGGTAAAGCTCGCGGCGTCGCTCGCCAGATAAAGCGCCGCGCCGACGACTTCGTCGGGATCTCCCGCGCGCTTCATCGCAAAGCTGCTCGATCGCGTCTCGAACTCCGGCGTATGCGCCCACACCTTGCTCACGTCGGTGAGAAACGGGCCGGCCATGATGCAGTTGACCCGCACTTTCGGCCCATACTCCTGTGCGAATGCGATCGTGATCGCGTTGAGCCCCGCCTTGGCCGCGGAATACGGCGTTGTAGTTCGCGAGGGCCGAACCGCGGCGGTTGACGACACATTGATGATCGCGCCGCCCGCGCCGCCAGCCATCCGCGAACCAAAAAGCGCCGAGAGCCGAAACGGTCCCTTCAGATTCACGCCGAGCACTTTGTCGAACAGCTCTTCAGTATGCTCCGCGAGCGAAGGATAGAGCGGCGACATCCCGGCATTGTTGACCAGAACATCGCATCGGCCCCACCTGGCATAAACCTCGTCGGCCAGGCGATCGCAATCCTCCCACTTGCCGACATGTACACCGTGCGCTGAGCCATCCGCGCCCAGCGCGCGGATCTCGCGCACCGTCGCTTCGCACGACTCGATCTTGCGGCTGGCAACCGCCACGCTCGCGCCCGCGCGCGCAAACCCAAGCGCCATCGCGTGGCCGAGCCCGCGGCTGCCGCCGGTTATAGTGACCACTTTTGCCTTGAAGTCGTAAATCGGTGCCGCGCTCACGCTTGTCATCACCTCGCTACCTTCAACCGAGCAGCTCGAGTCCATGCTCGAACATCGTAGGCGCCGACTCGGCGATCTCCTCCCAGTGCGGATCATCGCGCTTGCCGCGCCGATGCAGCATCAGGTTGAAGCAGGTGATTATGCCAAAACGATAACCCGCGAACGCGCGAAACCACCTGACCTGATCGATGTCCACCGGAAAGCCCGCAGCCGCGGAGTAGATCTCGACGATCTCATCGGCGTTCAGCACTGACGCGGTGCCCTGCGCGCTTTTGCCCACAAAGCTTCTGGGATCGGCGAAGAAACAGATCCATCCGAGATCGAGCAGCGTCGGTCCGAGCAGCGATATTTCCCAATCGATGACCGCAGCCACGCGCCCGTCCTTGAACATTACGTTGGAGAACTGAAAATCACCGTGCACGATCCCGATTCGGGCGTCGGGGATGCTCGCACGCAGCTTCTCGCGCAGTTCGGGCGCGCGCGCGACCTTGCTTGGGTCCAGAGTTGGACGATCGAGAAGATGATCCAGGCGCTGCATCTCGCCGGTCAGCGGACTAGGATCTCCGCCCCACGCGGCTCGGCGCGGGCGCCAGTCGATGCGATGCAGCGCGGCAAGCGTTTCGACTCCCGCCTGCGCGAGCTTTTGCTGCTCGTCGCGCGGCATCTTCGGCACATCAACCAGGCGAAAGCCGTCTACGAATCCGGCGACAAAGTAGGGCCGGCCGAAAAATTCCGCTTCATCCCCATACCAGATGATTGGCGGCACGGGCACTTCGCTGCCGGCGAGCGATTCCATTATTTTTGCCTGCCGGACCACATCAGCGGGTCCTGCCACGCGCGTGCCTTCCGGCGCCACCCGCAGCACGAGCTTGCCGCCAACTCCGCCGCGCGTCGTGCGATCGAGAAAGAAGCTGTAGCCAAAACCGGCATGGCCGGGCAGCGGCGAAATGTCGCGCGCCGAGGCGCCTGGATCTCCGGTTTTTGCACGGACCAGCGCGGTCAACTGCGCTTGCGTTTGCTGTGTCATTTCAGGCATCGCAGAGCCTCGCGGGTTCCGAAGTCCTTTGCCCGCGTTGGATTGGTTTCACCTACTTTGCTCATCAGTTGAAGCTAAAGTCGAGTCTCGCGCGATGAGGAATCGCGGTTTGCTCCGCGCAATTTCCATGCTTACTCGTGATGCGCGCGAGATTAGAATGGCGTCGATGCTCGCGGCGGCGCGGCCTCGCGGCGCCGAACCCGCGAGCGGTCCTGAAATCTATTACCGATGGAGGGTTTCGCGATGAGGCTATACATTGCACCCGGTGCCTGTTCGCTTTCGCCGCATATCGTGGCAAACGAGGCGGGAGTTCCGGTCGATATCGAAAAGGTAAATCTCGCCAGCCACAAAACCGAAAGCGGACAGGACTATCTGCAGGTGAATCCGAAAGGCTATGTGCCCGCGCTTCGGCTCGACGATGGATCCGTCCTCACCGAGGGTCCGGCGATTGTTCAGTACCTTGCCGATCGAAAGCCCGGCAGCGGACTGGTGCCACAGGCCGGAACGATCGAGCGATATCGCGTGCAGGAGTGGCTCAACTTTATCGGCACCGAGCTGCACAAGAATTTCGGTCCGCTGTTCGCAAAGGCCGCCGACCCGGTTCAGCAGATGGCGAAGGCGAACATCACCAAGCGCCTCGGCTACATGAACGATCAACTCGCGAACCGGCAATACCTGATGGGCGCGAATTTCACCGTCGCCGACGCGTACGCATTTACTATCCTCAACTGGACCAAATTCGTCGGAATCGATCTCAAGCCCTATCCAAATCTTGCGGCCTATGTTGAGAGAGTCGCGGCGCGTCCCAAGGTGCGCGAGACGCTGAAGGACGAGGGTCTTCTCAAGTAAGCCAGAAGCGAGCTGAAGCAGAACCGAAGCGGGCAAGTGAGGAATCGATGGCGCAGATAGTGACGCTCGAAAATCCGCGTGAGGGCGTTGCCCTCGTGACGATGACGAATCCCGCGATCAACAATCATTGCTCATGGACCGGCGTCGCCCAGTTTGCCGCCGCGCTTAAAAACGCGCGCGAGGCAGGCGCCCGAGTCGCCGTCCTAGCGTCCGGAGTGCCAGGCCATTGGTTCGAGCACGCGTGGCTTCAGGATCTCGCCGACGGCATCGAAGGCAAGCCGACGACCGCCGAGGGCGCCGCGTGGTTTCACGCGCTTCGAGAAATCGGACAAACGAACGTCGTCACGATCGCGGCAATCTCGGGCGATTGCTCGGGCGGCGGCGCGGAGCTCGGATGGGCCTGCGACTTGCGAATTGCGGAAGAGCAGGCGCTGTTCGGCCAACCCGAAGTTCAGATCGCGCTTACCACCGGTATCGGCGGGACCAGCCGCCTGGCGCGGCTTATCGGGCGCACCGCGGCCGCCGAGATGATCATGCTTGGGCGGCCGATGACCGCGCGGCGCATCTATGAGCTCGGCGGCGTGAACGAAGTCGTTCCGAAAGGCCGAGCGGTTGCGGTTGCGCTCGAATGGGCCGCGACGCTCGCGTCGCGTCCGGCAAATGCGCTGGCGACGCTCAAGCGAATTCTGATCGAAAATGACGATCTGAATCTGACTGAGGCCCTGAAGACTGAGCAGCAGTTGTTTCAAGGCGTCGCGACCACGCCCGAATCAATACAAACGATGCGTACGATTCAGGCGCGGTTCGACCGCGGCGAGAGCATCCGCGCGGTATATGGGAATCGGCGCAAGCCGTAGGCGCGGCACGGCGATTGCCAATCAAAGAGCAATCGCCGCGCCGCGCATCCGCTCACCGTTGGGAGAGGATCGGATATTGCGGCTTATTGCGGATCGCCGATCTTTAGAAGTTGCTTGCCGAAATTCGCGCCGGTGAAGAGGCGGATAATAGTCTTGGGCGCGTTTTCCAGGCCGAGTTGAAGGTCGAGCTTGTTTTTGACCTTACCCTCGCTGTGCCACTTTGCCAGCTCCGCGATCGCCTGCGGGTATTGTCTGGCGAAGTGGAACACCAGGAAGCCTTCCATTCGCGCGCCGTGGAAAATCAAATTGAAATAATTCCGTGGCGGCCGCGCCGCAACTCCCTGCGCTTCGTTGTACTGCGAGATCGCGCCGCACAACACTACTCGCGCTCCGTTGCTGATCCTGGCCAGCGCGAGGTCGAGGATCTCTCCGCCGACGTTATCGAAGTAAACGTCGATTCCCTTCGGGCACAGCTTCGATAAAGCCGCGCCAACGTCCTCATTCTTGTAATCGATCGCGCCGTCAAAGCCCGCTTCACCGGTCAGCCAATCGCATTTGGCGCGCCCGCCCGCGATTCCGATAACGCGGCATCCCTTTACCTTCGCGATCATCCCGGCCACCGAGCCGGTCGCTCCAGCGGCGCCGGAAACGACGAATGTATCGCCCGCTTTCACCTGTCCTACCGATATGGTGCCGAAATAAGCGGTAAGGCCGGTGGTGCCGAGCAGCGACAGCGCCATCAGCGGATCGGTGCCGGGCGCGAGCTTCTGAATCCCGAACGTGCCTTCGGCTTCACTGGTCGTGTAGTCCTCCCATCCAAGCAGACCTTGCACGAGGTCGCCTTTGGCGAAGCCGTTTCGTTTTGATTCGACGATCTGGCCGACGGCGCCGGCGCGCATCGGCTGGCCCAGCGGGATTGCCGGGATGTACGTGTCCATCGACATCCATCCGCGCTGCGTCGGATCAAAGGAGAATGCAAGATTGCGCATCAGTACCTGTCCGTCCTTGAGCGGCGCGACCGGCGCTTCAGTCCATTTGAAATCGCTTTCCTTGATAATGCCTTGCGGACGAGCGGCGAGAAGCCACCGGCGATTTTTCAGCTCAGCCATTTGAATGCTCCTGATTGGACTTCGATCTATTAGTCTGAAAGCCAGACCGTTCAGTTGCGATCTGCAACCGGCCATTTATCGAATAAATGAGGACCATACAAGAAACGCGTTTGGCGCCTTTGCTCAAAAAGATCGGCGCGGCGCGTCTTTCGGCTCGCCGTGATCATCGCCCGAAGAGTTTCATGCTACGCTTTCGCAACAGGCTCAGGCACGAGCAGGCGCGGATGAAAATCGAAGCGGGATCGGGGAGATGCCGAAGGTGAGCTCCGGCACGAAACGAAGTTCAGGCGGAAAGCGCCCGAACGATAAAGCCGGCGTTGCGCGAGCGAACGCGGCGCGCAGCCGCCGCGGCGCGGCTGCGCCCACGCGGAGGCGCGCCGCGGACTCGTTCGCGGCGCGGGTCCGCAACAGCGGCGCATATTTCGCCTGGGCGATTCTGGTCGCGATCGCGCTGCTGGTGCTCGCGCTCTTGTATGCCGCCGGTCCGCTGCATGCGGAGCCAACTCCCGCCGAATCATCGATTGCGCAAGCGAGTGATCCGATGGCGGCGGTGAAGAACGTTGTTGACCAGGTGATCGCGGTGTTCCGCGATCGCAGCCTCTCCGACGCGCAGCGCCAGGCGAAGCTTCGATCGTTGGCCGAGCAGCACATCGATTTCGCCCGGATGGCGCGGTCCTCGATCGGTTATCATTGGCGCAGCCTTACGCCCGATCAGCGCGCGCAGTTCGTCCCGCTTTTCACCGAGTTCATCGAGGACGTGGTGCTCTCGCAAATCCAGTCGTATTCGGTGCCGAAGATCCGATCGCAAATCCACGGCACCCTGATCAATTTCGTGCGCGAGCAGAGCTATGGCCCCGGCTACGCGAAGGTTTTCAGCACCGTACTCCTTCAGGATCGGCCAAATCCGGTCCAGGTGAATTATCTTGTCTCGCGCTCGGACAACGACTGGAAAATCTATGACATCACGATCGATGCAATCAGCGTGATCGCGAACTATCGAAACCAGTTCAACCGCGTGATCAATAATCAAGGCTATGACAAGCTGGTGAGTATCCTTAAGGAGAAGTCGCGCACGCTCGGCAATTCACTTGGGCACTGACGGGCCGGTTTTGCCGATCAGAGGAGCGACGCCGTATCGAGCGCTCACCTAAGCGGAGGGATGTGCACGCCGGGGATGTTGCTGATTACGCCAAAGCTGCGCAGGAGCCAGATTATCACCACCACGAAAACCACGATGTTGAGCAGGCCCTTCATGCCCGCGCCCATCGGGATGAACGAGTTGATGGTCCACATTATCACCCCGATTATGACCAGGATGATGGCAATTTCGATCAGGGTCACGGCGATGTACCCATTCCAACCGCGCGGCAATCCTTACGCAGCTTCGCGCAGATCGGCGCGAGCGTCGTTCGCCTTTAGCAACTAACATGCGTAAACCCGTGAGGCCATCGTGATTCTAAAAGTTGCGCGGCTCGGATTCCCCTCGGTGCGGACAGCAGCTAAACCGGTCGCGCTGGAGCAGGTCAAATCGCACGACTTCCAGAAGCTCGTCGATGACATGATCGAGACCATGTACGAGTATCACGGCGTCGGACTCGCCGCTCCGCAGGTTCATCTCCCGATCCAGCTTGCGGTGCTCGAGGTCCAGAACCATCCGCGATATCCCGACATGCCGCCGGTTCCGCTGACCGTGCTGATAAATCCGCGCGTCACGATTGTCGATCCCGCTACCGCCGACGATTGGGAGGGATGCCTCAGCATCCCCGATCTGCGCGGCCTGGTGCCGCGAGCGACCGAAATCCGCGTGCAGGCGCATGGGCGCGACGGCGAGCCGCTCGATTTCACCGCGCGTGATTTCCACGCGCGCGTGATCCAGCACGAAACCGATCACCTGAATGGCGAGGTTTATCTCGATCGGATGCCGAATCTGAGCCAACTCGGATTTCTGGACGAATGGCAGCGCTTCCTGATGCCGCGGCCTCCGGCGCGGACGTAACGCGGAGCGAGTCGAGGGACCCCGAAAACAAAAACCGGGACCCTTCGACTCCGGCAGCCTTCGCTCAGGGTGACACAAAGAGCCCTTGTCGGGGCGGCGCGGCTACTTCGGCGGGTAGGGCAGGTTGGGCGGCAGCTTGCCGGTCGCCTTCACGGTGCCAATCGCCTTGCGAAGCTCGTCGTTCTGCGCCGCGAGATTCTGCTCTTCCGATTGGACGCTCGCGAGCTGCCCCTTCAGTTGAGTGTTCTCGTCGCGAAGCTGCGACAATTCCTGACTCAGCGCCGCGATCTGACTTTGCATTGTCTGCGCCTGCTTCTGGTTTTGTCCTGACCAGATGAAAAACAGAATTGCCGCTATAATCGCGACGACGACCGCTCCTGCGACTGCTTTCAGCATCTATACTCCTAAGCCAGCAAGGATAGAGGACGCGGCGACCGACTTAAAGCCGCGCTGGTTGCGCGCGCACGCAAAGGGTGAGGGGATGAATTGACTTCATCTGCCCAGCCTTCCTAGAATGTTCGGAGTCTGACCTTTTACGCCTTCACCGCTCCCGGGACAGGAAGTTCAAGTGCGGCGTAACTTGGGCCGCGATTTTCGGATAACGCTCCGGCTCGGGAAGCAAATGATCTAGATGATAGAGGTTCAAGGCCTTACCAAGTATTTCGGCGCAACGCGCGCGGTAAACCACGTTTCCTTCAAAGTCGAGAAGGGCGAGATCATCGGTCTTCTGGGGCCCAATGGCTCCGGCAAAACCACCATCATGCGCATCCTGACGGGGTTTTTTCCGCCCACCTCAGGCACCGCGATGATCGGCGGCCTCGACGTGTCCGAACATTCGATCGAGACGCGCCGAAAGGTCGGCTATCTGCCGGAAAACATGGTCCTGTATCCGGACCTGAGCGTCACCGCGCTTTTGGAGTTTGCGGCACGAGTGCGCGGTCTTGACGCGCGGGCGAAGCGCGAAAGAATCGAATTCGCGGTAAAAACCTGTGGATTGAGCGAGGTCCGGCACAAGCTGATTGGCAAGCTCTCCAAGGGCTATCGCCAGCGGGTTGGGATTGCGCAGGCGGTGCTGCCCGATCCCGAAGTGCTCATCCTTGATGAGCCGACGGTGGGGCTTGATCCGCGCCAGGTGGTCGAAATTCGCGACCTTATTCGCTCGCTCGCCGGCCGCTCCACCGTGCTGCTGTCCACGCATATCCTGCCGGAAGTCACGATGACCTGCCGGCGCGTAGTCATTATCGATAACGGCAATATCGTCGCTCAAGATACGCCGGAGCAATTGACGGCGAAGCTGCAGGGCAGCGATCAAAGCCTGATTTCGGTTGCCGCGCCGGCTGACCAGGTGAAAAGTGTTCTCGCTGCGGTTCCCTTCGTGGAACGGCTTCAGGATCGCTCGGCCGAGCTCGGCCAGTCCGGTGTGTCGAGCTTCGTCGTTTATTCCAGCGGGCATGGCGACCAGGTCCGCGGAGCGCTCGCGGCCGCGGTAGTGCAACGCGGATGGAGCCTGCTGGAGATCAAGCCGATGGCGCTGTCGCTGGAAGACTTGTTCATGCGGCTCGTGACCAAGGAAGATCGGATATAGGAAGACCGGGTATAGCACGATTTATGGGGCGACCGGGCATAGGAATATCGATTATGACCGCGCGCGGGTGTGCGTGTGACGGTCTTTGAGGAAGCAGATGGCCAACGCGGCAATTGAGCTTGAGGTTGCGCGCCCGATATCGGAGGCGGCGCGGGCGCCGGCCACCCGTCTGCGCGGCGGCTTTTCTCCCGCGCGGATGTTCGCGGTGATGCGCAAGGAGCTGCGCTCATATTTCGCGTTTCCGCTGGTTTATGTGATCGCGGGCGTTTTCACCCTGTTCGCCGGATTGCGCGCGTGGACCGACCTGAACTTCTTCGAAACCATGACCTTCGCCCGCGACATCATTCAAAATTACTGGCAGCTACTGTTCGGCGATATCCGCCAGGTGCTGTGGCTCACGCTGCCGTTTATCACGATGCGAAGTTTCGCCGAGGAGCGAAAACTCGGCACGATCGAGCTGCTTTACACCTATCCGATTCGCGACAGCGAAATTCTGGGCGGCAAATTTCTTGCCACTTTCGTCATCTTCCTGATGATGCTTGGGTTTACGCTGCTGTATCCGATCTATCTCCGCATCATCAATCCGTTCCCGGTGTTTCCGCTGCTGGCCGGCTACGTCGGACTGCTGCTGATCGGCAGCGCTTTCCTGGCGTTCGGAATATTCATCTCGTCCCTGTGCGAGAGCCAGGTCGTAGCCGGCGTCGCGACCCTGGTTGGGCTTTTGATCCTGTGGGTCCTCAACTGGAACGAAGCGGCATTCGAGACCGGGTGGATCACGACGCTGCGCGCATTTTCGATGTTCGATCAGTTTGACACATTCGCAAAGGGCGTTATTGACATCGACCACATCACGTATTTCTTGTTTTTCATCTTTTTCTTCCTGTTTCTGACCATGCGCTCGATGGAGGCTCGCAAGTGGACCGGCCGGAGATAAAGGGCGAGCTCCAAGCGCCGCGCGATTCAAGAGAACAGCGCGGCTCGATTTGGCGCAATTATGCGGTGCTCATCTACTCGGTGATCGCGCTCGGGGCGGTTCTGATCATCGCCAACATGATTATTACCGAACACAATGTCCGCTTCGATCTGACGCCGGACAAAAAATACTCGCTCTCCGATTTCGACAAGCGCGTGCTGAGCGGCCTGACCCATCCGGTGAAGGTGATGGCTTTCGTCCGCACCGAGGATCCCGCGTATCTTCAGCTTGCAGATCTTCTCTTCCAGGCGGCGGCGTTTACCCCGCGGCTGACCTATCAGGTGATCGACGTGAACAAGGCGCCGGGACTGGCGCATCAGTACGGGGTGTCCAGCTATGGCGAGGTGGTGGTGGAATCGCAGGGCAGGCGGCGCGATTTCGACAACGCCCGCTCGGATCTGCTGATTCCCGCGATCCTGCAGATATCATCCGACACCAGCAAGCATATCGATTTCACGGTCGGTCACGGTGAACGCGACTTGTACGACACCGATCACAATACCGGCTACTCGGAATGGCGAAACATGCTGGAACAGAACAATTACACTGTTGACCAGGTTTCGCTGTTCGCAAGCGGCGTTCCCGACAATTGCAACGTGCTGGTGACGCTTGGACCGAGCAAGGATTTCCTGCCCGAAGAGCTTACCGAGCTGGGCAAATTTCTTAAGCGCGGCGGCCATTTTGTTGCGATCATCGATCCTTATGGATCGCCGAGCCTGGTCAAATTTCTGCAGCAGTACGGAATGGACTTCACCGATCAGACGCTGGTCGATCCGGCCTACCGCCTGACCGCCGGCGAAATTCTCACCACTCAGATTCCGCTGCGCGCCGAAAACAACACGATCAGCCGCTCGATGTCGGCGCCGGCGGTGTTTTCACTCGCGCGCGGCGTCAATATCACGCTGAAACCGGGTGCGGCGGCGGTCGATGGCCTCCAGGTGGTGCTGACGAACGAATTCCTGCGCTCATCGCACGAAAGCTGGGCTTCCGGCGACGTGAAGGCGATCACGACCGGAATTACCGAGTACAAACCTGGCCGCGATACCAAAGGGCCGATCCCGGTTGGATCGGAAATCGATCTGGCGCCGGCATCGGATATCCACATCCCGGTGCAGCAGATGACGCGGATCGTCGGGATTGGCAGCTCGGCTTTCGGATCGAACCAGTTTATCGAGATGCTGGGGAACCGCGATCTGGCTGTCGGCCTGATCAACGAGATGGCCGGTGACGAGATGTTGATCGCGAGCCGCGAACGGCTCAATAAAGGCGAAACGGCCGCCTTTTACGTGACCAGCCGGCAATCGAATTGGCTCGCCTATTCGGCCGCTGGAATCGAGACTCTGATCCTGGTGCTGATCGCGGTCGCGGTCTTCGTGCGCAGGAGGTTCTTCGCGTGAACATCCGCTCCGCAGTGGTTTTCACGGTTGTTTTCATAATCCTGGTGCCGATCTATCTGTGGGGACGGCCCCGGATAAATCCCAACTCCGCCCTCAAGGAGCGCGAGGAAAGCCTGCTTAAGATCGACGGTATCGACTCGGTTGAGATGACTCGCGGCAGCGAATCGCTGGCCTACGTACTCACTCCCGGCGGCAAGCAGTTCCGCGTTACCCAGCCGGCAACCGCGTTCATCCCGCAGGATCTGATGCAGGCGATGAATGCGCTGCTGACAAATCAGAAGGACGTCGAGGTGGTAGCCGAAAATCTCGATAATCTTTCCGAGTTCGGACTCGATAATCCGCAGACTCTGATGACGATCAAGGCCACGGATCGAGCGCAGCCGATAAAACTCCTGTTCGGCAGCGAAAATCCCACCCGCACCGCCGTCTACGCGGAGATCGAGGGCGTGCCGAAGGTGTTTCTGCTCGGACGCAATCTCGAATATTACCAGACCCTGATGTTTCAGTGGGTTGAGGGCAAGCAGGGCAAAAACGCCTAGCCTGCGGCTCGGCCGCACCTCGGACTGTAACCAGGTGATTTCATTGCTGATCGCCGCGCTGAGAGTCCTTAACCGTGAACGCGATGTCCTGTCCGTACGAAAGCTCCAGGGTGTGACCGTCAGGATCCTCGATAAAGCCCCAGTAGCCGACCGGATAGCCCGAATCCTGCGGGCCATGCACGCTCCTTGATTCGCGCCGTGCCTGCTCGCAAAGGCGGTCTACTTCGGCACGGCTTTGTAGAGCCACGCCCAAATGACCCATCGGCCGCAGCGGCCACTCGACCTTGCCGCTCTCGATAATCACAACTACGAATGGCCGCGTCAGATCGGAGAGCCAGGCCACTTTGACGCCGGCATCATTTCGCTGATGGACGACCCGCATGCCCGCATAGGTTGTGTAGAACTCGACGCTGGCATCGACGTCGCTTACAACAAGGGCAACATGGGTTAGGCCGAGGTCGATTCGATCTGCCATTTGCCACCTCACTCTATTGCCGGGGATCGGCGATTAAGTGATTGGTCGAGCTTCCTCTGCTAGAGCTTTCACCTAGAAGAATCCTCTAGTGACAAGCTCTAGTCAAGAGGGAATAATGCGCGGTATGGCAGCGGGAGCCAGGGCCACCGCGTCGCGAGCAAGGCGCAATCAAATTCTCGACGCCGCGCTCGACCTGTTTCTGGAAAAAGGACTCGCGGACACGACGGCGGCCGAACTCCTGGAACGTTCCGGGGCGAGTATTGGCAGCTTCTATCACCATTTCGGGGGCAAAGCCGATGTAGCGGCGGTGCTTTATCTCGAAACGCTGGAAGCGTACGAACAACAATTTCTGGGAATACTCAACGAAAGCGGGCATGCGCGAGAAGGAATCGAGGGAGCGGTGCGGCAACATCTCCACTGGACGGAGCATAATCCGAAGCTTGCGCGATACCTGATTCATTGCCGCGAGCCCGAGGTGGCTCAGCTCACCGAGAAACGAGCGCAACAATTAAATCAGGTGTTCTTCGACGGGGTGATGAAATTCCTGCGGGAGCACGCCCGCGAAATCCGACCACTACCGGCGGATGTGTGCTACGCGCTTTGGATTGGACCTGCCAACGAGTTCACTCGATGGTGGCTGCTTGAAAGCAAACGCGACCCGAGCCGAATCAGGCGAGCGGAGAAGCTGCTCGCGCGCGCTGCCTGGAAAGCACTGCGATCTGAGTCGCAGGCTTCGTGATGCTCGAGGATCGCGGTACGCCTCCGTCTGCTCCTCAGGCATTCGCCAGATTCTCGAGACAATGCCGGCTAACCCGATCTCGCGAGAAACGCGTTTTAAGCCTCGCTGCGGTGCAGGGGGTATCTCTCAATACCGGTTTGCCGTTGTCAACGGCAGGAAGGGCCACTTCCGGCTCATTAAAGGCCATCTCTGAAGGCGAGGGTGTCCGCGAAATCGCCTCTCTGGCGGCCGAGGCGTGATCGGAGTCGAAAATTCGGCGAATTCTTTGCAGTTGGCAAATTGTTATCGCAAATTGCGAGATTGTTAGCGGATTCATCAGCGCACATGAGGATTTAGCGCGCAAAGCTCTCGCTCAAAACATCGTTTCTGCGATGTTTCACGTGAAACGTAGCGCTTCGGGGGAGCGCCGAATTAGGTGCCAGCCTCGATTTCCATGATCTTGCGCGCAAGCTCGGCGGGCGAGGCGAGTCCCGCCTCGGCGACTGCCTGTTCGAGCGCGCGCAGGAAGTGCTCGTAATATTCGCCGCGTGATGCGGTCCCGTCGCGTTCGCGAACCCGGTCAGAGACCGCGACCTGTTCGATCAGGCGCGCGCGGAAAAAATCCCAGGAAAAATAACCGGCTTCGCTGAGCGCCAATGCGACCGCGAATGCACGCGCCTCCCACGGCGCGCTGAAGACCCGCTCCTCGTCCGGAGCTGCTCCCAGATTTATTCCATCAAGAAGAGCGTCGATTCGCGGCGGTTTCATCGCTCGCGACTCCGCGGACTCTTCTTTGAGGGCGGCGCTATGGTTGCGACGCCGATCATCGAATCGCGGGTGACCAGAGCCGCCAGCTCCTCTTCGCTCAGATGCTCGGTGTTCGGCGGGCGTTCGGGAATGACGATGTAACGCTGCTCGGCGCTCGAATCCCAGACCCGAACCTCCACGCTCTCCGGAATTTCCAGCCCGAACTCGCGCATCACTCCGCGCGGATCGCTGACCGCCCGCGATCGATAGGCAAAGCTCTTGTACCACGCCGGCGGAAGACCGAGCACCGGCCACGGATAGCACGAGCACAGCGTGCACACGACCAGATTGTGGACGCGCGGCGTGTTCTCGACCGCAACCAGATGGCCGCCTTCCGGTCCGGATATTCCAAGCTCCGCGCATGCCGCAACCGCATCCGCAAAGAGCCGCTTGCGAAATGCCGGATCGGTCCACGCTCGCGCCACGACACGCGCGCCGTTTCGCGGCCCGACCAGGTGCTCGTATCGCTCGATAATTTTGTCGAGCGCGGCGGCATCGACGATGCCTTTCTCGCTGAGCAGTTGTTCCAGCGCCTTGATTCGCGCCGCGGGGCCGTGCTCGGTGGCGTCGTGATCGTGCCCCTCCTTGCCGATTGTATCGTCGCTCATCTTCTCGCGCCTCTCTTTCTCGCGGCTGATTTTGCCCGCTGCGCTCGGGCCGCTCGTGCGGACACACGCCGCCCGGGCGCATCCCGCGAATCGGGCTCTAGATAATCCTCCCACAGATCGATTACGACGCGATCGCGCGGCGACGCGCGATCTCCGAACAATTCCCGCGCGCGAAACTCAACCGAGTAAACGTGCTGGCGATTTTCACCCGCGCGATGCGCATTGGTGTCGGGGAAAACGTAAACTCCGCGATCCGCCAGGATGACGCCGCTTCTTCCGCGCGCGTAACCCACCAGCCGCGTATGCCCCATCGGATCGATAACCCGCGCCCTGACCATGTCGCCCGCCGCGAGTCGAGCCCGCAGCGATCGCGATCGCGGCTTGTATTCGGCGGGAATACACGGCGCCGGTTCTACCACACCGCTGCTCTGGGCGATTCGATCGATAGCGGCGCGATCCAGAATTCCTTTTTCGACCAGCAGCGTCTCGATCGCGATCATCCATCGTTCGTAGTACGACGACGCGAGATAGCGCGCCGGAGGAATTCGCTCGATCGCGTGGCGAAATTCGTCCACATTCGCGCCGGCTCGAACAAGCGCGAGGTTGGCGAGCGCGAACGCGCGCTTCTCCCACTCGGCGTGGAACTGCGCCTCGTCGCGTTCGACCGGACCGAACCCATCCATCCCGCCCATGTCATGGATACCGTTCATCTGAGGCTCGGCTTACCACATCTCGCGTTAATGTTTCAAAATTTCTTTTCAAAGTTCGTTTCAAATATTTTCGCCGCGCGGGAATAGCGCGCGTCCTCGCGTCGATTCCGGTCGGGATTGGTCCCGCGCGCGAGCGCCGAAAAATAGGTGAACAACTGGAGCGAGAGAATGGTCGAAAAGGGGCTGCTGGATTCGTCGCATCGCTCGGTTTCGATTACCCGGTCGGCATTCCTCGCAAGCGCCGGCGCCTCGCCATTGATAAGCGCAAGCGTTGCCGCGCCGATCTCCTTTGCGGCGCGCGAGGCCTGCGTAAGGCGCCTCAGAACCGGGCCGCCGCAGAAAACCAGGATGAGCAGGGTGGCTTTATCGACCGATGCAATTGGACCGTGGAGAAATTCCTCGGTCTCAAGCGCCTCGGCATGGGCAAAGACGGCCTCCTTGAGTTTCAGCGCGCCCTCGCGTGCGCATACGTATGCCGGACCCGTGCCGACCAGGATGATGCGATCGAAATCGCGCAGCGCGGACGCCGTCTCGCGCTCAGCCGCAGGGTGCTCGATTCGGCGGCGTAGTCGCGCTGGAATTTCCGCCAGCGCCTTGTGAATTGCCGATGCGTGCGCGTCCAGTCCGCGCGCTTGCGCGGTCTGGGCCGCGAATTGGTATCCGATCGCGAGCGCCGCGGTCAGGCTTTTCGTGTGGGTGCCGGATTTTTCAATCGGCGTGGTCCGGAAAACATACTCGGCGGGATCGCGGCTCGGGCGCGGATCCTCGCCGCACACGATTGCGCTGAGAATCGAAGCGCCACGACCGCGCGCAAGCGCCTCCCTGGAGCCGCGATGCGAAAATCCGATCAGTGCGGATTGCGGCGCAGGTCGCGGAAAATAATGTCTCAGCTCGAATGAATCGATCGCGCGCGCCGTTGCGATTCCTGCCTCCGCGCGCAGCCAATACTCCGTCAGCATCGCGGCGTGAAGCGAACTGCCGGCTCCACTCAGAGTTATCGATTCGGCGCGAGCGAGCCGCCGCGCGAAACTGGTTATTGCGATCCGATTCCGGCCGGTCGCGCGTACGATCGATTGCGGCTGCTCGCGAATATGATCCCACATCAAGTACGGATGCGCGCTTCGAGGCGCATCCGCGCTTGCTGCCGTATCCGTTCTCACTGCCAGACCCTGACGCTTTTTCACCGTGAAAACCAACTATGACGCGTTCAGATGCGCCCGCGTTAGCGCAGCCGCACCCGCTGCTTGAAGCGTCCAATCGCCGATTGTAGCCTGCGCTCGAACCGGTGCGGCAGAAGCCAAATATCGCGTGGCCCGTCGATTTGCGCCTGTTGGGATTGCTGGCGGGTTTGTGGGCAATCTATCTCGGAGTGTCGGTGTTTGTCGAAATCCCGTTCGGCGCCGGCGCGGCTCCGGCGCATGCGCTGATCGGCGGGCTGCTCTTCTATGGGCAGTCGGCGCGAATCGTGATGCTGGTGCAAGCGGGAATTTTCTGGGCGATCGCGGTGGGACTAATCACCGGGTGCAGGTGGGGGCTGGTGCTCGCGCTGTTCTACATGGCGGAGTCGGTCGCGAGCAATCTTGCGTTTATCGTCGCGTATCTCGATACCGGCGTCGAACTGCATGATGTGCATATGGCGGCGATTGAGGGGCCATTTCTGGTGCTGCTGACCTTGTACCTATGGATTCGCGCCTGCGATTTGATCTTCTTTGGCGCACCGAGCGAAAAACGCCCTTAGCCGCGCGCAGCAACAGCAATCCTTCTGTTGCCGGTAAGAGGGCCGAGAATTTTTGGATTCAGCGGCGCTGACGATACTTACTTCACGATCCGTGCGGCTGGCGTGGCATTTCCGCGCGTCTGAATTGTCCGGCGCGCGAGGAATCCCGGCTTCTTTCTCCAAGTGCGCCACTCAACGACAAGGAACCGGGATTCTTCGCGCGGCAGCCACGCGCGAGAATGACAAAGCGGCCGGCGTCGTGTCCCGAAAATGACCGGTCGCCTGGGATAATACACCGGAAATAAAGCGCTGCGAGCGGTTTGATTGGTGGCGGCGGTAGGAGTCGAACCTACGACACTGCGGATATGAGCCGCATGCTCTGACCAACTGAGCTACGCCGCCACCGGGATCTGCCAAGAATAGCGAGACTTGAAAATCCGCGAAAGAGACTGGAACGCTCGGTACCGGCAAAGCGGGTCATCGCGAGCGCTCGCATAGTTCATCGCGATGCGCACAATCGCTGCGCGCCGATCCCTCGGCTTCGGCCAAAGAATGCCTTCGCTCGGGATGACCTCAAAGAGAGCGCATAGTGCATGCCTTTGATGACTACATCCAATCGCTTTTTGCGCTGTCATTCCGAGCGCGGCCCGCTGCGGGCGCGACGGATCGCGAAAGAGGGAAAATTACGAACCTAGTGAGACGGAGCGGGATTTGGCTTGGCGGCTGCCGCGCGCAACCTGATAAAGCACGCCCTCATTGAATTCGACGCAGCTCAGTTTTCCGCCGTAGACTAATCCGGTGTCGATTCCGATCTTGTACGGCAGGTCGATCATCAGCGAGCGCATCGGAGTGTGGCCGAAAACCACTGTGGCGTCGACTCGATGCGGATTAAAGATGAATTCCTGACGAATCCAGAGCAGGTCCTCGGTTTGCTGCTCTTCAAGCTGGCGCATCGGCATTATTCCCGCGTGCACGAACAGGTACGGCGGGCGCAGGTAGCTGATGGCTAGGCCATTTAAGAATTTGAGATGCGAATCGGGTAGGTGATGCACCGCCTCGGCAAGATCGTCTTCGCGAACCCCGTAGCTTTCCAGCGTCGCGATGCCGCCGTTGAACAAAAACGAGTCGCCGTAATTGCCGGGAAATCCGAGGTAGGAGAGCATCATGTCCTCGTGATTGCCCTTCAGAAAAATGCCTTCCGCGCCGCTATTTTCCACCGTCATCGCGAGATCGATAACGTCGCGCGCCGACGGGCCTCGGTCCACATAGTCGCCGACGAACACCACCGTGTCGCCGGTCGTGGGAGCGATCGCTTTTAGGAGCACCGCGAGTTCATCGGCGCATCCGTGAACGTCGCCAATCGCGAACAGGCGTCCCGCATGCGGCACCTTTCGCTGGCTAATCGCGCGATGTGACTCGGTCCTCAATTCTCGCGGCCATCGGCGAGCAGCGCTCGCAGAGCCTCCATGTCTTCAATCATACGCCTTGCCTCCCTGTAAGGATTGGAGGTTCCGGCGCTGATTCCGGTCAACATCCGCGCGCGCCCGAGACCATTCAAGCTCCGCCTGGCGCGGTCTTCCAGTTCGGCGCTGAAGATTTCGATAAATTCGCGGCGGCGGCGCTCGGCCTCATGCGCTTCATCCACGTGCTCCGCCAGATAGCTGCGATGGCGCTCGATCGCGGCGAGCAGCGGCGCAATCCCCTCTCCGGATGCCGCTTGCGTCATCAGCACCGGCGGACGCCATCCGTTGCCGGAGCGCAGATGCACGTTCAACTGAAGCTCCGCCTTGACCCGGTCGGCGCCCTCGCGATCGGCCTTGTTGACCACGAAAATATCGGCGATTTCGTTGAGCCCGGCTTTCATCACCTGCACCGAATCGCCGCCTTCGGGCACCGTGACCACCACGGTCGTATCCGCCAGGTCCATGATCGAGAGCTCGGTCTGACCAACGCCGACGGTTTCAATGATAATCACGTCATGGCCGAACGCGTCGAGCAGTTTTACGATTTCGCGCGCGGCGCGGCTGAGTCCGCCATGGCTTCCGCGCGAGGCGAGACTGCGAATGTAGACCTGTGAATCCTTGTAGTGATCCGTCATCCGGACGCGATCGCCCAGCACCGCGCCGCCGGAAAACGGGCTTGACGGGTCGATCGCAAGGATGGCGATGGTTTTGCCCGCCGCGCGGTATTCCGCAATCAGCCGGTTTACCAACGTCGATTTGCCCGCGCCGGGAGCGCCAGTGATTCCGACCACGTGCGCGTGCCCCGCCATCGGGTAGATGCGCTCGATGATCGCGCTCGCATCGGGACTGCGATTTTCGACTCTGGTGATTAGACGCGCAAGCGCGCTCCGGTCGTGGTTGGTAAAGCTTTTGAGAAGCTGCTCGAGTCTGTCTTCGGCTTGCATGCGATGCATAGATCATAGCCGCTCGTCTCGAAGCCAGGCAACGAGGGTCAAGGCATCAAACGTTGTTTTTGCGTGATTGCGGCCTTATTCTTCGATCGGGTGAAGCTGCAGGACGTCTATACCGACTGGCGTATTGTCGCGGGCTTTGCGCTCGCCTGCCTTGGCGCCGCCAACTGGATGATCGGGCTTAGCCGCACTCAGCAGTACAGCCAGATTATCAACGCCGCCTCGCACGTATCGCTCGGAACCGAATATCGCAGCTTTGACGAGCTCGACGCCGGCGCCGGCGGCGCGGTGCTGGAGCCGCTGACCGCCCGGCAGCGGCAGGTCTCGTACGCGACGGCGCGGATGGATTTTTATCACGCGACCTTCCTGATGGGCCGGTTGCTGGTGCTGGTTGGGCTGCTGATTGGATTCTGGGGATTTATCGCGGTGATCCGTACCGACACCCGGCGCGCGCTGCGCCGCGCTTCAGGTCCGCCGCCCGACGCGATGCGGCCGGGCTGAGCGCCGGGCGGCCCTCTGATTGGCGATGGTAAAGCTGCTGGCGGAGCGGACGCCCGCGAAAATCAATCTGTGCCTGCGGGTTACAGGGCGGCGCGCGGACGGATATCACGAACTCGACTCCATTTTTGTTCCGATCGACTGGTGCGACGAGGTGCGCATCGAAGCGCGTCCGGCTTCCAGCGCGCGGGTTGAGCTCAAATGCGACCTGGCCGAGCTTGCCGATCCGACGAAGAATCTGGCGGTTCGCGCGGCCTCCGCGTTCATGCGCGAATTCGCAGTCGCCGCCGAGATCCGCGTCGATCTAAAAAAGCTCATTCCCGCGGGCGCGGGCTTGGGCGGCGGATCGAGCGACGCCGGCGCGGTGCTGCGGATGATGGCGGCGATATTCGAGCGACCGATCGATCGCAGAGTTCACGAGCTTGCGGCCGCTCTGGGTGCGGATGTGCCGTTCTTTCTCGATCCTGCGCCGTCCCGGATTCGTGGAATCGGAGAAAAAATCGATCCGTTTCCGATCCGGCGCACGCTTGCGATCGCGATTGCGGTTCCGGCGGTCGAAGTGCTGACCGCGAAAGTGTTCGGCGCGCTCGATGCGCGCGGATGGAGCGGACCGATTCCGGCCGCCGATCTAAGCGCATTTTCCGCCGGCGCTATCGCACCGGCGCATCTGGTGAACGACCTGGCGGCGCCGGCATGTGCGCTCTATCCGGAAATCGCGGCCTTGTTTGCTGAGATGAAGGGGCAGGGAGCGACGCTCGCGTCGATGTCGGGCAGCGGGGGCGCGGTATTCGGCATCTACGCGGATTTGGATCGCGCCAAAAAGGCGGCGGCGCGATTGCAAGCGCGATATCGGGTGCGCGCCTGCACGACGTTTGCGAAAGCATCGCGAACAATCACATAGCGGCGGTTTCGCGCGCTACCTGAAAGTTGTCCGCTTGGAGACAGAGGTCTACTTCCGTAGCCCAGAAATTTAATTTCTTCCCTGTGTTTCGTAATGGGCGAGGGACGAGGTGACTGAAACGTTGTCGAGCGTTCCAGAGCTTGCTTCGGACACCCCCTCCTTCTGTCCTCCCCCGCAACAAACCGCGGGGGAGGAAAATTAGGATGTACTCCCGCGGGGAAAGATATTCCGTCCGCGGGGAAAGATATTCCGCGGGAACGATATTGTTCTGGATCGCCTGCGGCTAATCCTCACTTCAGAATATTAATCAGCGACCATTCATTCTGAAAGTTGTCGTTATATGGAATAGTCCAGGTCCAAAAGTACATATCGATGTTGGCCTGTTTGGCGTCATCGAGCTGATACTTCAACACGGCGTTCCTGTATGCTTCGTAATTCGAAGGCGTAGTGGGCTGAGCATTTCCGCTTGCGCATGATTGATAGGTATCAGAATTAGCACTCGCGCTGAACTCAGTCGTTGCTAACTTATCCTTTGCGCTGAGACCCAGCTTGTCTCTGATAGTCAAATACCAATCGTCACTACATTGCTTCATTTGATCAAAGCCGGCCTGCTGGATCACTCCATTCGTGACGTAGTTCTGCAGACAAGAATTGCAATTGCCATCCCAGGCAAAATAGTGATGGAGATCCAAGACTGCCCACTTATGTCTCTCATTCGAGGTCGTGACGGAGTTCCACCAGGTTCCAATCGCGCTATAGATCTGGTCGCCGGTCATAGTCGTCGGAAACATGGTTTCGATGATGTTCATATACAATTTGACATTGTGCCTTGGCAGAGATGACTGACGAAAGTCCGAGACGGCCAGCGCCAATGTATCAAGAACATCCTGGTATGAGGTGATGCCCCAGGAACCATCGCTACATCGAGCCGCTGGTATGCCCATCAAATGAGCCGGTTCATTCATGGCAGTCAACCCGCCCAAGCCATCGGCGTATGACTTGTCAGACATCTTATACAAGCTGTCCGCCCATGTAATAAGATTTTGGAATATGGTCTGAAAGTTGTCCTGGTAAATCGGGATATTGTTACTATCCAGGCCTGTATTCCAGAATTCCGGCTGGAGAGGCCAGATGCCGTTATACGTTCCATCACTGGAGCCGCCTGGATATGCGTGAATGTCCAGCAGTACCTTTATGCCATGCTTACTCGCGGTCTTTAGCACTTGCATGACCTGGCCGATCGGAATGGTCGCCCATTCCAGATCGGGGTAGAATGGGTCTTGAATCAAAGTCACCTGGGTTGTTGCTGGCACTACAACCGGCGAGCCGCCGTTGCCCGGATTAATCGTGTAAGACAGGGTGGGATAAGTGATTGCCCACGTTATCGGGAGCCTGACTTCTCTTATCCCCAATGATCGAATGTGAGAGAAGACGCTATTCAAATTGTCGATACGGCGTGTAGGATCGAGCAGGTAATTGGCTCGATGTGAGGTGAACAGGGCCTCAATTTGAGAATCTGTGTAACCTTGCTCCGAGAACTGCTGGATCATTTGTGTTTCTGATGTCCAGGTGAAATCCGGAACGGAGGTAGATTGGGCAAAGATCTGACTGCTTGCGATTCCGGTATCCGCGTAAGTGCATGGCGTCGCAACATAGTGGTCCACCTGACTGGAAGAAAAAAACCAATCTTCCAGGACGTAGTCTCCTCCTAGGTTGACGCCATTCGGGTGAAGCTGGCTATTGGAACTGTTGCTACTGCCGCTGTTACCGCCGCAACTGAAAATCACTAAAGATAATACTAGAATGAATGAGACCTTCGTCGCTTTGCGATACACCATGGATCCCTCCCTGCACCATGTGAAAAAGCCGCGTTTACAGTTAAATTGTTTCTAAGCCGGAACCTCCATTTTTTCGAGCGGCATCAGTAATCCATCAGGATAGCAGAAATCCGGGATGAGAACGCTTGCGCGCCACTTTTTCTCGTCAAGGCGAGCATTGTTTTAGAGAAGCGCGATAACAGGCGGTTCGCGCGGCCTGGCACCAGTAGTTAGCTGGCTGCGGCGCGCAGACCGTGATCGCTTTCGCGCCTTAACGCCTGAGGATGCGGCGATACTGCCAGCCGGAAGCATCCAAAGAAGTCGCGGAACTGGTCAGCGCCTCCGCTGTAGCGAATCAGCGTTTCCCGCGCGGCCTGTTCAGGAGTCAACTCACCGCGCGCGACCAGCGAGAAGCTTTCGGTCGTGCAATAGATGGTCAGGTCCGGCTCGCGCAGGTCGCCCTGGCTGGCGATACATTGGCGGTCGCGTATCTCGACGTAATAGCTTCCCGGTTCCGAGCCCGAGACGACGAACTGAACCGAAATGTTGATGCTGGCGGCGCGGTTGCGGTCGAACAGAAACGGCAGGCCGAGGATAAACGTCTCCGCGGATTCACCGCGAAGACCGATACGGCGAAAATAGTACGCCGGATAAGCCATCGATAGCGGCAGCAGGACGGCGCCGATCACGATCGCGCTGATAATCGCGAGGCGGTAGACATCCGATGGCGCACGGACAGACACAGCGGCGAGCGCGGCGAATGCGATCGCCCACGCCGCGGCGAGATGGCGCGAGATCCTGGCGAATGACGGGGCCTTCTGCATCCAGCTTGCATAGGCCCGCCGCATCCAGAAGCTCGTGAACGGCTCTCCGCCGAAAAGCTGCGGCAGGATTGCGACCGCCGCGGCCGCCGAGAGCATCAGCGCTGGAGCATAGAGCACGAACCAATCGATAAAGCCTGAGATATAGGCGACTTGGCCGGCGAACAGGAATATCAGGACCGCAACGTCGAAAATCTTGGTCTCTTCCGCGGCGCTGGCGGCAAGCAGGTAAAGCAATTCGATTACCTGAGCCAGCAAGAGCGATGACGCGGCGCTGAGCGCAAGCGGTAAAAGCCCGATCGCGAACGCGGCCAGTGCGCCGACGCTTCCCAGATATCCGAAGAACAGGTCCCAGACGATCCCGTGGCGGCGCCGCACGGAGTCGTCGCGATTAATCAGCGGGAGCGAGATTTCGGCGATAGTGCCCCCGCCGACAAAGCTGTGCAGATGAAACTCCGCCTGCTCGACATAGAACGCGCGCAGCCGCTCGCGCAGATTCGAGAGTCCAAGTCCGCGCTCGCCCTTTGCGGCGCCGCGATCCGGCTGGAATCCGATACCGTTGTCTTCGACCCGAATATAAAGCCGGTCGCTTCCGCGCCACGCCGCAATCGAGATCGTTCCGGCGCAGGTGCCGTTCAGGAGTCCGTGGCTGACCGCATTTTCAACCAGCGGCTGGATGAGCAGCGGCGGAACGTGAAGCCCGCTTACGTCCGGCGCGATTTCGGTGTGGATGCTTATCCGATCGCCCGAGCGCGCGCGCTCAAGTTCCAGGTAAGATGCTACGGCGGCCAGTTCGTCGCTGAGCGGCGCCATCCGCGCCCGGCTCTTGCCCATCGAGTAGCGCAGCACGCCGGCGAGCTGCAGGATCAGTTTTTCCGCGCGCTGCGGCTCAACCGCGGCCGCCTCGGCAATTACGTTCAGCGAGTTGAACAGGAAATGATGGTTGAGCTGGCTGCGGAGCGCCTCAAGCTGTGCGGTCAGCGCCAGCTCGCGCAACCTGCGCTGCTCCTGACTTGCGCCATCCAGCGCAAGCCCGCCCAGAATCATGTACAAGGTCGCGCCGCAGATGACGATCAGGTTCGCGAGCGCGGGCGAATGGGCGAAAATATCCGCGGCGCCGGCCGGCGCGTGCGCGAGCCGCAGCCAGATGTATAGTGCGGCGACAAGCCCGTAGCCAAACAGAACGATTCCGAGCATCGTCTGCACCAGGATCCGGAGCATCCACACTCCGCGCACCAGCGGCACGATCCATCGCCACAGGCAGAACGTGATCGCGGCGAAGATGCCGGCGCTGATGAGATGAAATTTGAGGTAGAGGACGATTGTTTGCGATGCCTGGCCGAGCGCCCAGCGCCCGAGCAAATCGAGCGGCACGTTCAGCATCCCGGCCACCAGCGCGAAGACGATCTGCGGGTAGAGCAGGCTTCGGCTGGCGCTGAATTTGCGCGCTTTTGGTTGTATCGCGCGACGCATCACTCGATCATCCCGCTCAGCACCTTCGCCTGGCGCCGGCTCACTTCGATCTGCTCGCTGGCATCCAGCCCGGAAAATCGCACCACGTAGCGTCCGCCGAACCACGGATGGATCTCGCTTACCAGGTCGAGATTGATGAGGCTCGAACGGTTGGCGCGAAAGAAGCGCTGTGGCTCGAGCGTCGATTCGAGCTCGCGCAGAGAGCGGCGGACCGCAAGGCGCCGCCCGCGGATGCGCGCGTGGACGTAGTCGCCCTCGGCAAGGAAATAGAAGACCTCGGCCGGCTTGACCAGCACAATATGCTCGCGATCGTGGAGCGCTATCCGATGCGCTCCGGGCTCGGTGCCGGCGCCTAATCTGCGCAGCAGATCGCCAAGCTGCATCGGCGGTTCGGCGGTCTTGATTCTCGCGCGCACGCGTTCGATTGCGGTGTCGACGCGCTGCTGCGCGTATGGTTTGAGCAGAAAATCTATCGCTTCAAGCTCGAACGCCTTGATCGCGTAGGAATCGTAAGCGGTGGAGAAGATCACGTGCGGGCGGTCGGTGAGCCGGCTCAGCACCTCGAGTCCGCTGATGTCGGGCAGCTTGATGTCGAGCATCACCAGGTTCGGGCTGGTGCGCTCGATAAGCGCAATCGCCTCCGCGCCGGTCTGTGCTTCGCCCGCGATTTCGATATCGGGATGAGCGCGCAGAAAGCGGACCAGCCGCGACCTGGCGGGAGCTTCATCCTCGACGATTACGGTTCGAATCACAATCGGGATCTGTCCATGATTTCCCTGGTGGCGCGACTTTTTCCGGCCAGGCGGCGACCCCCGATACCTGGACGGCGGCGCGGGCGCGGCCAGCGGCGCACGGCTAATCGCAAAGCCGCGCCACCAGCCTCTGGAAGTGCTGGATGCCGCGCTCTCGCGAGAGCATCAGCCGGCCCCGATTCACTACTCCGGAAAGCATCCCGCGCTGTACCGATTCGCACAACACGATGTCCTCGCGGTTAACCAGATCGGTGAACGCCACGTACTCGCGAATTACCTGATCCGGAGTTCCATCGGCGAAATAATAATCCACCGCCTGCCAGGTGTGGCCCGCATCGACCGGGCGCGAGCAGATGATTTGCAGCGCGAGCGGATCGGCCGACAGGCCGAGCATCAGCGACGGCCAGATCGAGGCGTAAACCACGCGAGCACCCTGCGACTTGAGGTAGGGAGCTCGGTAGAGGGTGAAATATTCGTGCTCGACGTCGACCTCGTAGTTATCGACATCGAACACCCGGGAGAACGCCGGATGGGCTATCGGGCAGTGATAGCATTCGTCGAAATTTTCGACCGTGATTTTCCAGTTGGCCGCGATTTCATAGATGTCGCGCCTGACGAACTTCAACCGCCCGATTTCGATTCGCTCGCGCTCGAACACGCGCGGCAGATCGCCCAGGATCTTCCGAAGCGGCTCGGTCTGAGGGTCAGGATTGACGAAAATCAACGGCCCCCAGCTTTCGATCGGAAATTCCACCAGTCCCAGCGACGCGGGATTGAACGAGGGCTCGTCGGCGGCGTGCGGCGCCGTTCTGAGCGTGCCGTCAAGATTGTAGGTCCATCCGTGGTAATGACATTGCAGAGTCTGCCGATTGCCCGCGCACTCAAGCACGACCTCGCTGCCGCGATGCCGGCAGACGTTGGCGAACGCGTGCAACTTCCCGCCTGAATCGCGGGTGAGGACAATCGGGATATCGCCGGTGCGCATCGTGAAGAAGCTGCCCGGCAAGGCAAGCTGGTCGAGGTTGCCCGCATATTGCCACGAACGATGGAATATCCCCGACTTTTCGGCTTCGAATCGAACCGGATCCACGTACCAGCTCGAGGGCAGGGTGGCGCAGTCGTCGAGCTCGGGGACGATTTTAGTTTCATGATCGATTGCCATGGCTTTTCTCCGCGCGGCGCCTCGGGCAATGACATTGAGGATGACGATTCGCCTGCATTTTAGCGCGCCGGACAAACTCATAGTAAATCGCGCCAGCCGGTCGGCGGCCACTATTGGCCGATCAGGGGCCGACCCTGACCGGCGGCAGGCTAAGTCGTTGTCCTTGCCGGAATTAGCACTAATAATAGCGTCGGCCGCTGTCGGGCAACTTCCAGCAGGAAATTAGAGCGGCGGATTACAAGCGGGAGCTAAGCGGGGACCATAATGCGGGGAAAATCGATCGGTTCGAAGCGGACGGCAGCGGCGGCCGGGCTGTTTCTGGCAGTTTCGGTTGCGCTTGCGATCGGAACGGCGCGTGCCCAGGTTAAGCCCGGCGACGTGATCACCAAAACCAACGCGAATCTGGTGCAGAACCTGTTGAGTCCGGGCAACTATGTGATGGTTCAGCGGGGCATGACGATCGACATCGTGCCGTCTGAGAAGCTCGACTGGCCGCCGCCATATTCCTCGGCCACCGAGAAATACCACGCGCAGGTCGCGCTCGCTCCCGACGGTACGCTGCACAACTACGTTGCCGGCCTGCCATTTCCGCTGGTCGACGCGAACGATCCGTCGGTGGCGACCAAGATCATGTGGAATTTCAGCTTTCGCCCACTGTACAGCGACGACGCCGACCTGCGCTATCCGGAGGTCGCGAGCTATACCAACGCCGGCGGCGATGCGATCGGGTTTTTTACCGTCGGTCACTTTGCCTTTTACAACAATGTGGGACGCATAGAGATCAAGCCGTTTCCAACCGATCCCGATGCGGCAAGAAGCGGCATTCGCTACCGCTTTGGGTTCTACCCATTTCTCGATCCGGCGCTCTTGCGTGGATTCGGGATGGTGCGGTACCGGCATATCGATCCGAAGATCGACGACGATACCTGGGTCTTCAATCCGCAGAACCGCCGGCTGCGACGCGAATCAGTGGATGTCCTGACCGATGCGATCGGAATGCTGCCCGGCTTTTCGGGCGGCGGAGGCGGCGGATCCCGGGGCGGAATGAGTAGCGGCGCAGGTGGCGCCTCGCTCGCCTCGAGTATCGATCCTGATTCTTATTTTGGATTTTCCGCCAAGATCGAGGACTACAACTACAAGTTCCTGGGCGACAAAAACATGCTCGCAGTGGTCAACGCGAAAAACTCGCCCGAGACCGGATGCCCGACCGACAATAATCACAGCGTATGCCCTGAGAACTGGGAGATGCGTCATCTTTACGTGGTCGAGGCGGACGCAAAACCCGGCAATAACTTCGTCATCACCAAGCGCATCCTCTATATCGACTCCGAGGGATGGTTCATCACCGCGTCGGACCAGTACGATCGCGATGGGAAACTCTGGAAGACGCTCGTTACCTTCAACACTTATCGCGATCGGCCGGTGCCCGATGCGCGGGTGGCGATTTATCCGTACAAGCGGATGTTCCAGCTCGCGCTGGTCGATTACGATCTCGATAGCGGCGAGAGTTCGACCGTCTATATGCCGGGACCGAATTCGCCTGACCGCGAATGCTGGTACATCGACATGGGCGTTGTCGACAATTCGTTCTTCACGCCCGAGGCGCTCAAGAACGCCGGCCACTAGCCGATAGCGCCAGGGCTGCCAGTGCTGTGGCGGACCTCCAGGAAAGGCGTCTTACCGAAACCTGCCCCGAAACTTCCCCCCGGTAAGGCGCCTTTCGATTTTTGAACGCGCCGACGGCCGCAAGGCGCTTGTGGATCGGGCTCAAAGCCAAACATTGACAGCAAAAATTGCGAACAATAACATCGCTATCCCGCACGTGGGCTTGCTTTAGCGGGAACCGGAGTCAGCACTGGAAGCCTTAAGCGGGCAGCTTTATCCGCCTGAAGCCGAGCTTTAGACTGGAATTTTGGCGCGATTCATATTGGACGCTTCGAACGGCAGGATTTCCGAAGACATCCGTCAATACTTGCGGGAAAGGCTTCCGGAGAAAGCTTCCAAGAGAAAACATCGACAACGACTTCAGTTTATTGGAAAAGCAAAGCGGCCGCTTCCGGCGCGTGCGTAAGATTATTGAAGGCCTTCGATACAAGCTTAGTTGGGCGGTCGCCAAGCTGGTAAGGCACCAGGCTTTGGACCTGGCATTCGAAGGTTCGAATCCTTCCCGCCCAGCCATCAACCGGCTTTAGCGGACTTAGGACTGACCGCACGTAAGTTGTTTGAGCTACTGAATTCGCGCTGCTGAGATTTGCGGAGAAACGATGTCTGAACGAGCCAAGGACGAGCTGGAGATCTTCACCGGTAACGCGAACCCCGCGCTTGCGCGCGAGATCGCAGAGCATCTTCAGGTCCGTCTTAGCGAGGCAGACGTCTCGCGCTTTCCCGATGGCGAGGTGAACGTCGAAGTGCGCGACAACGTGCGCGGCGGCGACGTTTTCGTGATCCAGTCCATCTGCACGCCTCCCAACGAGAACCTGATGGAGCTGCTGCTGATGATGGACGCGCTGCGCCGCGCTTCGGCCAAGCGAGTCACCGCCGTGATCCCCTATTTCGGCTACTCCCGGCAGGATCGCAAGGTCGCACCGCGGGTGCCGATAAGCGCCAAGCTGGTCGCCGACCTGATCACGACCTCGGGCGCGATGCGCGTGCTGACGGTCGACCTTCATGCCGGCCAGATTCAGGGCTTCTTCAATATTCCGGTGGATAACCTGTACGCGATGCCGGTGCTGATTTCGTACCTGCGCAAGCGTCTGGACGGGCAGGAGATCTCGGTCGTGTCGCCCGACGCGGGAGGAGTGGAGCGCGCGCGCGCGTTCGCCCGCCGCCTGAATGCCAACCTCGCGATAATTGACAAGCGCCGCCAGCGCGCCAGCGAGATAGCGGGGATGCGCCTGGTTGGCGAAGTCAAAGACTCGGTCGCGGTGCTGGTTGATGACATGATCGATACCGCGGGCACGATAACCGAAGCGGCCAAGGTGGTGTCCGCCGCCGGCGCAAACGAGGTGCTGGCGGTCGCGACTCACCCGATCCTGTCCGATCCCGCGTGCGAACGGCTCAATAAATCGATAATCAAGGAAATAATCGCCACCAATACGATTCCGCTGCGCCCGAAAGCGCAGGCGGAGCTGAGAAAACTCAGAATGCTGTCGGTCGCGCCGCTTATAGCGGAGGCCGTGCGGCGCATTCATAATGAGGAGTCGGTGAGCTCGCTTTTCAATTAAGACGCGTGCGCATCGAATCAGAAGGATCATATGGAAACCGGAGAATTAAGTTGTGAATCGCGGCCGGTCAGGCCCAAGGGTATCAGGAGCGGCATTCGCCGTGCGGGCCGCGTGCCCGCGATTCTATACGGCCCTGGCGCGAAAGCGATGCCGGTATCTATCGGCGCCGCGGAGTTGAAGGCGCGCGTCGCCGCGGCGGCGCAAACGCGAATTATCAAGCTGAAATCCGCTTCCGCCGACCTCGACGGGCGCCATGTGATTTTCAAGGACCTTCAGCGCGCGCCGGTCTCGGGAGAGATCCTGCACGCCGACCTGTACGAGGTGGATCTGAAGCGCGCTATCCGGGTGGAGGTTCCGCTCAAGTTCACCGGCAAAGCGGCTGGGGTCGCCGAGGGCGGAATTCTTCAGCCGCTGGTGCGCGCGATCGAAGTCGAATGCCTGCCGCTCGAGATCCCGGAATCGATCGAGGTCGAGGTGAGCGCGCTCGGAATCCACGACGTCATCCATGTCTCCTCGATCAAACTGGCGGGAAACATCAAGCCGCTGTTCGATCAGGACTATGCGGTGGTTTCGGTCCTGCCGCCTACGGTCGCCGAAGTTGCGGCGCCTGCCGCGGTGGCGGTCGAAGGTGCTGCGGTGGAAGGCGCTCCTGCCGAGGGAGCCGCACCCGCGGCCGCGCCGGAAGGGGCCGCCAAAGAAGCAGCGGCACCGGCCGTCGGCGCCAAGAAGGGCGAAAAGGCGGAGCCTGCCGCGAAAAAGTGATGCGGCGCGTCCGCCTGGTGCTTTGGGCGCGAAGGTTTGAGCGCGAAGACCGTTGGTAGGGCCGCCGGCTCGCGGCGGCCTTGAGTGGGTGGAGGAGGGTGACAGGTGAGTTTCGCCCATCTGCATGTTCATACGCAGTACAGCCTTCTCGATGGCGCCAATAAGATCGGTCCGCTGATCGAACATGCGAAAGCGTCGGCGATGGACGCGATCGCGATCACCGATCACGGCAACATGTTCGGCGCGGTCGAGTTCTATCAGAAGGCGGTTGCCGCCGGCATTAAGCCGATTATCGGATGCGAGGCGTATCTCGCGCCCGGCAGACGCACCGATCGCAGCCAGATGTCGCGCGGCGATGACTTCGATGGCGGCGGAAATTTCCACCTGATCCTGCTGGTTCAGAATCGCGACGGTTATCGCAACTTGTGCCGGCTTTTGACCGCTGCGTATCAGGAGGGCCTTTACTACAAACCGCGCATCGACAAGGAGATTCTTGCAGAGTGCTCGAAGGGCCTGATCGTGCTCTCCGGTTGCCTGTCGGGCGAAATCGCAAGATGGCTCAGGCAATCGCGGATGGACAAGGCGTGCGAGGCTGCCGAGTGGTACGCGAAGACCTTCGGCGATCGCTTCTATATCGAGCTGCAAGACAATCGCCTCCATGCGCCGCTCAACGGCGCGCTGCGCGAAGTCGCGAAAAAAGTCGGGCTGCCGGCGGTTGCCACCAACGACTGCCATTATCTGCATCGCGACGATGCTCGAGCGCACGAGGTCCTGCTCTGCATCCAGACCGGCAAGACGATGGCAGACGAGTCGCGATGGCGATTCGACACCGACGAGCTGTACGTCAAGACTCCCGAGGAGATGGCAAAGGCGTTTGGCGCTGATTCGGAAGAATTTCGCAACACGATGGAGATCGCGCGGCGGGTCGATTTCCAATTCGAATTTGGCAAGTTCCATTTTCCGGTCTACACCGATTCCAAAAGCGCCGCCGACCAGAGCTTTAACCTTGAGGATGAGATGGAGCGGCGCGCGCGCGAAGGCCTTGAGCGCCGCATCGCGGAGGCTCGCGCGCGTATCGGCGACGTCTTTGACGCCGCGCCTTATTATCAGCGCCTGGATTACGAGCTGCCGACGATCCGCGACATGGGCTTCGCGGGCTATCTGCTGATCGTGCAGGACTTCATGGGATGGGCCCGCGATCATGATATTCCGGTCGGCCCGGGCCGCGGCTCGGTAGTTGGTTCGCTGGTCTCCTATTCGCTTGGAATCACCGAGCTCGACCCGATCGAGCACAAGCTCCTGTTCGAGCGATGGCTTAATCCGGGACGCAAGTCGATGCCCGACATCGATTCGGATTTCTGCTTCGAGCGCCGCGACGAAGTCGTGGCCTATGTGCGCGAGAAATACGGCGCCGATCGGGTCGCGCTCATAATCACGTTCGGAACTATCAAGGGCAAGCAGGCGATTCGCGACGTGGGGCGGGTGCTCGGGCTTTCATTCGCGGAGACTGACAAAATCGTGAAGCTCTATCCCGCGCCGAAACAGGGACGCGATTTTCCGCTCAAGCAGGCGCTCGAGATGGAGCCGCGGTTGAGGGAGGAACGCGACAAGCATCCCGACCTCTTCAACTACGCATTCCGCCTCGAAGGACTGCTGCGCCATACCTCGAAGCATGCCGCCGGCGTGGTTATCGCCGACCAGCCGCTTGCTGACATGGTGCCGCTTTACGCCGACAAAGAGATCGAGGGCGGCGCCGCGAATATCACCCAGTACTCGATGAAGGGGGTCGATGAGATCGGACTCATCAAGTTCGATTTTCTTAGCCTCAAGACCCTGACCCTGATCCGCAATACTCTCGACCTGGTTCGCGAAGGCGGAAAAGAGCCGCCCCGGCTCGAATCCCTGAGCTTGAACGATCCCGCAACCTACCGGCTGCTCGCGCATGGCGACACAGTCGGAGTTTTCCAGATGGAAGGCTCCGGGATGCGCCGGTTTATCTCGGAACTGAAACCGAGTTGCTTCGAGGACATCATCGCCGCCGGATCGTTGTTTCGCCCCGGCACTCTGGATGCGCGCGAAGACGGCAAAACGATGGTGGACCACTATGTCGATCGCAAGCACGGGCGCGAGAGCGTGGTCTACGATCATCCGCTGCTCGAACCCGTGCTCAGGGACACCTACGGAGTAATCGTCTATCAGGAGCAGGTGATGCTTGCTGCGCAGGCGCTTGCAGGCTACTCGCTGTCGCAAGCGGATATTCTGCGCGCCGCGATGGGCAAGAAGAACAAAGCGGTGATGGAGAAGGAGCGCGAAAGCTTTGTCGAAGGCGCCGCAAAAAACGCCATCGCAAAGGATCTCGCGCAAAGCATCTTCCAGAAAATCGAAACCTTCGCCTCATACGGCTTCAATCGATCGCACGCGGCTGCCTACGCGCTCATCACCTATCGGACCGCTTACCTGCGCGCGCATTTTCCGCATGAGTTCATGGCGGCGCTGATGTCGCTGGACATGGACGATGTCCTAAAGACGTACAAGAACATCGCGTCGCTGCGCGAGATGGGGATCAAAATTCTTCCTCCCGATATCAACCAGAGCCGCGCACGCTTTGCGGTCGTGGATGGAGCGATCCGGTTCGGTCTTGCGGCCATTCGCGGAGTCGGCGCCAAGGCGGCATCGGCGATAATCGAAGAGCGGCAGAAAGGCGGCCCGTTCCTCGGGCTTGCCGATTTCTGCACCCGGGTTGGAGCGCAGACGATCAACCGCCGGGTCCTCGATGCGCTGATAAAATGCGGCGCGTTCGATTTCTCGGGCGCACCGCGTGCCGCCCTGGCCGCAGCCGCAGATGACGCGATAAGGATCGCGCAAAAAGAGCAGAGCGACGCCGAGCGTAATCAGATGGGCCTGTTCGCGGGCGCAAAAACTCGTCCGCAGCAGCTTGCGCCGCAAGCCCGCGTCGCCGAATGGGATTCGCGCGAGAAACTCAAGTACGAAAAAGAAGCGCTTGGCTTCTATATTACGGCGCATCCGCTCGATAAGTATTCGCACGAGCTCGCGCGAATCAGCCGGCTCACCACCGCCGATCTCCTCAGCACTCCCGACGGCTCGCAGGTACAAATCGCGGGCGTCGTGCAGTCCCTTAAGCTGAAAAACAATCGCGCCGGCAAGCGCTACGCGACCTTCTCGCTGGAGGATCGCGACGGCGTGGTCGAGGCTATCGCATGGCCTGAAACTTATGCCCGTCATGAGGCGCTGATTTCCGGCGACGACCCGGTGGCCGTTCGCGGGAAGCTCGATATTGACGAAGATCGTCCGCAGATAATCATCGATGAAATCCGACCGCTGGGCGCCGCCCTGACCGATTCGGTGCGCGAGGTGAGAATTCGAGCGTCACGCCGCCGGCTGCAGGATGGTTTGCTGGACGACCTGGCTGGTGCTCTGTCACGCAATCGCGGCAGTTGCCTTGCCTACCTTCATCTTGGGCTCGATGACGGACGCGAGGCGGTGTTGCTGCTCGGCGACGACTTCCGGGTAAGTCCCAGCGAGCGCCTGGTCGCCGATCTGGAGGGCATCCTCGCACCTGGCGCGGTCCAACTCCGCTGATCGCGGCTCCGCGCGTCGGCATAGCGCGAGTGCATCATCTTCCGGCCCAATTCCGAAGCCAACAACCCGCTTATCGTGCCGCTCGCGCTTTTGATAGACTCGATAGCGAGGCTAAATTGCAAAGCCGCTCGCCTGAAAAATCTGAACGCGCGGTGTTGGTCGGAATTGATCTCGGTCCCGCCTCCGGTATCAGCACCGAGGAATCGCTGGATGAGCTCAAGGCGCTGGCGCTGAGCGCCGGCGCGTCGGTCGAGTCGATCGTGAGCCAACGCCTGCGCGCGCCCGACCCGCGCACCTTTATCGGCCGCGGCAAAGTAGCCGAAGTCGCCGTGATCGCGCGCACGAGTGCGGCCACCGTTGCGATTTTTGACGACGCGCTCTCGCCTGCTCAGGCGCGCAATCTCGAAACCGAACTTAAGCTCCGCGTGATCGATCGCAGTCAGCTAATCCTGGATATCTTCGCGCTGCGCGCGCGGACTCTGGAAGGCAAGCTCCAGGTCGAGATCGCCCAGCTCGACTATCTTCAGCCGCGGCTGACCCGCCAATGGTCGCATCTTTCGCGCGTGCGCGGCGGCTCGGCCGCCGGAATGGGCGGCGGTATCGGCACGCGCGGCCCCGGCGAAACTCAGCTCGAGGTCGATCGCCGCCGGCTTCGCGAGCGGCTCACGCGGTTGCGCGCGCGCTTGCGCGACGTGGAGCGCGCGCGGTCGATTCAGCGCCGCCGGCGGTTGGAAGTTCCGTATCCCACCGTCGCGTTGGTCGGCTACACCAACTCCGGAAAATCCACCCTCATGAACGCGCTGACCGACGCGGGCGTGGAGGTCGCGGGTCGCCCGTTCGCGACCCTCGACCCCACTATTCGGCGTCTCAAGCTGCCCGACCGGATGACGGTGATGATGGCGGACACGGTCGGATTCATCCATCGATTGCCGCATGGACTGGTTGACGCCTTCAAAGCGACACTCGAGGAAGTGCGCACCGCCAGCCTGCTGGTGCATGTGGTCGACGCAAGTTCCCGGCTTGCGCCGGAGCGGATGGAAATCGTCGATCGCGTGCTGAGGGAGATTGGCGCGGGCGCATCACCGCGGGTCGTCGCGATGAACAAGTGCGATCTGGCCACGGCCGTATCGGTATCGGCTCGAGAATTGGATACGGTCGCGATCTCGGCGCGAACCGGCGCCGGGCTCGACGACCTAGTCGACACAATCGCGCGCCACTTCAGCGGATCGCGAGAGGAGGTCAGCGTCACGCTGGCGGCAAGCCGCGGCGACCTGATTGCGATGGCGCGGCGCGACGGCGAAGTCTTGAGCGAGGAATACGGCGACGGCGTGGTTGCGATGCGGGCGCGGGTGAGCGCGCCAATCGCGGGCCGTCTGCGCAAGGCGGCGCTCGCGCCGGTATGAATCGAATGGCGGCGGGCCAAAAGCAGAATCCTTCGCTTCAGGATGCCGGCGCGCGCGGACTTCCGAGAGCCGCGGAGCGGGAATCGGCGCGGCTGCTCAACGTTCCCAATTTTCTGACCCTGTGCCGGCTCGGACTCATCCCGATATTCCTTTCGCTGCTCTCCCGCCAGCGTTACACGGCGGCGCTGTATGTCTTCGTGGCTGCCGCGATTACCGACGCTCTCGACGGCACCGTCGCGCGATGGTTCAACGCGCGCACCGAGCTGGGCGCGTACCTCGATCCGTTCGCCGACAAGCTGATGCTGGTGTCGGCGTTCGTGGTGATGACAATCGAGGGAACTTTTCCCGGATGGCTGCTCAGCGTCGTCGTGATCCGCGACGTGGTGATCGTGTTCGGCTACCTGATGCTCTCGTTCTTTGCCGGTGAGCGAATTCCCGTGCGGCCAAGCTATCTCGGCAAGATCAGCACTTTCTTTCAACTCACCTGTGTTATCGCCGGACTGCTGCAAATCGGCGCAACCGATCCGGGCTATTGGTATGCGCTTCTGTACGCGACCGTCGCGGTGACGGTGCTCTCAGGCGTCCACTACAGCTATCGCGGACTGGTATGGCTCGGATCGCGCGAGCCCGAGATGTTCTCGTAGCGGCGCGGTCGCGATGCAAAGCTTCAGTTGATTACCTTCGCCGCGCGTAGTTCCTCAAGCTCTGATCGATCGATTCCCAGCTCGCGAAGCACTTCCTCGGTATGTTCCCCGAGCCGGGGCGGAGTTCGCCACACCCGGGCCGGCGTCTCACTCAGGCGCGCGCCGGGACTCACGGTGCGGATCCTGCCCGCCGAGGGATGCTCATAGGTCTGAAAGCTTTCGTTCGCGACGATCTCGGGATCGGTAAGCAGGGTGCTGTAGTTGTGCACCGGACCGCATGGAATATCGGCCTGCTCGAGAATTGGCAACCAATGCGAAGTCGGCTCTTCTGGAAACAGCTTTGCGAGTCCGCGCATGATGCCGCGGCCGCGCTCCAGCCGATTCTCCACGCCGTCATACCATTCCAGATGACCGACCGCGTCACATAGACGGCGCAGTTGCTCGTCGGTAAACGGTGCTATCGTCAGCCATCCGTCCTTGGTCCTGAACGGATCGAGAGTCGAGCTTTTGGGCGCGGTTCCACGAAATTCTTCTTCCGGAATGAAAGTGTATTCGTAAAGCGAGTCGTTGGCGGTGAACGCCATCATCGCTTCCAGCATCGGAACCCTGATGTACTGGCCGACGCCGCGCGAGCGCGCCGCCAATAGCGCGCTCACCACGCTCAGCGCCGCGGTCATCCCGGAAACCTTGTCCGCGAGCGCCATCTTGACCGCGGTCGGCTGCCCGCTCTTCGCGCCCTGGATTTGCGCCATCCCGGAGTATCCCTGGATCACCGGATCATAGGCGGGAAAATTCGCGAGCCGCCCCTTTGGGCCGAAGCCGCAAATCGAGCAATACACGAGCTTCGGATTCGCGCGCCTTAAATCGCCGTAACCGATACCCAGCCGGTCGGCGACTCCGGGGCGATTGTTCTCGACCAGAGCATCGGCCTTGACCGCAAGGCGGCGCACCAGATCGCGCCCGTGCTCCTTCTTGATGTCGATAACGATGCCGCGCTTGTTGCGGTTGAAGTTCATAAACGCGGCGGTGAGTCCGTTCTTCTTCGGACCGACGTTGCGGCGCATCGAATCGCCTTCGGGCGGCTCGACTTTGATGACGTCGGCGCCGAGATCACCCAGCAGTTGGGTGCAAAACGGTCCCGAGATTACCGCGGTCAAGTCCAGGATCCGAAACCCAGCCAGGGGTCCATCAGCCATGTCGTAGAAACCTCAAATTGCGATTGCTCATTGCGAACCGGAATTGACGCGCGCCTAAGAGATGCGCGCGCACAATCCAGAGTGAAGCCTGATTAACTTGCGCAGGGTTCCGCCGTCAAGGCGCGGCAGAAACGAACTCATCGATGTAATGCCGATGAAGCTCCATCATCTGGAGCCTCTCTTATCGGCTGGAGATTACCTTCGGCACGCTCATTCCAAACGCGACTTTCAGATCGTTGCCGGAAAACGGATAAACATGCACCATCCATCCGAACGCGAGCGGCAGAAAATGCCCGCCCGCCGCCTGACAAGCGGATTTGGTATCGATCGTGCCGGTAAAGCCGAAGCGTCCGTCGGCAAACACACCGTACTTCTGGTCGCGATCGAAAGCCTCCGGATTCGCCGCAATCGGAATCATCCCGGGAAGGTCCTGCCCGGCGCCAACATCGCCGCGAATCAGGTCGTTCAGGGTGATACCGCTCGGCAGGCAGATATCCACGTGCTCGTGCCATCGCGCGATGCTGAGCGGGATCAGTTCGTTCAACTGATCCTGGGTGAAATCCGGCGGCGCGCTATACATCGCGCCCACCAGGGTATAGCTGCCATCCGGCTGCTTGGTGTAAAGCAGCGAGCCCGGATGCTCGCGGTTGAAGTTGCCGCGATACTCGGCGGCGGCGTAGTCGTAATTGGTGAAGTGATAGACGTCCTGCGGCACCGATGGCAGAAAAATCCGGTAACCCTGACTGAGCGTGACTTTGTAGTTGCGATAGGGCAGGAGCACCCGCCTGAGCGTCGCCAGGATGTCTTGGGCGCGCGCGATATCCTGCGGGGTCTCGGCGCGCACGTCGGTTAGCTTCATATGGGACCGCATCTGCATCGCGGTCGTGAGATTCCCGCTCGGCATCGTCATGTCGCTCATCGCGCCCATGTCATGCGCAAGCGCCGGCGTCGGGACCGCGCCGGAAAAACCGCCGATAAGTAACAGTGCGGCCGCGAGTGGTGCAATTTTTTTCATGATACTTTCCTCGCGCCGATAGGTGCCGGAGTTGCCGAGCTATCCTCCGCGCGCGGCAAAGAATGGCGCTCTGGCTCGTGTAGCAGGCGCGCATGCGACAGCGCCGGCAACTCGCGGCGCATGCGCTCCAGGTAATCGAGGTCGATCGGAGCGACTACCACGCCCTCATAATCGGCGGCGCGAGCAAGCACCCGTCCCCACGGATCGACGATCATCGAGTTTCCGTAATCGCTGAAGCCGTGCGGATTCGGCCCGTATTGCGCCGGAGCGATCATGTAGACCTGGTTCTCGATCGCGCGCGCCCTGATGAGCACTTCCCAGTGCGCCTCTCCGGTGGGAAAGGTGAATGCGCTCGGCAGAGTGATTATCCGCGCGCCCGCGAGCGCGAGCTGCCGAAACAGTTCGGGAAACCGCAGGTCGTAGCATACGGAGAGGCCGATCGTACCAAGCCTGGTCGGCGCGCAGACAAGTTCCGCGCCGGGAATCTTCGCATCCGACTCGCGCACTGTGACGCGACCGGGCAAGTCGACGTCAAACAGATGGATCTTGCGGTATACCGCGGCTCTTTTCCCGTCGGGAACGATTAGGACCGAGGTGTTATAGTTCCGCGTTTCGCCCGGCGCGCGTTCCGCGATCGATCCGGCGACGATATGCACGCCAAGTTCGCGTGCGAGCGCCGCCATCCGCGCGATCGACTCGTCAGTCTCGACCGATTCGGCCGCCGCCGACTCCTCGGCGCGGCGTCCGCGCCAGTTGAACATCTCTGGCAGCGCGATCAGGCTTGCGCCCCGCGCGGCGGCCGCACGCACCAGGCGCTCGGCACGCTCCAGGTTCGCGGGCTTATCGGAGGCCGCGGCCATCTGGATTGCCGCGCCAAGAAACATCATCGTAAGCGGTCTCCTGTAAGGAAATGATTATTGCGCTTTGAAGGGCGGCGCGACAGACACGTTAATATCGCGCGACTTTTGGGTCGGCCTGCGTGGCCCAGGCGTCAATTCCACCGCTCAGATTGACTACCCGCTCAAAGCCATTGCGCAAAAGATACATCGCGACCTGCGCGCTGCGGATTCCGTGATGGCATACGACGATTATTTCGCGGTCGGGGTCCAGTTCCGACAGCCGCGACGGCACGTCGCCCATCGGGATATGGATTGCACCCGGAAACGACGCGATCGCGACCTCCTCTGGTTCGCGAACGTCGAGGATAATCGGTCTCTCGCCTCGATCGAGGCGAAGTTTCAGCTCGAGCGCGCCGGTCTCGGCTATCTCAGCCATGCTCCGACAACTATCGCGCCCGCAGCGGCCGTGCTAGCGCGCGGCATCGACTTCCGGAATCACCCGGACTTTCGAGTACGCCGGCAGCATCGGCGTGAGGATCGACATTGCAAAGTGATCCGATCCGCCGGGCGCGATCGGAACAAAGTGCGGCTTCTCCTTCAGGATCCGCATCACTTCGGCGTCGTCGTTCATGCTCGCGGCCAGATGATTGTAGACGGTTTCGGAGTGAACGACTTTGCCGTTCTTGTCTTCGAAGTTAAAGATGAATTTCACATAGTCGATCGGATGAGTATCGACGTTCACCACATCGCCCGCGACCACCAGATGCGGCGGCATACAGCAGGAATGCATGATCTTGTCGGTTGTGACCTTCACGTTGACGTCCTTCACCTGGACCACCCGCGCCAGGGGATGGTCGTACATTCGATGAAGCTGCGCTTCGCGGCGCGACTGCAAAGAACTCTGGCTCACGGTGATACCCGCGAGCGCGGTGGACGCGACGGCGAAAATCGCGACAGTCAGTCCCGTAGTCAGCAATCCCACGAGCTTCTTCATACGAAGCCTCCCGAATCCTGTAGGTCCGAATCCTGTATGTGCCACTGCAAGACGATCTTCGTAAGCGCCTGAGTATATGTCAATCTGCTATTAGCCGCTTTGGCGGTCACGATGAACCACGCGAATGAGCATTTCATGGCTGCCGCGCTCAAGGAAGCACGGGCCGCGACGGCCCAGGACGAGGTCCCGGTCGGCGCGGTGATAGTCGCGGATGGAGAAATCATCGGACGGGGCTCGAATCGGCCGATTTCCACCTCTGATCCGACCGCCCACGCGGAAATTGTCGCGCTTCGCGCCGCGGCATCGCGGCTGAAATCCTACCGAATGCCGGATGCGACGATGTACGTGACCTTAGAGCCGTGCGTGATGTGCGTAGGCGCAATAATCAGCGCCCGGATTCGCGCGGTGGTGTACGGGGCTCGCGATGAGAAAGCGGGCGCGCTCGGATCGGTGTTCGACATTGGGCGCGACGGGCGCCTGAATCATCGGATCGAGGTTTATTCGGGCCTGATGGCGGAGGAGTGCGCGTCGCTGCTCAGCGATTTCTTTGCGGCGCGGCGAGAGCGATAAGGGTGTAAGCGGCGGCCGGCGCGAACGGTCGAAAATCGAGGGATATGGCGTGGGCAACTTCAGGTTTTATCGCCGGGCAAAAATCTTTCCGGGACTATCGCTCAATCTATCCAAATCGGGGCCGAGTTTGACCTTCGGCGTGCGCGGCGCGCATGTCACGCTTGGCAGCAGGGGAATTCGCAAAACCGTAGGCATCCCGGGCACCGGCCTCTACTACACATCGCAGTCCGGCTACCACTCGGGCGTTCATACCGCGCATGTCGAGACGCCGATAAGCGCGCAGCAGCAGGCGGCGGCGCATTCGATCGGTATGGCGATAGCAATCCTGTTTATCGCTGGCGTCGCGCTGATTATCGGCGTGTTAATTGGCGCCGCGATGGAAAGCTCGTGACCGCGCGGCGCTTCATCGCGAGGCTCGGAGCATGTTAGATTAGTTCGCGATGAGCGCCGAATTCGTCGTCGATTGCGATTCCCACGTGATGGAGCCGCCAAATCTGTGGCAGACCTATATCGAGCCGCGCTTTCGCGACCGCGCAATCCGGATCGTGACTGACCCGTCCGACGGGATGGAAACCCTGCTGATTGACAATCAGCCGCTGCTCAAGGGGACGCTTGCCGGATTAGGCGGCGCCAATCTGCCGCGTGAAACCTTGTTCGTTCCAGGCCAGAGAAAATATCTGGAAGGATGCCCGCCCGCCTCGTACGTGCCCGAAGAACGGGTCCGGATGCTTGACGAATGGGGCGTCAGCGCTGGCGTCCTGTTTCCCACCGTCGGAATTCTATGGGACACCGAGGACGATGACCTCGCGTTGGCATACACGCGCGCATACAACAACTGGCTGAATGACTTTGCGACCCGTGCTCGCAACCGCGTCATCCCAATCGCGCATATCGCGATCCAAAATCCCGATGCGGCGCTGGCGGAGTTGCGGAGATGCCTTAAGCTCGGATTCAAGGGTATCTTCCTGGCGCCGGAGACGATTAAGGGCAAACGCTTCTCGCATCCGGATTTCGATCCGATCTGGCGCGAGTGCGAGGACGCGCAGGTTCCCGTCTGTCTCCACGTGATCGTCCGCTTCAATCGGTCGCCGGGGATTATCGGCCAGTTCTATCAGCCCGGCGATTTTCGCGCCGTCTATGGATTCGCGCTCGGCGGCTTTGCTCAAGTGGTGCCTGCCGCGATGACGATGGTGGCGGACGGGCTCTTCGATCGGTTTCCGCGCCTCAAAGTACTGTGCGTAGAGGCGGGATGCGGATGGGCCCCGTACATCATGGATCGGATGGACGAGAAGTATCAGCATCTCGGCTTCACTTTTCCCACCAAACTCAAGCCGTCCGACTACTTCCGCCGCAACATCTGGGTGGTCGCGGAACCGGAAGAGCGCACGATTGGCGCCACGATGGATTTGCTAGGCGAGGACCGCGTGCTGTGGGGATCGGATTTTCCTCATATCGATTCCACTCTGGAAGCCTCGCGCCTGATTCGCGAAAGCGTGTCCGGTCTGGGCGAAAAGCGGCGGCGCAAGCTCTTAGGCGAAAACGCGCGCGGCGTATTTCCGACATAATCGATCTGCGTGGAAGTACGATGCCGAGCGATAGGGCGAAGGATAATAAATCGCTGGT